>JALJPK010000020.1:24569-50730 GCA_022968985.1 Pseudomonadales bacterium | reverse complement strand
TGGGAAAATACATTTCTTAATCATAATTACTTCTCTACTTATTTCCAATTAGTCCAACTTATTTTGTTCGGATCGCTGTTGATCCCACAATATTGCATACTTCGAGTCCTTTGCAATCAACTCGTCATGTGTACCCTGCTCAATCACCTGCCCTGCATCCAACACCACTATCTTATCGGCATCCACAATAGTAGACAACCTATGAGCGATAACTAATGTACTTTTTTCTTCACTTAATGCATTAAAACTGGCCATTATTTTTTGTTCTGACAAGGTATCTAATGATGAAGTCGCCTCGTCAAATATTAATATTTTAGGGTTTTTTAAAAATACACGCGCAATCGATACTCTTTGTTTTTCACCACCAGACAATTTTAAACCACGTTCACCAACCATTGTATTTTCTTTTTCAGGTAACGATTGAATAAAGTCAAACAAACTCGCCTCTTCAATGGCTTTCCAAATATCATCGTCGTTAGCATCTAAGCGTCCATACCTAATATTTTCAAAGATAGTATCATTAAAAAGCACTGTATCTTGAGGTACTACACCAATATTTTTGCGAAGTGAATATTGCGAAACAGTTGAAATATCCTGTGAATCAATAAAAATTTGACCTTTTGTTGTATCATAAAAACGAAACAACAATTTTGCTAAGGTTGATTTACCCGAACCCGAAGCGCCCACTAAAGCCACCTTTTGCCCAGGCAAAATAGTAAAGTTGATTTTATTGAGAATTTGGCGTTTTTTATCGTAGTGGAAATCCACATTTTTAAATTCAATTTTAGCCTGATCACATTGCATATTGGATGCATTTTCGGCATCTACTATCAAACTTTTTGTATTTAACAATTCATACATATGCTCTAAATCGGTCATCGCACGTTTGATTTCACGATAAATAAACCCCAGCATATTTAATGGACCGAATAACGTCATCATTAAAGCGTTCACCGCCACTAAATCACCTTGACTCATATTACCCTGAAGGACCTCATAACAAGATAAAGATAAAGTCGCGACCCAACTTAAAGTAATCACCAAACCCTGACCTGAGTTTAAAAACGCCAAACTCATACGATTTTTTAAACGCGCTTTTTCCCATTTTGTTAAAGACGCACCAAACCGTGACTCCTCTGCTTGTTCATTAGAAAAGTATTTTACAGTTTCATAATTTAACAAGGAATCCACCGCTCTAGTATTAGCCTTAGAGTCTTCTACGTTGGTTTGACGAATAAACTTAGTTCGCCATGACGTGACGATAATGGTGAATAACACATAACAGATAATTGAAATAAGAATAATCAAACCAAACCAAGCAGAATATAACCGGGTCACTACTTCCATGGTTAAAATTAAAGTCAGTAACGTAGGTGCAATATTCAAAAGAAGCGCACGCATGATAAAACTAATGCCTTGTGAACCACGCTCCATATCTTTACTGATACCACCTGTTTGACGCGACAGATGAAAACTTAAATCCATTTGATGTAAATGTGCAAACAAATTCAAGCTGGTTTTAGTGATTAATCGTTCCGTTACACGAGCAAACACCACATCCCTGACTTCGGCCAAAAACGTTAAAGAAAATCGAAACAAACCATACAATATCAAAGCGGCAATAGGCAAAACCACAATATTAGGTTGCTCAAAATGATCAACAATACCACCGAGCACAAACGGGATTGTCACATTAATTTTAGCGGCAATAAACAATGTAATAAGCGCAAATACAACTCGCCATTTAAATTGCCAAACATAAGGCCAAAGCATGATAAAAACATGTTTAATCATAATTGCATTGACAGGTTTAACAGGCTCAGTGCTTTTAGAAGGGCGCATTATTTTCCTATTTTGGGAGCATTTAGAATTGATAAACAGTAACCTGACTGAGCTTCAACGTTAAATAGTGTTATTTGTTAAATTAGGATAAACCATCATCCCGACGATTTATCCGCAACATACAAAACTACTCTTCGTCATCAAATGCCATTTCAGTAGTCACAACATCGTTGCACTTTTTACATTTACCATCGATAAAAATTTTACCTTGAATTTCATACTCTTGCGGATTAGTCATACCTAAATCTTCTTTCATACAGGTATTACACCATGTCATTTTTAAGAATTCGGCTTGCTCTTCTTTATCACGTGCATAAAAATCACGTTTAATTCGATCAGTCATAAA
Source organism: Pseudomonadales bacterium (assembly GCA_022968985.1). GTDB lineage: Bacteria > Pseudomonadota > Gammaproteobacteria > Pseudomonadales > Natronospirillaceae > Marinicellulosiphila. The sequence goes on along the minus strand of JALJPK010000020.1, from coordinate 48,542 downwards.
ATAGTTCTCGCGTTAATTAAGCGGGTGATTATAATTGAGCGCATTCACGCATACCAACCTTTTTTGTAACTATTCAACGCAGTCTGTGTTTATTTAGATTTGGGTTAGATTTGGGTCAATTTTGGAAACAAGCGTAATATTTACCCTTTTTAAACATAAGAAGCCATATGTCATCAAACTCTAATTTTCCATGCATCATTTCTTTTCAAGCCAGCGATTTATCCCATCAAAGTGTACCCATATGCCTTGCATGGAGTTTAACTGATGGACAGTACAAATCAGTCTCGATCATCCCACAAGATGACTGGGTTGAAGGCATCGATCAAGGTCAATTTAACATTGATGATTTATTTGATTTTGGCAGCACAGCTGAAGATCTAATTAAAGAATTAAACCAAGATTGTGACAAACAAATTCTTTACAGTGCGGACCCTCACTGGCTCAACGATGTTTTAAATTGTTTATATTCAACGACTGAACAAGAGCATCATTTTCAAATTGAGAGTGTTTATGATTTATTTGATGATCAAGATATTCAAAAAATCAACGATCAATCAAGAGAGCTCGCAATTGAAATGGGTTTAAATCCACACGAACCTGAAGACCAAATAAAAATGTGGTTACACCTGATAGATCAATCCAAATAAAGCCCTTCTACCTAAGATATAACTTTCTTGGTGCGCCTTTGCACCAAAATAGAACTTTATTTTAGTTCTATTTTAAGTTATAACACGCGTCAAAACCCCATATATAACAAATACTTATAAAAAATCACTTAATATAAAAGTTGGTTCAATTCTTGCTTTTGGTGATTTAGAAACTTTTACAATAAAATATTCTTAGAGGTAAAATTATGAGCGCTAACGATTCAAGACTTTCAGCAATCAATGCAATTACTGCACTTGAACCAATGGATTTATCAAGTACTGATCCATTAAGTAAAATCTGGGCAACCGATGTTTTTAACCTTGCTAAAATGGAAGAATGCCTTTCTAAAAACGCATTTAAAGCAATGAAAAAAACAGCTCAAACTGGCGTAGCAATTGATTCAGCTACTGCTGATATTGTAGCGGCAGCTATGAAAGACTGGGCAATGTCTAAAGGCGCTAAATTTTTCTCTCATATTTTCTACCCAATGACCAACGCTACTGCTGAGAAACATGATGGTTTTATCATCACTAATCCAGAAGGCAATGCAATTACTGAGTTCACTGGTAGTTTATTAATTAAAGGCGAACCAGATGGGTCTTCATTCCCTAATGGCAGCTTACGTATGACTAACGCAGCACGTGGTTATACTGCATGGGATTCTACTAGCCCTGCATATATTATCCATACTGCAAATGGCGCTACGTTAATGATTCCAAGTGTATTTATGTCTTGGACTGGTGAAGCGTTAGATAAAAAGATCCCTCTTCTTCGCTCAAACTCTGCAATGAACAAAGCAGCACAGCGTGTATTAAGAATAATGGGTGAAACAGACATCACTACATTAAATTCAAGTTGTGGTGCTGAGCAAGAATATTTCTTAGTAGACAACAACTTCATCAATGCTCGTCCAGATTTAATTCAAACTGGCCGTACATTATTTGGTGCGCCACCAGCGAAAGGTCAACAGTTTGATGATCATTATTTCGGTGCGATTCCAGAGCGTGTTCAAGTATTCATGCAAGATTTCGAAGATCAGTTATACCGCTTAGGTATTCCAGCTAAAACTCACCACAACGAAGTAGCGCCTGGTCAATTTGAAATTGCACCTTACTATGAAGCGGCTAACGTTGCAGCAGATCATCAGCAATTGCTAATGACTACTATGAAAAACACAGCTAAAAAACACGGTATGACTGCGTTATTACATGAAAAACCATTCGCCGGTGTAAACGGTTCTGGTAAACACGTTAACTGGTCAGTAGGTAACTCGACTCAAGGTAACTTACTTGATCCAGGTGATACTCCTGAAAAGAACTTAAACTTCTTAATCTTCTGTGGTGCGGTAATTCGTGGTGTACATAAGTATGGATCTTTATTGCGTGCAGTAATAGCAACTGCAGCAAACGATCATCGTTTAGGTGCTAACGAAGCGCCTCCAGCGATTCTTTCTGTTTACTTAGGTGATCAATTAGAAAAATTATTCAAAGATATCCAAGCCGGTAAAATCAAGCCAACTAAAAACGGCGGCGTAATGGATTTAGGCCTTTCACAAGTGCTATCTTTCACACGTGATCCAGGCGATCGTAACCGTACTTCTCCTTTTGCCTTCACCGGTAACCGTTTTGAATTCAGAGCAGTAGGTTCTTCACAATCAGTTTCTGGTCCATTGGTAGCAATGAACACAATGCTTGCTGATTCTTTAGATTGGATCAGTGATAAGTTAGAAGTTGAAATCGCATCAGGCAAAGAGCAATCTGAAGCAGTGGTAACAGTACTAAAAGAATTGATGGATTTACACGGCAGCGCAGTATTTGGTGGTGACGGTTATTCTGAAGAATGGCACAAAGAGGCTGTTGAAGTACGCGGCCTTAAAAACATCCCAACTACAGCCGATGCATTACCAGCATTCTTAGAGCCTGAAGTTAAAGAGTTATTCGAGAGAACGGGGGTTTTATCGCCTTTAGAGTTATCAAGCCGTTACGAAGTATATGCTGAGCAATATATTGAAACAATTATGCTTGAAGCGAAATTAGTTATCGACCTTGCTACTACTTCTATCTACCCTGCATCAATTGGTTATTTAAGCGAATTGTTATTAGCTGGCAGCACTGCACAAGAAATGGGTATCGAATTAGATGACTCAATTGCTAAAAACATTGCAACAGCAAGTAATACAATGCTTAAAGATGTTGAAGTATTAAAAGGTTTGATCGAGAAAGAAGAATTCGAATCAACTGAAGCTCACATGCAATACTGTGCAAAAGAAATTCGCCCATTAATGGATCTTGTTCGTGTATCAGGTGATGCATTAGAAACATTAGTTGACGACACTGCTTGGCCTTTACCGAAATACTCTGAAATGATGTTTATTAAATAAGCATTTTAGTATTTTATAAAATCCTCGTTTTTTAACGGGGATTTTTTTTGCCTGTAATTCATCAACAACCCTACACAACTACTACCTTGCTAGCTGTCTATTATCATCTTAAAATGTCACAATACTCTTTTTTTATATTGTAAGGACAGCCATGCAATCCTCCCCTCAAAATAACGAAAGTCAAACTGGCGCTAAAAAACGCGAGATTTTTGGCTGGGCAATGTATGACGTAGCCAACTCAGCGTATACAACTATTATCATCACCGTAGTTTTTTCAGGTTTTTTCACATCACATGTCGTTCAATCAGAAAACGCTGCTAACTCCTACTGGAGTCTTGCCATTGCATTTTCATGTTTAATCGCTTTAATATTATCTCCATTTATCGGAGTAATTTGTGATTTAAGCGGACATAAGAAAAGCTACCTAATTGCATCAACCCTCATCTGTTCACTTTTTACAGCTTTATTATATTTTGTGGGTCCTGGTGATATATGGCTAGCTATCGCCATCATTGGTATCAGCAATGCCGCCTGGATGATCGGGGAAAGCATCTGCGCTTCATTCTTAACTGACATTTCTTCAAAAAAGAATATGGGGCTGATTTCTGGAATTGGCTGGGCAGTGGGTTATTAAGGGGGCTTAGTATCATTAATCATCGTTCTTTTCGTAATAACGAAAGGGAGCAAAGATTTACCTATTGAAGAGCAAGTATCCATGAATCAAAATGCGATGCTTTTTACTGCATTCTTTTTTCTTATTGCATCAATCCCCACTTTTATATGGGTTAAAAACCGAATTAAACCGACTCAAAAATTAGAATTTAAACAGATATTAAAACTTGGAATTGAACGACTAATAAACTTTAAAGAATTAATAAGAACGTACCCAGTATTAAGTAAATTCTTTTTAGCATTCACTGTTTATATGGCAGGTTATGCAGCAATAATAAAATTTGTAGGTATTTACTCAAAAGATGTTCTCACGCTAAGTGAATCACAGCTATCAATTATGTTTATCTTACTACAATTATCTGCTTTTTTCGGATCATTATTATTTGGTTTTATAGATCGATTTATTGGGACTAAAAATTCAATATTAATCACACTTATTTGGTGGGTTATGGGCATACTTTCGATTTACTTCATTGAAAATATAGCCACTATATTAAACACCGATGCCAATACCGCATTTACCTATTTTTCATTAATGATTGGATTAGCATTAGGTGCCACTCAAAGTTCAAGTCGTGCTGTAGTTGGCTTATTAACCAAACAAAAAGATTCAGCTTTGATGTTTGGGTTATGGGGCATGTTTAATCGTACAGCGATTTTACTAGGTATGACTTACGGAATATTTGCAGATATTATCGGACTACGAGATGCACTATTATTAATTATTGTGTTCTTTGTGATTGGCGGACTATTATTCTTACGAGTTGATATGAAAAAAGGCATAGAACAAGCACAATAAGTTATTTAAAAAAAGGGGAACTCCCTTCCCCTTTAATTATTTATTTTGACAAATATAAAACACGATTCACTTGATCAATATTAAATTCAAAATTTTGTAGAAAATTCATACCTAATAAACCTTGAGTACCTGAACCATCCAACGTCAAATCCAACACTATAAAATTAAAATCATCCACAAAATACTCCCCTATTAAAAACCGATCCACCTTGTACATTTTAGCTGCAACCAATCCATTTGCTGTATTGGCGTTAACCGTTTTGACATAACTCACATTCAAATAAACAAACAACTCATCAAATACCTGTTGATCAATAACAGTAAAACTGGCGCCTGTATCAATCAACAACCGAAGCTTTGCTTCATCTGGGTATATTTTATCATCCATAAACAAAACATCCACCTGATAATGACTCCCTATTTTAAACAGTTTAATGTTCTTTTCTTCGTAATTATTTTCAATGAGTTGTAGAAGATCCTCTATTTCATATTGATAATCCCAATCGTGTTCAAATGGTTTTATAACAACCAATGCTTCTTTATATTTCTTTTGCCATATTAATGATTTTGTTAATTGAACCTGCCATTTAACTTGTTCAGAATCAAATCGAACCAACTTTTTCCAAACCAATTCAATACTTTGATATGACTGATTCGAAAACCAAATATCAAATTGGTTATCTAACCATTGTCCGAACCGTTCGGCAAAAAATTGTTTTTCAGCGTCATCATCAAATTGATCAAGTTTAGTGAAATAAAAATCCAAAGCAGCGGATACCTCACCCATTCCAATCATTAAATTCATTTTAACTTGGATAAAATCAACGTCTTGAGGGTAAATACTTAAAGTATAATTCACTAATGTATTTAGCTCTTGTTGATCATCGCTTGCAGACAAAAACAGCATCGTATTAATTAATTGTGCTTTTAATGGATGATTTTTAGAATCCACACCCTCTAACTCTAAAAATTCAGTGTAATAATTACGATACAAATCCAACGCATGCATCCATTTTTTTTGCTGTAATAACAATTTAAAGGCTTCATACTTATCATCGAGATGTTGACTGGCATTTATAATATTTTCAACTGGCTCAATGAATTCAATATTTTGCCCAATAACAACCTCTTCATCAGGTTTTACTACTAAAACATAGAAACTGATTGATAAAACAAAAAACAATATAAAATATAAAATTCTTTTCACTTACTCGCTCCTATTTTAAATTGAATTATAAATACACAAAAACAATATCCCACCAAAATACCCAAGCCATTAGCTATTGCATCCATTAAAGACATCAACCGCCCCGGCACAAAGCTTTGTAATATTTCGATAAGCACTCCAAACATTATAAGCAAAATAAGCACTAACCACACAGGTTTTGCCTTTTGAAACCCTAACCAAAAACTCATACTTAAAATAAGATAGGATAAAAAGTGGACGATTTTATCGTACCCACCCACTTGTGGAACCGATTCAGATGGCGATAACGACAACATTGATATTGCTATCAAACATAAGACAAAGTTTATTTTTGTAATTTTATTCAAGATTGTATTCATATCAGACTTGTGAAAAACACAGTAAACAGTAAAATGCCTATTTTTTCAGAACTTAATGATCATGGCCAGCTTTAAAACTTTTCTATTTATTATTTTTCAATATTTAACTCCTCAACATTTAATTTCTCGACTCGTAGGAAAAATTGCAGCAAGTGAAGTGCTTTGGATAAAAAACACATTCATTACCAAGTTTGCTAAAAAATTCGGTATTACGTTAGATGAGTATCAAGCGCAGTCTTTTGATGAGTTCAAAAGTTTTAATGATTTTTTTACTCGTGCATTAAAAGACGGCGCACGTGAAATCTGTCAAGACGATAACGGATTCGCTTGCCCCGCTGATGGTGCAATTAGCCAACTTGGTGATATCAAAGAAGGTCGAATATTCCAAGCCAAGGGTTTCGATTTTACTTGTGAGGAATTATTAGCCGGTGAAAACGTCGAGCAATACAAAAACGGTAAATTCGCTACTGTCTATTTAAGCCCTAAAGATTATCATCGTATGCACATGCCATGTGATGGCAAATTAACTTCAATGACCTACATCCCTGTTGAGCTTTTCAGCGTAAATACAGCAACCAGTGAAAATGTGCCTCGCCTTTTTGCAAGAAATGAAAGAGTGGTGGCCCTTTTTGATACACCTAATGGTCCGATGGCGATGGTGTTAGTTGGCGCTATGATTGTTGCTAGCATTGAAACCGTTTGGGCAGGCCAACTTGCTCCCGTAAGAAAAAAAGTCACCCATCAAAAATATCCTTTAGAGCAAATTGAGCTTAAAAAGGGTAAAGAAATGGGCCGATTCCTTTTAGGCTCTACGGTTGTTTTATTGTTTGGAAATGACGAAATTAAGTGGTCAGAATCGCTTAAAGCGTTAAGTGATGTAAAAATGGGCGAAAAAATCGCGCAAATCTGATAAATACGCGCAATACGCCTTTTAATTTCCTCAACTTTTGGGTATATTGCGCGCCTTACGAATTAACTGCGGAATTACCATGTCTGAGACACAAAAGACGGAACAACAAAACAAACCTTTAAGTGATAACGAAAAACGCCGTAAAGCGGTAGAAGCCAATCGCGCTGCCATGAAATTATTATTAGATGGTTATCCGCAGGTATTCAATTTAGAGAATGCTCGACCACTAAAAGTTGGCATACACCAAGACTTAGCAAAAGATGAAAAATTATCTAAAACTAAGATTCGCAAAGCGTTATCTTCTTATGTTCGTCAATTTGATTATTATAAAAGTATTGTTGAAGGTGCTAAACGTATTGACCTTCAAGAAAACGAAGCAGGTATTGTAACTGCAGATGAACAAAAACACGCTGAAGAAAGCATTGGTCAAATTGAAGCCAAACGCCAAGAACGTAATACTAAGCGTAAAAAAGCTCAGCAATTTAAAAAGAACAAACAAGAAAAAGAAGTCCGCTTAACTAGCAAACTTCAAGATTTAATTTCTAAGACTAATCAACGTACTTAATCAATACTACGATTATGTTAACAATCAAACGATTTTATCTACATAATCGTCTTAGAAATTATAATTATTGTTTGGTTGATGAACATAACCAAGCTTTAATTATTGATCCTACGGATGCTGACTTAAGCATCCGTTTTTGTTTAGAGCATAATCTCACCCCTACTCAAATTTGGATTACCCACGAAGATTTAGATCATTATTTGGGTGCGAATCAAACTAGCCAACATTTTAATATCCCTATCCACTGCCCGTTTAAGATGACCTCGTTATTTCATCAAGCAACTGGATATAAACAAGGTGATTTTTTAGAGTTTAATGAGTTTAGGTTTAATATTAAACACGTACCAGGCCACACCCCACTGCATCATGTTTTTTTAGAACAAGATCAACGATGGTTAATTTGTGGTGACATAGTATTTAATTATGGTATGGGTAAAGTACGCCAAGATCAGTATTCCACCATGTTTGATGCCATTTTATGGCTAAAAAATATTAAAGATGACTGTGTATTTTTAAACGCACATGATTACGATTTAGATAATTTGTTTTTTGCAAAAACATTACAACCCAACAATATTGAGCTTGAGCAATTAAGCAATAATATTAAGCAATTAGCCGAAATTGACCGCCCGTTAACAACCATTGGCCAACAGAAACAATTTAACCCATTTTTTAATACTGCTCACAGCGCTATAATTGCAGCAGTGTCCCAACAATCTTTGCCATCAAACAGTGAATTAGACGTATTTACTTCACTTCGAAAATGGCGCGATACTTTTTAGGAGCCTAATATGTCTCGCAGTAAAAAATCACGAAGCTTAAAAAGCAAGGTCTCTCTTAAAACGGGATCAAAATCAAAAATTTTAGACGAAGAAGGTAATCGCGGAAAAATCCCTTCAAAAAACACGTTAAGCAAACATAAGAAAAAACCTATAAGCGCTTACGCTAAAGCGATGCTTCAAAAGGGCAAAAAGAACGAAACTAAAGTCATAAAAGTAGTGCCCCACCCTTTTAAAGAAGCACTAAAACAAAGAGCATTAGAGGAAGCACAGGAAGCACAGGAAGAATTACAAACTAACAACCCACAAGAGCAAGTGGTGTTTAAAAAAGTTATAATAACTGAAAAACCGGCTAAAAAAGCGCCTAAAAAAATAAAAGCTAAAGCAGAGCCGATTCAAAAAGAAGAAAAAGTCGACGCACCTAAAAAAGAAGAAATACAAGACGACTCGAAAGACTTTAAGAATCTAGATGGCGATGAGCTTTTAGACTTCTTTGAAAACTTCTAATTTATTGCCTAGACTGAAAATAAGCACTTTTTTTGTCTAGGTCTAATATGATCCCCCTTAAAACACTTTTTGTATTTTTATTTTTATTTAGTCTCATCGCATTTAGCACCCATAGCCTTGCTGCAGATTTTGCAGTGGGCAATTGGGGTGACTCTCATCAAAAAATAATTGATACCGAAACAAGAGAAAATTTTACCCCGCCTGGCAATCAAAATTTCATCGCCTACAAAGCTCAAGTTTCCATTTTTAAACAAACCAACATCGTCTATTTATTCGAAAACAGTTTATTAAGTGACGGCTACTTTGACTTTTTAGATGAACACATATTATTTCAAGATTATGTTGAAGATTATTTAGTCATTCAAAAACAATTAAGCAAGAAATACAAGCTACCAAAAACGAACGAACAGATATGGTATCCGGACGCTCAAATCCTCTCTAAGGATCAATGGGGCAGCGCCATAGCAAATGACGATTTAATATTAAAAAGCATTTGGCAGACCCCAAATAGCCTCATTACTCTGCAATTATCCTATCAATACAATAGAATTCATCATTTATTAAGTTATCGATCAAAACGCCCTGAAATTGACGTTATTACACCGGATGATTTCTAAGTTGCTCTTTAAGTTTAATTAATCGAGGTGATGATTAATTAAATGCTCTATAGAATTTCTGGCGAAAGGAAACCTTTCTTGAATTTCCATTCGCATGGCTTCTAAGTTTAATTAATCGAAGTGATGATTAATTAAACGCTCTATTCTTATCCTTGTGTCGGGGAACCCGCCTTGGATATTCATTCGCATGGCTCTTTAAGTTTAATTAATCGAGAAGATGATTAATTAAAGGCTCCACTCTTATCCTTGCGTCGGGGAACCCGCCTTGGATATTCATTCGCTTGGCTTCTAAGTTTAATTAATCGAAGTGATGATTAATTAAAGGCTCTGTTGCAATTCTGGCGAAAGGAAACCTTTCTTGAATTTCCATTCGCATGGCTTTTAAGTTTAATTAATCGAGATGATGATTAATTAAATGCTCGCTCTTTTAGTTTAATTAATAGAGAAGATGATTAATTAAATGCTCTATTCTTATCCTTGCGTCGGGGAACCCGCCTTGGATATTCATTCGCGTGGCTTCTAAGTTTAATTAATCGAGGTGATGATTAATTAAAGGCTCTGTTTAAAACCTTGCGAAAGGGAACCTTTCTTGGTTTTTCATTCGCGTGGCTTGTTAAGTTTAATTAATCGAAAAGATGATTAATTAAAGGCTCTGTTGCAATTCTGGCGAAAGGAAACCTTTCTTGAATTTCCATTCGCTTTCGTGATTCCCCGCACGTTAATTTCATTTTCATTAGACATAAAAAAACCGACATATAGTCGGTTTTTTTGGATTCAAATTTAAATATTTATTTTAAAACAAATGCCACTTTCTTAAAGGCTACATTCATTTCTTTAAACGCTTCTGGTGGTGTATTCGTTGCAAACGTATCATTAGTTGAATGTCTTACTACTTTGCCCGCTTGGGTCTCAGGATTGATTCGTAGACCCAAAATAGTAGTATCTGCAAAGTCCTCAGCGTTGATTGTAGTTGCACCCCAGTTTTGCTCTGTGTAGAAATTTAAGCTATCTGCTGGAATCGTTACTTTAACCCATTGATCAAAATACTGTGTTTGATCCAATTCTAAGAATATATTGGCATTAAACGATGCAGTTGATTGATCGTTAAAACCTGCTTCAAAAATTGTAATACCAAAATTGATTTTGTTATTGTCTAATTCTGTAAGCTGATCTTCATTTAAAAATGCACTGTATAATTTTGAGACATCCATTTTTGTTGGAATACTTGATTTATTAGAGCTCACTTTAAACTCAAGTACAATACTTTCTATTTGAGACAACTTAATGTTATCAGAAGCAAATTGTGGCTCGATCCCATTTACATGTTGTGCGTCCCAGTTTGCGTATTTTTTCACTAATATATTTTGATACACAGGCACAGCATTACATGTAGATGCTGCCACAACTTCTGAGCTGTATTCTTCAGCATCTAAGCTTAAACCTTCAACATTAGTCGCATGTGACCAACCCGTTAAACGATTTTTTTCACCATCAAACAAAATAAAGTCTTGAGTGCTTTTTTCAACACCAACACCACATTGTTCAATTTTTTCAACGAAGTAACCACTTTGTTGTACCTTGCCTGAAAACACTTCCTTTTGCATTTCTGCAACTGCTACTACCGATGCAACTGATAAAGCGGCTGTTATTGCTAATTTTGTAAATTTCATAATTACCCTAATGTTTTATATTATTATTAAAAGTTTTACACTGCGAGCAGAATAATCTAGGGACAAAACAATTGCAATCTCAAAGTAGACTCACATCTAATCTTAAGGCGATATATTTACCTCGTATTTTTTTATACAATACCCTTTTATATTTAAGGTAGACTTTCATGCATCATGTAGTTATTCACACAGACGGTGGTTGTCGTAAAAACCCCGGACTTGGATCTTGGGCGTTTGCATTAGAGACAACAGTCAACGATCAAGTATTTAAAAAACAAAAAAGCCAATGTTACAAGTTAACAACAAACAACAGAATGGAATTAATGGCTGTCATTTTCGCATTAAAGTCACTGACTCAACGTTGTCAAATTGATTTTCATAGTGACAGTAAATATGTCATTGATGGCATTCAAAAAAAATGGGCGGCAAATTGGAAGAAAAAAGGCTGGATCAAATCCGATCGAAAACCCGCTGTGAACATTGATCTTTGGGATATGTTATTAAACCAAGTAAAACAACATCATATTTCATGGCACTGGGTAAAAGGTCATAGTGGTAACGCTGGAAATGAATTGTGTGATTTATTATGTAATCAAGCTATGGATGCAAAAAAAGATGTAAAAGTAGACGAATATTACGAAAAACCCGCCCTACCTAAAGATTTTATTTAAAAAAAAGGCTCTGTAACTTAAGTTAGAGAGCCTTTTTACATTGTTCATTTATATTATTTGGTTATAGCTCTGCTTTTAATTCACCATCAAATATTTGATCATAAGATGGTGCAACTAAATTACCATTACCACCTAAATTAATATCAAACACTTTTAAATACTTACGTTCGGTAACAGCATCTAACTCATCACCGGCGCCACGAATAATCGTTGGACGCAAAATCACCACTAAATTTGTCTTTTTCATGATTGTTGTTTTAGATTTAAATAATATTCCTAATATAGGGATACGACTTAAAAATGGAACACGAGACTCACCTTCCGAGAAAGAAGTACTGACTAAACCACCAAGAACAATTGTTTTACCACTTTTTATTAATACTTCTGTATTAATTGTTCTTTTATTTGTAATCAAATCCGCAGCACCCAAAACCTGCGCTGATGCAATAGAATCCGAAGATTGACTCACAGTTAAACGAACTATGTTATTTCGCTGAATATGCGGTATAACGGTTAACGTGGTACCCACATCTTGACGCACAATGGTTGGACCCGATGTTTCAGTTGCCGCCGCAGTAACAAATGGCACACTTTGACCAACAACAATACTGCCTTCTTCATTATTAATGACAGTTATTGAGGGAGTTGATAATACTTGAACATTGTTATTGGATTCCAAAGCCGAAACGATTAAACCAAAATTAGGCACATCAGAAAAGGGATCAATCAACCCAATTGCTGCGCCACTTAAATCCGCTAAATTACTAACAACTGCTGTAGTTCCTAAAGCCGCACTTTTAAGAATTTGACCTGAACTACCAAAACTACTAATTGCAGGTATCATCCCACCATTTATCACTGCATCTGGATTGGTTGCCCATGAAATATCAAATTGATTACTTAAGTCACCATAAATTTCAACAATGGCTGCTTCGATCAATACCTGTTCACGCACCACATCTAATTGAGCGATAACGGCTTCAATTTCAGCCATCAAAGCCGGCTCAGCTCGAATAATCAGGGCATCTAATGATTCATCCGCAATAATGGCAGTAGCCGAAGTAGCCGCTTGAGAAGTGGCGTTATTTTGTTGTGTTTTTTGCACAACACCCGCAAACCCTTGCAGCATGGCTGCCATTTCAGTTGCGTTTGCATTTTCAAGGAAAATAACCTTTGAAGAACTACTCACTTCACTTTTAACATCTAATTTATATATTAAGGCTTTTAATTCATCTCGCGCTGCTTTTTCACCTTTAAGAATAATACGATTCGAACGTTCGTCAGCAATCACTCTTACAGTTCGCGAATCAGGTGTACCTGAGTTTCCTGAACCAGAAGAACTCACAGTATCTGGGTTCACTTTTTCAAGTAATGGAATAATACCGCCAACCCAAGCATTTTTAAGTTCGATAATTTCAATCGATGCTTTATCAGCAATATCAAATTGCTTAATCAAACCACGAAAACGTTGAATATTGTCAGCGTGATCCACAATTACAACTGAATTGGTGATTTTTTCAGGTGCTATATGACCGTACTTTGCAATAATTGGTCGTAAGATAGCGATGATATCATTCACGTTGGCATTTTTAACAGGGATAACGGCGGTAATAAATTCATTACCTTCTACATCACCAGTATAATCAATTTTAGACGCTAAGTTACGCATTTGATTGGTAGGTACAATTGAAGTAAATCCATCTTTTTCAATTAAACCATAATTAAGCGCGGCCAGCACTTCTTGGAAAAGTATGTAAATTTCATCAGCGGTTAATTCATCTCCACCAGAAATAATCTGTACTTTGCCTTTAACTCGCTGATCAACAACAAAGTTTTTACCTACAATTTTACTGACAAATTCAATCAGCTCAGATATATCATTGTTTGGAAACAATAATCCCCAAGTTGGCTCTTCCTCTTTAGTTTGAGCCACAGAAAATTGTGTAAACAAAACCAAGCTGGTCATTGTCAATATCAGAAAAAGGCGCCTTGCCAATATATTGATTGTATTCATTTTTTGTTTTTTCCTGTTTGTGTATTCTTAAAATTGTAAAAGCACTTGTTTGATAACAACTACCTTACCATTGTATTCGTAAACAACTTAAAATTTCTTGTTCAATATCAATTACTTAAGCATTTTATGTGTAGGGACAATTAACGTAAATCCATCTTTTTCAATTAAACCGTACTTGTTTGAAGCTAATACCTCTTGAAATAAAGCATAAATTTCATAAGCGGTTAATTCATCACCACCAGAAATAATTTGAATCCTACCCTTAACACTTGGATCAACAACAAAGTTTTTGCTTGCAACCTTACTAACAAATTCAATTAATTCATAAATATTATTATCTGGAAACGATAATTCCCAAGTTTGTTCATTTTTATTAGTTTGTGCCACAGAAAACTGCGAAAATAAAACTAAACTGGCCATTATCATTATCAGAAAAAATTGCTTGACCAATATATTGTTTAGTTGCATTTTTGGTTTCTCCTGTATCTCTATAATTAAAATTGTAAAAGCGCTTGTTTCATGACAAGAACTCTTCCATTACGTTCGTATTCAATTAAAATTTCACCACTGGCCATTATTGTGTCAATTAATTTTATATCTTCTTCAGGAGAAGTGGCAGTATGACCATTGATCTTAATAATAATATCCCCTGCTCTTAATCCAAGTAACATTAAATCACGTGCTCTTGATGTTACTTCGTATCCTTTTCCTGGAATATGCTTTAAACCATATCGAGTTAATGTTGATACTGGATTTGATTTTGCTTTATTTACTTGATTTGTTACATAACGTTCAACAGAGCTTTTTACCTTTTCATCGTTATTCATTGAGTCTTGTACTTTTTTGATATTTGAACGCTTAATATTGGTCACAATATCGGGAAGTACATTAGAGTTTGAAGTACCTGACGAACCTTTTGTTCGCAATGATTTATCTTCTGCAGTCTTTTCATCCCTAGAATATTTACTACGCGTAGAAGTTGTCTTTCTCTCGACACGATTAAAATCAGAACCTAAATTAGCACCACGCTCAGGGGCTATGTAATCAGAAAAATTACTCTTTTTATCACTGGGTAATTCTAACGTTTCAATATCGCCATTGTCTCTTTGAAACTCTACACTTTCATCATTAACAGCGTGTAATGTAGCTTTTTCAAAAACGTCATCCCCTATTTTAAACAAAGACGTTGTTTTGCCTTCGGCTATTGACGCCATACCACTTTTAGGATTATTACTGACCATAGTTGCCATCAATACAAACTTAAGTGGTGTTATTTTTGGCTCTAAATCCGGTTTAATTTCTTCAACAACCGATTCATCTTGAGGTTCTTTATATTGACCAAATACATGCACGTTGGCAATATGACTCGCTTTAGTCGCATCAGAAACTAAATTATTCGATTTAGCAGCTTGTTTAGGTAACGAAATAACACTTGAATAAGTCACATTTGGTTTAACAATGATCTTCCAAGTCAATATCGCTAAAAAATAAGCAAGCATTGCAATTATGAGAATAAAGCTAATTGAAATGACACGTCTAACCCATGGGTTTTGTAAATTTAATGCAGCCACAATACAACCTTATTTAAAATGTAGGAAAAACATGATTTTGGATGATAATGGGATCAGTCCCACCAAATTGTTTATTAATAATGGGTGACAACGTTTTATAACCCTGAACGTATATCAGGCCATCGGAATAGAAATCGATATCACTTAACAGGTTATCATTTTCATCATTTATTTTAACTTTCCATTTATCTTCAAGGATTTCAGTTTTAACTATGATCCTTGGCACATTCAAATTACCCATCGCTGGATGTATAACATCACCTCCAGTGTAAATAATTCGACCTTCTAAATTCTCTAACGTTTTGACAACAACTTTAACTCCTTCATCATTTTTAGAACTTGATTGAGAGATCTTAATTGCAAAATTTTGGATAGATACATCCCCATCCACTTTTAAACGCTGACTTTTACCTAATTCATTTATAGTCAAATAACTTAACTGTCCATTTAAATTATATAACTCCATAGTATTCAAACCAATTTTTATATCAGCAGTAACAGTTGAATCTAAAATTTCAATTTTAACATGACCCTTTAGTTTTCCAATAAACATACTACGAGAATTTAACTTCCAAGAAATTTTACCCGTAATACCTTGGTAATTAATTTCACCCGATCCATTGCTAATATGACCCTGTGTATTTGTAATACTAAAAGGTAATGTACTGACTTGTGCAGAAAACTTACTCAACAAATAACTATTAGGCACAGTCAAAACCAATGTAATCAAAAAGACCACAAGTGCGATTATTAAACTGGTTTTGATTTTAAACATATTTTTAAACACCATTAAAAATGAAAAAAGCACATCATTCTACAAAATGCGCAGCCATGAAGCAAAAAATCCCTGCTTCTTTTAATGACAAACTTTAAATAACAAAGTTTCAAGACAATTAAAAAAAACAAGGATTTAAACTAAAATTGATTTTTTATCTTAACTACTGAGCACTCTATACAAATTAAATGTGAGTTAAATAATCAAATAGTTAAAATCAATCAATTACATCATGCCGCCCATACCAGGCATATCCATTCCATTACCTGTTCCAGCACCACTAATAACACTATCATCGGCTAAATCAGTAATCATAACTTCTGTAGTAATCATTAAACCAGCAACTGAAGCGGCTGCTTGTAATGCAGAGCGAGTTACTTTTGCTGGATCCAAGATACCTTCTTCGATCATATCAATATAAGTGTCATTTGCAGCGTTATAACCAAAGTTCTTTTCACCGGATTTAACTCTTTCAACAACTACAGCAGGTTCGCCACCAGCATTTGCTACGATTTGACGAAGTGGCGCTTCTAGAGCACGCAGTGCTAATGCAATACCTACATCCTGATCTTCATTTGCACCTTTAGCCGTTACATTCATAGCAGCACGCACTAACGCAACTCCACCACCTGGTAACACACCTTCTTCTACCGCTGCGCGAGTTGCATTTAATGCATCATCCACTCGAGCTTTTTTCTCTTTCATTTCAACTTCAGTGGCCGCACCGATTTTAATCACCGCAACACCGCCTGCTAATTTTGCAACACGCTCTTGAAGCTTTTCTTGATCGTATTCAGATTCAGACTGACCAATTTCAGTTTGGATTTGATCAACACGTGATTGAATCGCTAAAGAGTCACCAGCACCATCAACAATCGTGGTGGTTTCTTTAGTTAAACTCACACGTTTAGCAGAACCTAAGTTTTCAATCGTTGCTGTTTCTAAGCTCATACCGATTTCTTCAGATATAACCGCTGCGCCAGTTAAAATAGCGATATCTTGTAACATCGCCTTACGACGATCACCAAAACCAGGCGCTTTAACTGCAGCGACCTTAACGATACCACGCATATTATTTACAACTAATGTAGCTAACGCTTCGCCATCTACATCTTCAGCAATAATCAACAATGGACGATTTGCTTTAGAAACCGCCTCTAATACAGGTACTAATTCGCGAATTGAAGAAATCTTTTTATCAACCAACAATACTAATGGGTTTTCTAAATCCGCTGACATATTTTCTTGATTGTTAATGAAGTAAGGAGAAAGGTAACCACGATCAAATTCCATACCTTCAACAACATCTAACTCGTCATCAAACCCCGAACCTTCTTCAACTGTAATTACACCTTCTTTTCCCACTTTTTCCATTGCTTGAGCAATTAAATTACCCACACCAACATCTGAGTTTGCAGAGATAGTTGCTACTTGAGCAATCGCTTTAGTATCAATACAAGGCTGTGCCAATACCTTTAATTGTTTAACTACATCAATAACCGCAGCGTCAATACCTCGCTTTAAATCCATTGGATTCATGCCTGCAGCAACGGATTTAAGGCCTTCGTTAACAAATGCTTGCGCTAACACAGTCGCTGTTGTTGTTCCGTCACCGGCACTATCATTAGCTTGAGACGCTACTTCTTTAACCATTTGTGCGCCCATATTTTCGAATTTATCTTTTAATTCGATTTCATTCGCAACAGAAACACCATCCTTTGTCACTGTTGGTGCACCAAATGCTTTATCTAATACAACGTTACGACCTTTTGGGCCTAATGTTACTTTTACTGCATCAGCTAATAAATTTACACCACGTGCCATCTTAGCTCGTGCGCTATCACCAAATAAAACTTCTTTTGCCGCCATCTGTTATTCCTACCTTAAATTTGTGTTTACTAAAAAAAATTGAACTTAAGCAATAACCGCAAAGATATCTGATTCATTTAATATCAATAAATCCTCACCTTCATGCTTAATAGTAGTGCCAGCGAATTCAGCAAATACAACTTTATCGCCTACTTTAACTGATAATTCAACTACTGTACCTGACTGTAAAGTTACACCAGGACCTACAGCTAACACTTCACCTTGAGTGGGTTTTTCCTGAGCAGAACCAGGTAGAACAATCCCTCCAGCAGTAGTGGTTTCTTCATCTTGTTTGCGGATAACAACACGCGAATGTAACGGACGGATATTCATCTAACTTTTCTCCAATTTTTATAAATCAATATTGCGCGACTAAAATAACATGCACTTCAATAACCTGCACTTTGCGCACTTTATGGGGTTAAGTGTCATAAAATTCAACGTTAAGTTAAAAATTTATTTTGAATCGTCTTTTAAATGAGACGCTTTTGGCACTTCTTCGTAAAATTCTCCTTCAACTATATCGTCATCAGATTGATTTTGTTGATTAAAATTTGAAAAAGGCACATTAAATTTCGGTGCATAACCTCTTTTAACCAACCAAAAGCGCACTATTGGAATCAATAACAACACACCTATAGCATCCGTTAATAATCCAGGCATCAATAATACAAGCCCGCATATAAGCATCCATACGCCTTCAGCGATCACCTGCTGAGGATTTTGACCTGTTGTTACCGCTGCTTTTATTTTTTGCATCTGGCGTTTGCCTTGTGTGGACAGTATATTCAAACCCACTATGGCGGTACCTAACGCAAGGGTTATTGCACCAAACGCCCCAACTAAACTGGCTACCGCTACTAATGTATACAACTCAATAAATACAACTGCAACAATGATAAAAACAATAAAACGAAACATAAAAAATTTAAACCTTTTAAATACTTAAAATGAAAACTATATATAGAGTTCAAACCAGTTTTTTCAACATCTGCCTAAAAAATGATGACTTATGTCTGAAACGATATTGTTTTGGTGGACAACTTACGTCACAAAAAGATATAATTTGGCAAATTTTGTGGCTAGAAATAATTTAGTTCACTAACCCTATACTGCGAGGCGGATTGAAGTTTTCTTCATTCCGCTTTTTTTCGAGTTTAAAAAGAGGACATATCATTGAGCACGCCCGCCATTCTTGCGCTTGCTGACGGTAGCATTTTCCACGGTATCGCTATCGGAGCCGAAGGTATCTCAACTGGTGAAGTGGTTTTTAACACATCCATGACCGGTTACCAAGAGATCCTAACAGACCCATCTTATGCTGAACAAATTATTACATTAACTTACCCGCACATTGGTAATACAGGTGTAAATAAAGAAGACGAAGAGTCTCGCAGTATATTCGCAAAGGGGCTAGTCATTCGTGACCTTCCTTTATTAGCCAGTAATTTTCGTAGTGAGCAATCACTTGATGAATACTTAAAAGCTAACAACGTTGTTGCTATTGCTGATATCGACACTCGCCGCTTAACACGTATTTTACGTGAAAAAGGCGCGCAGAGCGGTTGTTTAATTGCCGGCAACGATATCGACGAAGTCAAAGCAATCGAACTTGCCAAAAGTTTTTCTGGGATAAAAGGCCTGGATTTAGCTAAAGAAGTGACGATTTCTGAAAGTTACACGTTTAATGAAGGTGTTTGGAAATTAGGCGAAGGCCACAGTGTAAAAACAGATGCACAGCTTCCACATCACGTAGTCGCTTATGACTTTGGTGTTAAAACCAATATCTTACGTATGCTTGTAGAGCGCGGATGCAAACTAACGGTTGTACCAGCTCAAACATCGGCTGCCGACGTATTAGCTATGAATCCAGACGGTATTTTCTTATCCAATGGCCCAGGTGATCCAGAACCATGTGATTATGCGATTAAAGCCACTAAAGAATTTTTAAAAACGGATATACCTATTTTTGGTATTTGTTTAGGTCACCAAATTTTAGCACTCGCTGGTGGCGCAAAAACAGCTAAAATGAAATTTGGTCATCATGGTGCAAACCACCCTGTCGAAGCAATCGAATCTAAAACGGTTATGATTACTAGCCAAAACCACGGTTTTGCAGTAGATGAAACGACATTACCAAGCAACATTACAATGACCCATCGTTCATTGTTTGATGGATCATTACAAGGTATTCACTTTAATGATAAGCCAGCATTTAGCTTCCAGGGTCACCCTGAAGCAAGTCCAGGCCCACATGATTGCGCGCCTTTATTTGATCATTTTATCGATTTGATCAAAAAACGTTAATTTTTTATATAGGGCTTAATTGCCCTATTTTGTGTATTGCGTTAACACGCAGTGACTTGGAAATAAAACAATGCCAAAAAGACAAGACCTCAAAAGTATATTAATCCTAGGCGCTGGACCAATTGTAATTGGCCAGGCTTGTGAATTTGATTACTCAGGCGCTCAAGCCTGCAAAGCCTTACGCGAAGAAGGCTTCCGAGTTATCCTAGTTAACTCAAACCCAGCTACGATCATGACTGACCCTTCGATGGCAGACGCAACTTACATCGAACCAATTACATGGCAAACAGTAGAAAAAATCATTGCTAAAGAAAAACCAGACGCTGTATTACCAACCATGGGTGGCCAAACCGCTCTTAACTGCGCATTAGATTTAGAAAAACACGGCGTATTAGAAAAATACAACGTTGAAATGATTGGCGCCAGCGCAGACGCAATCGATAAAGCAGAAGATCGAAACCGTTTCGATAAAGCAATGAAGTCAATTGGCCTTGAATGCCCTCGTTCAGGTATCGCACACACAATGGATGAAGCTTGGGTTATTCAAAAAGAACTCGGTTTCCCTTCTATTATTCGCCCTTCTTTCACAATGGGTGGAACAGGTGGTGGTATTGCGTACAACAAAGAAGAATTTGAAGAAATTTGTTTACGTGGTTTAGATCTTTCTCCAACAAGCGAATTATTGATTGATGAATCATTAATCGGTTGGAAAGAATATGAAATGGAAGTGGTTCGCGACAAAAATGACAACTGCATTATTGTATGTGCAATTGAAAACTTTGACGCAATGGGTGTACACACAGGTGATTCAATTACCGTGTCTCCTGCCCATACATTAACAGACAAAGAATACCAAATCATGCGTAACGCTTCTTTAGCGGTTTTACGTGAGATTGGTGTTGAAACAGGCGGATCAAACGTACAGTTTGGTATTAACCCTGAAGATGGCCGTATGGTCATCATCGAAATGAACCCACGTGTATCACGCTCATCAGCACTAGCGTCAAAAGCTACCGGTTTTCCTATTGCTAAAATCGCCGCTAAATTAGCAGTGGGTTTCACATTAGACGAACTGACAAATGACATCACTGGCGGTAAAACTCCTGCGTCATTTGAGCCTAGCCTTGATTACGTTGTAACTAAGTTACCTCGTTTTGCTTTTGAAAAATTCCCACAAGCAAACGATCGTTTAACTACTCAAATGAAGTCAGTAGGCGAAGTAATGAGCATCGGTCGCTCATTCCAAGAGTCGATGCAAAAAGCATTACGTGGTTTAGAAGTAGGTGCATCGGGATTTGATCCGATCTTAGACCCTAACGATCCAGACGCTAAAGCAAAATTATTACGCGAATTAAAAGAGCCTGGTCCTGAACGTATTTGGTATATTGCCGATGCCTTCAGAATGGGTATGAGCCGCGATGAAATTTACGAGCACACTTCAGTAGATCATTGGTTTTTAGTGCAAATTGAAGACATTATCAATGAAGAGTCAGCGGTTGCAAAACTAGGCATGGCGCAACTTGATAAAGACACTGTGTTTCGTTTAAAACGCAAAGGTTTCTCTGATATTCGTTTATCTGAGTTATTAGGTGTAAGTGAAAAAGAATTCCGCAACCGTCGTTATAAATTAGATGTGCATCCAGTTTACAAACGTGTTGATACCTGTGCCGCTGAGTTCTCATCTGATACCGCTTACATGTACTCTACTTACGAAGAAGAGTGCGAAGCGCTACCTACTGATAATGAGAAAATCATTATTCTAGGTGGTGGCCCCAACCGTATTGGTCAGGGTATTGAGTTTGATTATTGCTGTGTTCATGCTGCATTTGCTGCAAAAGAAGAGGGTTATGAGGCAATCATGATTAACTGCAACCCTGAAACGGTTTCAACTGATTATGACACTTCCGATCGTTTATACTTCGAATCCGTCACTTTAGAAGACGTATTAGAAATCGTACGCATCGAAAAACCTAAAGGCGTAATCGTGCAATACGGCGGACAAACACCACTTAAATTAGCACGTGATTTAGAAGCAGCGGGTGTTCCAATCATCGGTACATCTCCTGAAGCCATTGATCGCGCAGAAGATCGTGAACGTTTCCAGACAATGGTTGAGAAATTAGGTATTAAACAACCTGAAAACGCAACCGTACGCTCAAGCGAAGCAGCGATTGTGAAAGCAATCGAAATTGGTTATCCGTTAGTGGTTCGCCCATCTTATGTACTAGGTGGCCGTGCAATGGAAATCGTTTATAACGAAGAAGAATTAACGAAATACATGCGTGAAGCCGTGCAAGTATCAAACGACTCCCCTGTATTATTAGATCATTTCTTAAACGCAGCGGTTGAAGTAGATATTGACGCAATCAGTGATGGCAAAAATGTTGTCATTGGCGCAATTATGCAGCATATTGAACAAGCGGGTGTTCACTCAGGTGACTCAGCATGTTCATTACCACCATATAGTTTGCCGCAAGACGTTCAAGACGAAATCAAAAACCAGTGTAAACAAATGGCTTTAGAGTTAGGTGTTATTGGTTTAATGAACGTACAGATGGCATGGCAAGATGGCGAAATCTACGTAATTGAAGTGAACCCACGTGCTTCACGTACGGTGCCATTTGTATCAAAAGCAATTGGTGTTTCACTGGCTAACATAGCAGCCAAAGTAATGATGGGTAAAACACTTGAAGAAGTGGGTTTCACAAAAGAGATCGTACCTAAGCATTTCAGTGTAAAAGAATCGGTATTCCCGTTTAATAAATTCCAAGGTGTTGATCCTATTTTATCTCCAGAGATGAAATCAACGGGTGAAGTTATGGGCACGGGCGATACATTTGGTGAAGCGTTTGGTAAAGCATCACTAGGTGCATCAGCAAGCATCCCAACATCAGGTAATGTCATTATCTCTGTACGTGATACAGACAAACCTTTTATTATTGATATTGCAAAACGCTTAAAAACACTTGGTTTTAACTTGTTAGCAACAACAGGTACAGCAGCGACATTAAAAGAAGCGGGCCTTGAAGTGACCATTGCAAATAAAGTACACGAAGGACGCCCTCACATGGTTGATATGATTAAAAACGATGAAATCACGTTTATAATCAATACCACAGAAGGTCGTAAATCTATTGAATCTTCAGCTGAAATACGCAGAAGCGCGTTACAACATAAAGTATTCTACACCACAACCTTTGCAGCCGCTGAAGCATCAGTACTAGCAATTGAGTTTGGCGAAAATACAACTGTAAGACGCTTACAAGATTTTCATTAATTAAGGGAGCCTAAAAATATGCAACGTTTTCCAATGACAATGAAAGGTGAACAAGCACTCATAGAAGAGCTTGATAATCTGAAATCAAATTTACGCCCGCGTATCATCAAAGATATCGCGGTTGCTCGTGAACACGGCGATTTAAAAGAAAACGCCGAATATCACGCAGCACGTGAAGAACAAGGTTTTTGTGAAGGTCGTATTGCTGAAATTGAAGGCAAACTATCAAACTCACAAGTGATCGACATTACGACATTACCAAAAGACGGCAAAGTATACTTTGGCGCCACGGTAACGGTAGTAAACGTAGACACTGACGAAGAAGTGACCTATCAAATTGTAGGTGAAGACGAAGCGGACATTAAGAAAAACCGCA
>JALJPK010000020.1:0-24559 GCA_022968985.1 Pseudomonadales bacterium | reverse complement strand
AAAGAAGAACGCGACAGTGCAACCGTTCTCGCCCCTTCTGGTGAGATTGAATATGAAATTGAAAAAGTTGAATTAATCTAATTTGACTTTACGATTGAATTAAAAAAACAGGCTTCGGTCTGTTTTTTTTTGCTTTTTTATTACATTTTTATAAAAATTCGCTTTCATTTACAAACACACAATTAGTTTAATGGTACTATTGTGTTTATTAAAATAGTTATTAATCTAAAAACTAATTACAAACGGAATGACTACTTTTAGATATTTAATTCAGCATCCAAAATTAAAAACCAATCAAATTACATGTAATATAGACACAAAGGAAATGAATGGACATTCAAGAACAATCCAATGTAAACAACCAATATTTACACGAAACACCGGAAGGCCTTCTATTACCAATGGAGCCAGCAGGGCTAATCTCCCGTGGATATGCCGCCATCATTGATGGTTTTGTTCGTTTTTTTATTTACTTGATATTAATTATAGTTTTTTCAATTGCGGGATTTGATTCCGGTTTATTTCTACTTTCTATTATGTTCTTTTTAATTGAATGGTTTTACCCTGTGTTTTTTGAATGCAGCAGTAAACATGCAACACCTGGTAAACGTATGATGTCGTTACAGGTCATCAATGAAGACGGCACTCAAATTAATTTTAGTAATTCTGTAATCAGAAACTTACTAAGAGGCATCGACTTTTTACCATTTATGTACATTACAGGTGCACTAACTACCTTAACGAATAAAAAATTCCAACGCTTAGGTGATTTAGCAGCAGGCACTATTGTTATTCATACAAACAACATTAAAAAACACAAAAAAAATAATTCACAATTAGGTAAAAAACTACCACCTAATAATTTAAAACGAGAGTTCTACCCTATGATCGTATCGTTACACGATCGTAAAGTTTTATTATCCAACAGCCGTTATCTTGAATTATGTTACACATTACAACCAATATTTGAACTCGATACACCTGAACAAATTGCAACAGAAGTTGAAAAATGCGCCAACTTTATTAGGGGCAACTGATGAAACAACAACAATTTGAAGAAACAAACCTTAAGTTCTGGGAACAGTTTTTATTTCAACTCAATAATAGTTCCTCTAAAAATACGCAATCAAACTCCAAATGGGATGCGAATGAGTTTGCTCAAAACTACAGAAAACTCTGTCACCATCTATCGTTAGCCAAAGAGCGAAAATACAGTGAACAATTGGTAACCCACCTAACTAAAATCACCAATCAAGGACACCAAAAACTTTATCGTGGCAAAGGCATCTCTTTAATGAACTTGATATCAGGGTTATTTATTGTATTTCCGCAAAGTTTAAGGCAACAAGCTTTTTGGTTTTGGACCAGTACAGCCATTTGTCTGGTACCCGCAATTATCGTTTATTTAAGTGTCATTATATTTCCTGATTCCATTTATCTATTTGTTAACCCTATTCAAGTCAGTGATATTGAACAAATGTATCAGCCCAGCGCGCATGTAGTGGGCGAATTTAGAGACAGCGAAAGTAATTTAGAAATGTTTGCGCATTATATTAATAATAATATCTCAATCGATTTTAGAATTTACGCATCGGGTTTAACATTTGGTGTATTAACTATTTTCTTCCTGCTACTTAATTCTATACTTTTCGGCGCTTTATCAGCTCATATGCAAAATGAACAATTACATGAAACGTTTTTTGGTTTTGTAAGTGGTCATGCCGCATTTGAGTTAATTGCTATGATCATAGCCGGTGCAGCGGGATTACAGCTCGCAGCCGCACTCATCGCACCCAAACAACATACTCGTTTTAAAGCATTAGAACTTAGCGCAAAAAAAACATTTCCGCTTATTTATGGGGCCGCTTTTATGACTTTAATTGCGGCTTTTATTGAAGCATTTTGGTCATCAGGGAACATCGTTTCTTTTGAAAATAAATTAGCTTTTGGTGCCCTTATGTTTGTTTTAGTTGTGGCGTATTTATCTCTAGCAGGGCGTAAAAAATGAATTTCGATAATATTCCTACTAGACGCTCACCTTGGCAATCTGTTGATGTCGGGATTAGCATCCATCAACAGTGGTCGTATAAAGCCTGGTTATTAACCGTATTAATTATGGGTCCAATATTTATAACACTGCGACTAATCAGTGTCTTCGTATTTGATTCCTTTGCACACGAAGAATTATTCGGTAACTTTTTCTTAAATCTAGCCATGTTACCCTTTAGCACATTTGATTTTTTTGACGGATTATTTCAAAGTGAAGATAACCTTTATATGCGTTTTTTCTTCTCAAATATCCATATTATTATGCTTATTTGGTTAAAACCCATTTACGAAAGAATCTCAATGTTATTGTATTCTAAGAAATTATTTGGAGAACAACTCAGCCAAAAAGAACTGTTAAGGTTATTTTTGCAGAGCTTAAAACGCGGTGTTATTTTAGATTTGACTTGGCGCAGATTTAGCCCACTGCGACACTTCACAGCACCGATCAATATCCTAGAACAACAAAATGGTAGCACTCGAAGAAAAAGAATTAAAAACTTAATGAATTTTTGCGGCTCAACCATTACCTCTACATACATTGCATTAATTGGCATTGAATTTTTTGCGCTAATTGGAATAACAGCCGTTTATTGGACATTCACATCTTCATTTGAAATAAATATCTTTCTTATGATCGTTATGGATGTTTTAACCTTTGTGACCCTCACTTATTTCGCTTCTTTATCCAGTGCAATTGGTTTTAGTATTTACATCAATCAACGTAATCAGTTGGAGGCATGGGACATAGAAAAAACAATCAACAAAGCGTTAAACGCTCTCAAACAAAAATCTAAATTTCTAGCGCCTACCCTACTTTTGATATTTCTAAGTATTCCAACTGAGCGACTTCATGCTAATTCAAATATCGCAATAACTGAAATACAAACAACTGACTTAAGCATTAAACAACGTTTAGAAATCGCACAGAACAATGAAGTATTCCACAAGATAACAACCACTAAAGAGTTTAAAGACAAAAATAAGAATAATGACTTAGACAAAGACAAAGACAAAGACAAAGACAAAGACAAAAACAAAAAAGAAGAAGTTGATGATAACAAACCAATTAAAGCAACAGACAATCAAGAATCACGTCAAAATGAATCGAATTCAGCTCATTCAAGTAATAACACTGCCAGTAATACTCTACAATTTATTGTATTAACTGTTTTGGCAATTGGCATATTCATTGTTTTATATAAATACAAAGATGCCATTCAAAACTTTAGTCAAATTGAGAAAAAACAAACACCTCAAAGTTTTGACTCTGGGCTAGTGATTAGTAGGGAGTCTTTACCAAAGGACCTTATTTCTACTGTTGAACGCCATTTTGAAAAAAATGAATTACGCCAAGGTGTCTCGTTATTATACAGAGGTGCACTATCATCATTATTCTACGATTTTGACATTAAATTTGATAAAAGCGACACAGAACAAGTTTGCCAAGAGCATGTAAAAAACATCCAAAACAAACCATTAACCCAATTCTTTAATGAACTCACCCATGCTTGGATAAATTTAGCTTATGGGCATATTAACATCGATAAAGACCAACAAATCCATCTAATTAAAAACTGGCCCACTTACTTTCAAAATAAGCAGGTGTCGTAATGAATTCTAATACTTCAGTCGCCTTGACCCTTTTCTTCATCATCACATTTAGTGGTTTAGGTTATTTTTATTATAATAATATAGAATTTGAAAACGTCACCAAAGACATAGGGTTCACAAAACAAGCCAGAAAAAATAGTTTTCTATTATCTCAACTTTTTTTAGAAACCGGTGGTCATAACGTAAGCACAGTCAATGATATAAAAAGTTTACCGATTGCATACGATTCAGACACTCATGTAGTGATCTCTACTATCGCTAATCCAATCACCCTACAAAAAGAGATTCATAAATTAGAGCTTTGGATTAAAAAAGGCGGTACTTACATTATTTCGATGAATGATAATGATTTAGATGCTGGTGCAATGAGTGAAGATCATTTTGCTAATTATTTTGATATTGAATTAACAAACAAGATACAACCTGAATCTCTAGTTAGCTCCAACCTTTATATTGACTGCGAAAACCCAGAATCAAAAACACCACTATTTGATGAAATATCTAAAGTAGAAATTTTTGATAAACTCGATGAGTTTGTCAACCCAAGATATAAACCTACTTATACAGTAATCAAAAATCACGACACTTCATTTAATACACTTTACCCGTCAGATAATGACTTAACAACGTATTACGATGATTATGCTGCAATAATTTATGCGGGAGATTATGCACAATATTATTTGCTGAAATACACATTAGGTAAAGGTGAAATTTGGTTTAACTTTACTAATGAAATATTTAACAATGAGTTTTTTAGTTGTGGTGATCATGCCAAATTATTAGATCATTTAGTTGATGGTAAAAAAAATATCGTGTATTTAAGTAATATCAATTACACCAGTTTCATCAATATACTATTAACTTACGCAAAAGAAGCTTTAATCCTATCAAGTATTTTATTCTTGTTAATTTGTTGGTTTTTCATGAAACATTTATATCAATACCGATCACCCATTTCTAATAGCGCACCTAAATTCTCCCAGCATATTCTTGCTATTTCGCACTTAATTAAAAGAGAAAACAGTACGGCGCAACAGGTTAATCTATTGATCAATCACATAAATGAAAAAGTTAAATTAATATTGGTGAAATATACTCATGAAGAATTTGTGAATTTTATTAAAGTAAAAACAACGTTAGACAAAGAATCGATCGAGTTTGCGTTATCAAATAATACAAAGAACATTCAAAACACCACCAAACAAATAATCTTATTACAAACAATAAGGAAAACCTTATGAGCACTAACACATTAAATCAAGAATCCGTTGATTCCAACACAGAAACAAAAACAAATTTACAGAACATTGAAAATGTCGGACACTATAAAACCATTGAATCCACTACACAGTTGGAATATAAAAAAATCGCACCAGAGTATCAAGAGGCGGCAAAGACACTGAAAAACATCCAAGAACAAATCTCAAAGGTATTTGTAGGCCAACCGTTAGTGGTTAAACATGTTTTAGCGGCATTGTTAAGTAAAGGCCACATTTTACTTGAAGGTGTACCTGGGCTTGGTAAAACATTATTAGTTAAAACATTATCCGATTGTATCTCAGGAAAATTCACAAGAATTCAATTCACACCTGATTTAATGCCTTCAGATGTAACTGGACATGCAATGTATAATATGGGTACTCAAAAATTTGAAGTTCGTAAGGGACCCGTATTTACCAACCTTTTGTTAGCCGATGAAATTAACCGCGCACCTGCTAAAACACAATCGTCATTATTAGAAGTAATGCAAGAATCACATGTAACAATTGAAGGCCGTTCATTTAAAACACCTACCCCATTTATGGTGTTAGCCACTCAAAACCCCATTGAGCAAGAAGGCACCTACCCATTACCTGAAGCAGAATTAGATCGTTTTATTATGAAGTTAGATCTACAATACCCTTCACTAGCCGAAGAAAATGATTTAGTGTCGATGCAGTGTAATCAAAAACAATCAACTGTAACGTCACCTGGGTATTGTATTACTATCGAACATTTAGAGCAGTTGCAAAACTTAACTCACAACATTTTAGCGGACCAAAGTATTGTTAGTTACGCTGTTGATTTAGTAAGAGCAACCAGGTCTCATCCAGGTTTTTCAAGAGGTGCTGGACCACGAGCGAGTATTGCGTGTATAAAAGTTGCAAAATCCATTGCACTTATTGAAGGGCGCAATTTCTTAACCCCTCAAGACATTAAAGATGTATTTTTACCTACCGTTCGTCACCGTATTCAACTGTCTCCTGAAATGGAAATTGAAGGTTCTAACCCTGATGAACAATTAGCAATTATTATTTCATTAGTGCAAGCACCTCGATCATAATGATTTCGTTTATTTCGAGTATTCGCCCTAGTAAAAGAAATCTAATTGTCTTTTCTAGCATCGTCAGTTATTTCTGGGTCATTACGGCACTGCAAATTTGGTTGCCTACCTCATTAATGCTAAGTATTGGTTTTTTGTTTATTGGATTTTATACAGTATTTTCAATTATCGATTTATTTCTATTAAAAAAAATTCAAGACCCATGTTTTGAATTAAAAATAGAAGACAAACAAGCGCTTGGCAGAACAATGCTGTGCAAAATAAATTGGAGTTCAGCTCAGAACATTTCAAAAATTCATATTGATAGTGATCCCGAGTTGCAAATTGACTTAAAAGGCTTAAGTGATTTTAGTGTGAAAGCTAAAAGTCGTGGACTGTTTAAAATATACGCATTAATTTGTCGTGTGGATTCTATTTTTTTATTGTGGCAACAAAAACGATCTTTTGAAACAAACCAAACAATCAAAGTGTATCCTAACTACCAGCATTTAAGTCGTTATAATTTATTAACTGACAGCGACAGTTACAGCCAAATTGGAATTAAACGACAGCCAAAACGCGGAGACGGCACTGATTTTCATCAATTACGTGAATACCGACACGGTGACAGTTTGCGCCAAATTGATTGGAATCACACCTCACAAACCAATAAATTAATATCCAGGGATTACCAACAAGAAAAAGATCAATCCATCATAATTATGTTAGATACTGGGCGAAGAATGCGCGGTAAAACAGATGAGTTTACTTATTTTGATCATTGTTTAAATACTACCTTGATATTAACCCAGACAGCCATAAAACAAGGTGATTACGTTGGAATGATGAGTTTTGGATCAACCAACCGATTCATAGCACCAAGATCAGGCCACGGACAAATTGCCAACGTTTTAAACCACTGTTATGACTTACAGGCTAAAAACTCAGTCAGTGATTACAGTAGTGCCGCTACAGACTTATTAACCCTTGTAAAAAAACGCTCATTAGTGATTTTATTAACAAATTTAAGAGACGAAAGTCACGAAGAGATATTACAGTCATATTTATTATTAAGAAAAAAACATTTAGTACTAGTAGCTGATATCCAAGAAAATGATGTACACGAAGAAATTAAAATACAGAATAATGACGACGCGCTAAACTATTTAGCACAAGAAAGTTACTTAAGAAACCGTAAAACCATGCATCAAAAACTGATCAACCAAGGGGTTTGGTTAATTGATTGTACCGCGCAGCAACTTCCATCTGAAGTGGTAAATACTTATAATATTATTAAAAAATCGGGTTACTTATAAAAGATAAAACAGGCGATTGCCTGTTTTTTTTGTTTATTAGGAATATAAAAATTTTTTATCACGTCAAAGAAATAATTGTACATTGGTTTGATTAAGCCTTCATTTTATTCGTTATGTTTGCTTATTAAAGAATCAGACCACTCATCGGACCTGTATTTTCACTTTGTCCATCGTCACCATATTTGTCTATATCAGTAAAGCCCATCATAGCAGCCAATGACACCAACAAATTAGAATGTGAATCGCCTTCAACCACACGACCTGTTGGCATATTATTGCCCTGCCCACCATTTCCTGCCAATACAAACGGCATAGTTTGTTGTGAGTGACTATTTGAATTACCTAATTCAGAACACATTAATACAACCGTGGACTCTAACAAACCTTCAGCATCTAATTTTTGAACAAGTTGTTTGAATTTTGAATTTGTGTAGCTTTTTAGTGCATCAAATTCATCTGACCCATTGGTATGGCTCATTGGATGATGTTGACCAAATTGTAAACCAAAATGATTAGGGCTGACTTTATGTGACACTGAAATACTGACCACCCGAGAAACTCCACAAGCTAATGCTTGGACAGCCACGTCTGTTTGTAAATCAAATAACACGTCTGCGTTGGCTTCTGCATAATACGATGAATTTGAATTATCAAACCCGCCGGCATTAAAATCATTTTGAATACAGTTTCCACTATCATCTGTTGCGGGTAATTTTGTTAGACGTTGCTCCATTTCATATAACGATTGTGTATGTGTATTTAAACGCTGGTATTCTTCGTAACCGACTTGAGATTTTAATGCTGTTAAATCTGCATTGATACTATCGATTATTGCTTTGTTTTGTAATATACCTATGGGTGTCGTACCCATATCACCAAAATAAGTGGTATATGCATGCAGCGGATCATCTAAGTAAGTCGGCTCTGAACCTGCTTGGTTATAACTCATTTTACTTTCAGCTGAACTTTGATAGTTAGCATACAGGCCTAAAAATACATTACTGTAAGGTGTAGGGGTTTGTTCGTTTTGTATTCTTCGACCTAAATATAAATCTAATGATTCTGTGGCATTGGCTGTTAATACACGTTTGATACCTGCTTCGTGTCCACCTCCACCTGGAGCGGCGTCTCGACCATACATAGTCATATTTTTTATAAAAATAAGTTTATCTTGAATGTCTTCTAATACTAAAGTTTGTGCTGGGAAATTTAAATTACCATCTGTGCCTGTTGGGTGCCATCTATCAGGAGTGCAGCCATCGGGTACATAAAAGAAAACAATGTTCGTGGCCACTTGTCCATTGGTGGCTGCGTGTACTGTATTTAATAAACCTAACGAAACAGGAAGGCTTGTTGCAAAGAACGTTTTTTTAATAAATGCGCGTCTTTTTATATTCACTGTATCACTGCCCTATTGTCTAATTAAATAACCTGGCACTTTGACTGATTCAATCAAAAGCTGTTTCATTGTAAATTGTTTGGTTTGCCACAAATCGTATAACGACGATTGTTGACAGACAATATCATCGTTACGACCCGAGCTATATTGTTGCCATTTTTCGATAGCACAGTGTTTTGATACATCATTTTGCGCAATGATACTCGCTAACTCTAACGCGTTATTAAATGGCTCGGATGTAGCATCTAAAAAGCTTTCGATACCCACTAATACACCCGATGAATCAATAGGAGTAGTTAACACTTCACCTGTAGTTGATATATATTCGTGCGTTAAATATTGCCCCACTGCATTGTAATTTTCTAATGCAAAACCTAAATCATCAATTACTTGATGACAGTTAGAGCAACTGTCTATATTGGCATGTTGCGCTAAACGTTCTCGTACTGGCAAACTTGGATCAAAACCACCCCCTTGACCTGAAATATCTGGAGGGCTTGGTAAGTCTTGGCAAAGTAAATCTTTACGCACAAATATGCCTCTAAACACGGGGGAGTTTTCATCGCCTTTTGCGTGGCTTGAAATCACTGCTCCCATACTAATCACACCTTGACGTTTGGCTCCAGCAAAGTTTGTTTTTTCAAATGTGTTATCTGCAATATTTGCTGTTACTGCGTAATAATCGGCTAAGGTTTGATTTAAATAGGAATAATCGGCGTCTAATAATCGCTCAACTGATAGATCATTAAATATAATATCATCCACAAACAAATCAAATTCTGTTTTCATGCTGGATCTTACTTCTTGCGTAAAAGCAGAAAACTGCACATAGTTTCTAGGTAAATCCATAATCTCATCTGCACCAAACCACTGGGCTGCAAATCGAGTCAGTTGCTCGTGCGCACGATCCGTTTCTAATAACCTTGTTACTTGTAACGCTAACTGTTCAGTCGTTTTTAATTCATCATTTTGTGCAGCAAGCATTAATTCGTAATCGGGATTAGTTGCTGTAAACGTGTACGACAACAAACTGGCTGTTTCATAAGAGGTTAATAAACTGGTAACCCCGTCTTGTTGTAGCTGTCCGATTTCTGTTCGATATAAAAAATGTGGTGATGACAACATCGCTTGTAATGTCATTTGCACACCTTGCATTGGACTTGACTGGGTTAAGGTGTCATCAAACAACGCTTCAAACCGAATTTTCTCTTCTGCTGTTAAAGGGCGCCTAAATAATGTATTACCTATATCAGTAATAAAAGTAGACACACAGGTGCTTTCATTTATATCACAATCAAACAAAGGATTTGTGTCATTTGCGCTAACCGCACTTTTTGCAATATTTAACGCTGCATTCCAATATTCTTGAATTCTTGCTGTATCTACATTGGCACTGGCCACATCGTTTTCAAAATTGTCACCGCCAATCTCTTTGGGGAAATAAACAATAATGTCAGACACATCTAAATTTAAACTGTCCATTAATGTATTGGCGTATTCAAATCGAGTTAATAATCGCACTTGTTTTTGCACATAATTTGGATTTGAACAAGAATACACTTCTTCCACTGCAAGTTTATTTACTTCCCATAGATAATCCGCGATATTTGCAGCGCAATCACTTTGGCAAGTATCCGTTGTCAAACCTTGAGGCATACTTAATGCTACTTTATTGATAAACGAGGTTTTATCTGGATAAAGCACATTAGTTAAATCTGCAGGATCAATGCCTTGCTTAAAACGAATCATATAATAACCATCACCCAAATCATTATTGGTGCGTGTCCCAATACCCGTTTGTTGATGACAGCCAATACATAAACTTTCAAACAAAGTTTTACCCTGTGTATTTATTACATTATCAACGACTTCTTTTTGGCTCCACATATAAGTACCCGCAAGCAAAGCGCAATCGTCTATTTGGCTACAGCTTTGGTGCTGGTTATATGGCATATTCAGTTCAACAAAATCAACAAGTTCATTTACATTATCAAATTGCGCCCAATTAAATTCGCTGCGATTACCTAGGGTGATTTTTACTGTGCGTCCATTTGTACCTTCATGGCAAGTATCACAATAACCATATTCAGCATTTTGATACATTTGCTTGGCTAACTCTAAATCAACTACATTATAAAGATTATTTTGCTGGTTTAAATAAGTTGAAATAAGACCGGCACAATCAAGATCACAAGCACTACTATTTCCTGATGGCATATTGGAGTGAATAAAACTTGTGAGTGACAATTGATTGATATATTTTGAAAAATTAATAACAGTACCCGTTTGTCCATCAACCGAATGGCAAATTGTACATAAATCCTTAAACAATAATTCGCCAGTTAATGCAATTTCGACTGCTTTTTGTATTTTAACTGTTTTTTTAAGACTCACTAATCCATGCCCATCATCAACAAACAATATGACATCAAACGAATTATATTGATCAAAGTGATAAACCACATTAGACCCAGTTAATTCAACTGGCTCATCTTGGTTGATATCAATTTGCCAAAGGTAAGTTAAATCATCCAATTCATTATCTATTGCAGATGCCACAAGTGTCAGCTCAAACCCAACAGATTGAGCCGTAAAATCAATACTCGGTGCTTGGTTATCACTTTCACCACCAAACCAAGATCCTTGCCTTTGGTCTGTAGGTTCACAAGCATTTAGCAACAATATAAGCGAACATATTACGAAGTTTCGTAACTTATTCATCTAGTTGTCCTATTATCAAAACGAAGTTCCCTAAAGAATACGTGATTTGAGCTTTTTTGTTAAGTCGCAGGTTGTATTTTAAGCAGTTTTGAGCAGTATCAGGTCATAAACTAACAAATTACCATCAATTTATTGACTATAAACTGATATATATCCAAATTGTTATAAGAATTGCAATAATGCTATTGCAAATAAGAACTATTATCATTATTATCCACCGCAAATTAACTTTGAGAAAAAATCATGAAACCTATTCAACTATTTATCGTATTAATGGCAGTATTTTCTTCCGCTCTTTTCAGTTGCTCTACTAAAGATCAAGATGACACGTTAGTGGTGTACTCTGCTCGAAACGAACAATTATTAACTCCTATTTTTGCAGCTTATACTGAAAAAACTGGTAAGAAATTTGAGTTGATCACTGACAAACCATCGCCTTTATTAGAGCGTTTAAAATCTGAAGGTTCGGCTACTCAAGCTGACATTTTATTTACTGTAGATGGTGGTAATTTATGGCACGCTTCAGAAAGCGGAATTCTAAAAGAATTAGATTCTGATGTATTAGAAGCAGCAATTCCTGCTCAATATCGTTCAAGTAAAAATGATTGGTTTGGTTTTTCATTACGCGCTCGTACTATTTTTTATAATAAAGACTTAGTAGACCCTAGCGAATTATCCACTTATGCAAACTTAAGTGACGCACGTTGGAATGACGTTTTATGTTTAAGAACGTCTAAAAAAGTATACAACCAATCTTTAGTTGCCACTATGATTGCTAATTTAGGTGAAGAAGAAGCTCAAACAACTGTTAAAGGTTGGGTAGATAATTTAGCAACTACTGTGTTTTCAAATGACACAAAAATGTTAAACGCTATTAACAGTGGTATCTGTGAAGTAGGTATTGCTAACACTTATTATTACGGCCGTATTGTTAAGAAAGATCCTGAATTTAACGTGGGTATTTTCTTTGCAAACCAAAAGACTTCAGGCACACACGTTAACGTATCGGGTGCTGGTGTAATTAAACACTCTAAAAACCCTAAAGCTGCACAGGAATTTTTAGAATGGTTATCTCAAGGTGATGCACAAAAATTATTTGCTGAATTAAATCAAGAATACCCAGCAAACCCTTCTATCGCAGCTAGCGCTGAAGTTCAAGCTTGGGGCGACTTTATAGCAGATGAATTAAGCATTGAAAAAGCCGGACAATTACAAACTAAATCTGTAATGTTGATGGATAATGCTGGTTACCAATAGACTCTTCTATTAAAGCTAACAGCTGATTTTTATAAACCCACGCAAGTGGGTTTTCTTGTATTTAAAGAATCATTATATGCCAATTACATCCAAAGCTTTTTTATCTATTATTGTCTTGTTTACACTAATGCCGTTAGTGGTTATTTTGGCGAGCTGGGGATTTGAAAGCAGTGTTATTTGGCAGCATTATTTGGGTGAGTCTTTTCTAGAGAGTTTATTATTTAGATGGATTTCTCACACATTATTTTTGTGTGTAGGGGTGGCTATTGGGGTAAGTTTTTTAGGGGTGAGCCTTGCGTTATTAGTCAGTTTTTATGACTTCCCAATGCGTAAATTTTTCAGCTGGGCATTAATGTTACCCCTTGCGATGCCCGCTTATGTGATGGCTTTTGTTTATTTGGGTATCTTTGATTTTTCAGGCCCAGTGCAACAGTTTTTAAAACAAATAATCGGTGAAAATTACCAGTTTTTTCAAGTACGAAATGGCGCCAGTGCCATCATTGTATTCTCACTTGTACTCTACCCTTATGTATTTATGCTTGCTCGAGCTAGTTTTATCCAACAGGGCCAAAACACCCTTCAAGCGGCACAATCTTTAGGTCTAACACCCTTTAAGGCGTTAATAAAAGTGGCACTACCAATTTGTCGCCCTGCGATTATTGCTGGTATTTCGTTGGCACTGATGGAAACCTTAGCCGACTTTGGTGCGGTGAGTGTCTTTAGTTTTGATACTTTTACAACCGCCATTTACAAAAGTTGGTACGACTTTAAAAATATTCACGCCTCAGCGCAAATTGCCTCATTATTATTAATGTTTGTATTAGTCATGATTGTATTAGAAAAACGCTCTCGTGCGAATGCGTCCTATCGTCAGCAAAACATCAGTACAGGACAGTTAATGCATAGCACTAAAACCAAACGTTTATTAATGAGTTTGTTTTGTTTAGTTGTTTTTTCACTGGCTTTTATTTTACCAATGACCCAGCTAATTATTTGGTTTATCGAAAAAAGCGATTTCTTTTTTGATCCTCGTTATTTTAAATGGGTGGGTAATACGTTAGTGTTGGGTTTACTTGCTGCAACATTAACTTTGGTTATTGCCACATTCTTGGCTTGGATTAATCAACAATTTAAACAATCAAAATTTTGGGTGAGCTTGTCAACACTTGGTTATGCGTTACCCAGCTCCATTTTAGCGATTGCTGTCATGATGTTATTTGCAGGCATCGATCATGCGATATTTATTCCCATTCAAAAAGGTTTTAACTTACCTTTACAACCCATTTTATTAGGCAGTATATTTGCGTTGTTAATTGCTTATGCCATTCGATTTAACGCCGTTGCTTTTGGCCCTATGAATGCAGGTTTTGAAAGTATCAGGCCGTCAATTACTGAAGCTGGCCAGCTCTTAGGAGTAAGTGGTTTTAAATTATTTAAGCGAGTGCATTTACCTATTTTAAAACCCAGTGTGTATACCGCATTTTTATTAGTATTAGTAGACACAATGAAAGAAATGCCCGCTACCTTATTAATGCGCCCATATGGATGGGACACATTAGCCATTAAAATTTATGAATATACAAGTGAAGGCGAATGGGAATTAGCAGCAGTACCAGCATTAACATTGGTATGCGCTGGATTGATTCCTGTTATATTTTTAGTGTCAAAAACTCAGCGCAATTGAGTTAATTGTGATCAAACAAGACTTAAAGGGCGAGTACTCACTAACTCTTAGACATCCATATCTTCTTAGAACAGCTTAATCGTTATATAAAACTTACAAAAAGTATGCAAGCACTCACCTTAATACTCATAAATGTACAGCCTTGCCAATACATTGACCAAACTTTTGAAGAAATAACACTCTTCTCACTTTGATTAAAGTCAGTATTTATCTATAGTTTAACGATCTATTTTATCCTAATTGGCATTTTTTTATTCTTTAAAATAATAAGTAAGAAGCAAAAGTTATATTATAAAAGGCTTAGTTAGACAGCCATATTTTGTCTGTAGTGACACCATGACAGCTATTACAATTACCTTTATTTGTGCTTGTAATCATTGCTTGTGAATTATCTGATTTACTTAACTGTGGAAATACATGAGCGGATAAATCGATTTCTTTTGTAGTATAGAAATTACCTAACCCATCCACTTCTAGTTCAGCAATTATTGAACCCTGCGAGCCTGTTTCTGAATATAATTTAACCAGTGCATTTGGTTGAACAATATCTGATAACGCGCCTTGGTAAACGGTGCCAGCTATCGTAAAACTACCCTCACCTTCACCAGTGGGATTATGACAATTCATACAATCTTGCCC
The DNA here is from genome assembly GCA_022968985.1 of Pseudomonadales bacterium. GTDB lineage: Bacteria > Pseudomonadota > Gammaproteobacteria > Pseudomonadales > Natronospirillaceae > Marinicellulosiphila. Next base: position 9,578 of record JALJPK010000020.1, on the reverse strand, counting down.
CATCTTATGGCTTTCATCGTCACCAAAGGTACTGTGTTTCTGCTTTGTATTGCCTTGCGGCTCACAGGATTGAAAAACCAAACAACTTAACACTGACACAGTGATTAAAATTGAACGAGACATAGCAAATAATCCAGAAAATAAAACATAAGCATGGCAGTAGACTTAGTTTATTTCAAACAACAGGTCGATTTTTTGGCCAATTTTAGGTACAGTTCGCAAAATTTTTTTGATGTATAAATTATGAGTAAACAAACCGTATTAACAGGAATCACCACTACAGGTATTCCACATTTAGGTAATTACGCTGGCGCAATTAAACCCGCTATTAAAGCGAGCCTAAGCAGTGACGTAAATTCCTTTTTCTTTTTAGCCGATTATCATGCATTAATTAAATGCAAAGATCCGGCTAGAATTACGCAATCTAGCAAAGCCATTGCGGCTACTTGGTTAGCTTTGGGCTTAGATACAGACAACGTTACTTTTTATCGTCAATCTGATATCCCTGAAATTACACAATTAAGCTGGGTGTTAACTTGTAATGCTTCTAAGGGCTTAATGAATCGTGCTCACGCTTATAAAGCAGCGGTGCAAGACAATCTGGATGGTGGCGAGCAAGACGGTGACAAAGGCGTGAATATGGGATTATTTAGTTACCCAATATTAATGGCCGCCGACATGTTGATGTTTAACGCTAATAAAGTACCCGTTGGTAAAGATCAGATTCAACATATTGAAATGGCGCGAGATATTGCTGGTCGTTTTAATCATCACTTTGGTGAAACCTTTGCGCTTCCTGAAGCTGTGATTGATGACAGTACAAAGATTTTACCGGGCCTTGATGGTCGTAAAATGAGCAAAAGTTACGACAATACAATTCCATTGTTTGATACTGAGAAAAAACTTAAAAAAGCGATCAATAAAATTGTCACTAACTCATTAGAGCCAGGTGAACCAAAAGATTTTAACGATTGTGCTGTGTTTGATATTTACTGCGCGTTTGCAAGCCAATCAGATATTGAAGCGATGAAAGTTAAATTCACAGAAGGCATTGGTTGGGGCTTCGCTAAAAAAGAATTATTCGAATTAATCAACGAAGAATTAAAAGGTCCACGCGAAGAGTATAATCGTTTGATGTTAGATACAGCTCACTTGGAATCAGTATTACAAAAAGGCGCGGTTAAAGCCCGCGCGCATTCTGAACCGTTTATGCAAGAGATTCGTAAGAAGTTAGGTCTTGGTTGTTTGTAGTTTGAGTTTTAGTTTAGATCAATAATTAACGTTAATAAGCCAGATTAAATTCTGGCTTTTTTTTGCTTAAAAAAAGGCCAAATATTTCTATTTGGCCTTAATTAATCTTTTCATTTAAATATTTATTAAAACTATCGAAGCGCTCGCCTCAATACTTTACCTACATTGGTTTTGGGTAATTCATCTCTAAATTCAAAAATTCTAGGTACTTTATATGCGGTTAATCGTTCTCGACAAAAAGCGATCACTTGCGCTTCGTTTATTGGTTTACTTGCAACTATAAATATTTTAACGGCTTCACCTGTTTCTTCACTGACCACACCAATTGCTGCACATTCAACCACTCCGTCATATTGTGTGACGATGTCTTCCACTTCATTTGGATAGACATTAAAACCTGAAACAATGATCATATCTTTTTTACGATCAACAATTGTGATGTAGCCATCTTCACTGATTTTTGCCATGTCACCACTTTTTAGCCAACCATGTAAACTCATTACTTTTTCAGTTTCTTCAGGTTTATTCCAATACCCTTTCATCACTTGTGGCCCACGAATATATAACTCACCTACCTGATCAGCTTCTAAAGGGTTACCATCATCATCGACCACTTTAACTTCGGTACTTGGTGCAGGTATACCAATAGTTCCAAGGCGATGAAACCCTGGTGGATTAAACGAAACCACAGGTGAGGTTTCGGTCATACCGTATCCTTCATAAATAGGACAGCCAGTTTGTTTTTGCCATCTGATTGCGGTTTCATGCATTAAAGCCATACCACCACTTAATGTAAAATGTAATTTACTAAAATCGATTTTATTAAAATCTTTATGATTCATCATCGCATTAAATAATGTATTTAATCCTGTCATAGCGGTGAATTTTGTATTACGTAAGGTTTTTATGTATCCACTTATATCACGCGGGTTTGGTATTAAAATATTGTGATTACCGGTTTGAGTAATTAATAAACAATTCACCGTAAACGCATAACAATGATATAACGGCAAAGGGGCTATGATTGTCTCTTTTTGATTTTCTAATTCAATTTTAAAAAATTCATCTGATTGCAACATATTGGCAATCATATTTCGATTGGTCAGCATCGCACCTTTGGGTACACCTGTAGTGCCACCAGTGTATTGTAATAAAATCACGTCATCTGGTTGTCTATCCACTTTGGTATAGGTGTCATTTTCACCTATTTTTAATACGTCATTTAAACTAACAGTTTTCGCTTTATTATATTTTGGCACCAATTTTTTAACGTATTTAACAATAGAGTTTATTAAGATACGTTTTAACGGAGAATGAAAATCCGCAATTTTAGTCACAATCACTTGTTCAATATCGGTTTTATCTATAATAGATAAAGCCGTTTTCGCCATACCTTCATATACAATTAATGCTTTAGCCCCTGAGTCTTTAAATTGATGTTCTAACTCGCTGGCGGTATATAATGGATTAGTATTCACTAATACCAATCCTGCTCGTAATGCACCAAATGCCACCACAGGAAACTGCAATAAATTTGGTAATTGAATCGCTATTCGATCACCTGGCATTAACGAAGTATGATTTTGCAAATAAGCCGCGAAGGCAGCACTTTTTTCATCAAGCTGAGCATAGGTTAATGTCTGCCCCATACAGGTTGCATGATAACTAGTAGCAAATTTTTTAACACAATGATCAAACAGCTGCACCACAGAACTGTAACTTTCAGGGTCAATGGTTGCTTTCATACCCGCTGGGTACTCTTTTAAAAAATACGTTTGACTCATTTTATATTCCTCATTAATGCTTCAAATTTACAAAATTAACATGTGGTTTTTCTGACATATAATTATTTAATTACACAGACCACCTAGTATACCTGTCTTGTTATTTTTCTTCATCTTCATCATTCTCGAATGGGTCATCGTCTTTTTCAAGATCTAAATCATCTAACCCTGACGAATCCAATGAATCAACACCAATATCTATATCAAAATCAGCGTCTTTATTTTTATCTTCATTTTCAATTATCTCATCATCTAACCCTGGAATTTCTTCAAATGTTTCATCTGTTTCAATTTCTTCAAAAGGGTCTGAATCATCGACTTCTTCCTGATCGGATACTTGTTGATCAAACTCTTGCAACGCATCGGTAACGGGGACACTTTCTAAATCCTCTTCTAAGCCTTCAGCTAAATCACCACCAAAATCACTGCCAATATCATTATCTAAAGCCTCATCCAATGATTGTTCAATTACATCTTTATCATTTGAATTATCCGACTCTTGATTCTCTGATTCTATACTGGGTGCATCTAGGTCAGAATCAAAATTCACGTCTATTTCATCGTTTATTTCATTTTTTGGTGTTTCATTTAAATCAATATCAGGCAAAGGAAGTTCTGCTTCATTTAATACTTCCAGATCCTTATTCAACGATGAGTCACCAGAGTCCATTACCAAGTCAGCAGTTGGCGTCGATATATCTTCATCCAAAGCTTGTAATGCTTCTTTTTCAGCCTGCGTATAACCGTCATTTTCAGATTCTAGTTCATCATTTTTTGTTAGTCGATTAAACCACCAGAACCCACCACCTAATAAAATTAACAAAGGCAAACTCGATAACATGAGAGTTAACACACTTAAAGAATCATCTACTATCTCTGGTTCAGGCATATTTTCACCCCACTGATCGTCCTCATCAATTTCAGGTTTATCTGGTAAGGTTATTATTTCAACTTCTGCTGGTTTTGAGTTATTGGCCATTTCAATTGTTGGCATAATCAATTTATTAAAACCAATAACAACATCAGGGTCGCTTAACTGTGTTTTAACCATAGGTTCCATCACTTCTGGTTTGTCTGGTTTTATTGCAATAGGTTGAGTTAGCTTCACTTTTGAATTTGAATTAATTGGGAAACTTAATGTTAATTGAGCTATTTTTTGCTGATCTACTGCCACTAATCCTCGTTTATAATTGGCTAATACATTAAATTCCAATGCCATTTGTCCAGCTTCGTTTAATTGTTTATATTCCCAATAACCATGATCGGTTTTCTCAAAATCGACCATTTGATTATTCACTAATCCTTTAATACTAATACTGGCAGACTCGATACTATTATCGTTTTGATACACTCTTAATAAATAATATTCTTCAGGTTTAGAAATTCCTAAACTCTCTACGCTAAATGCCGAACGTAAAACAATATTTTTTACCAGCTTTCTCTCAAACGTTGGGGATGACAAATTAACCTGTATTGCATATTCACCTTGTTTGAGAAAAAAATTATCATCAAAAACAAATTCATCCAGTTGTTTGTTTAATTGTTTGTTATAAACACTTTGACCATTTTGCTTAATATCGACAAACACATTAACCAATGACAATAATGACTCATCCATAATTCTATTTGAACCATCTTCAGGATTCATGTCGCCGGTTATATATTCTCCCGAAAGCCATGTGGCGAATTCTGGAATTTGATGACTGTATAAATTACTAGGCAAATCAGAAATATTTAGAGATAAATCACTGATAATACTAACCCTTGATAATGGATCAATATTGCCTTCTATTTTCCATTTCCCAAATTTAGGTTGTTTAACTGTGATTAGCTCATAAGTATTTAATGATTTCCACTTTACGTCATTTCTAGGGGATTTTTGATCGATAAGCTGACCGTTCGGCGAACGCAATAATATTTTTTCACCAGCTGAATGGAATATTAAAGCGGTATATTCGTCAATGGTTTGATCAATTACAAATTGATTATCAACTAAAGAAACCTGTTCGGTGGAGACTAAACGATCAAACGCTTTTAAAAATATTGGTGTTAAATCATCTGCGTCATATGCAGTGCCTGCTACACCTTGAGTTTGAATAGACAATTGCTGTAACAGTGAAAAATCCGCTTGATCTGATAACGCTATCGTATGAATAATGGCCTTTTTTTGTTTAAAATTAGGCAGTATTTTTTCAAGAATTCTATTTCTTTCTATTAAATTAAGTGTTTTATCTCGACTAACGTCAACCATACCATCGGTTAATAAAATAAAATGTGTGCCTGGTTTATAATTGGCAAATTGAAAGTCGTACGCCGAAGTAATCAACGCTTGAGCGAGATTTGTACGTTGACCTAAATTATTAATACTCTCAATCTTTTGTTTAGCTTGTTCACGCCACTTTTGATCCACTTGATCATGTTTGACCAACATATTAACAAAAGTACCAAAACTCCAAACCCCCACTTTAGAATCATCAGGTAATAAATCAATTAATAACTCTAATGCTGGTTGGCGTAGATTATTAGGGTCGTTTTGTTTCATACTGCCTGAGATATCAATTAAAATTCTGACATCTAAAGGTCCATCATTTTGGGCAGATAAAGCAAAACCTAAAAAACAGATATAAATAACCAGGCAAAACGTTATACTTTTAAATCGTAATAGTGCAATTAAATTCATAACCCTCCCCTTTTTAAATCAAACCTTCGTTTATTAGTTAAACCTTTCATTATTGAAGAATAGAATACATTTTGTAACTTTGTTAAATATATGATTACACAAGGCAAAAAAAATCCCCATATTCGGGGATTTATCTCAGTTTATAAAACTAGGGACTTACTTATTAAATACCTAGATCCAATAAACGTTTACCTTTTTCAGTAATATGCCAACGCACGCCTTTTTTACCGGTTACTTTGCCAGCTAAATCACGAGACACCATATAGTTTAATGTTTTCACCATATTAGTTTCTTCTGTTTCGGTCTCAGTGCATAACCCAGCTAATGAGCGGAAAATAAATCGTCCACTTGCCAAGGTTCTAAGTACTGAAGATGACGTTACATCGATATCGTCTTGGGTGATATCTAATGGCTCAGTAATACCACCTGTCATTGCGTCTTGCTCAGTTTCTGTATCAATTAATGGCAATAATTCATGTTTAATTAATTTCAGGTCATGCTGCACCGATTCAGATTTTTCACGAGCCGAATGCGCTTCAGACAAAATTCGATCCGACATATTCACAATAAAGAACCTTGACAGAATCGCCGCAATCAAACAAAAACCTGTAAATATCAGAAGCTGAGAGGGATCCCCCTGACTTTCTATGATAATTTCACTGTTTACTAAATCCAGAACTACCGGCACTAAAAACGATGCACCAATCCCCACAACTAAACAACGTGGTAAATTTGCACTGTCTGGATCGTGTTGACCGTGTAAATAGAAGGTAACTAACCCACCAAATACGCCGGACAACAACATTACAGCAACCATTATTAATATGTGATTTGTCATGACTTTACCCCAATTTTTTATCATCCAAAATATTTGATTGGCACTTATTTACTACTTTTATAGACAATCAATTATTGATTCGTAACAGAATATTTATGTTTGTAACTATAGGTATAGCAGTTAATTTAAAGACTACAAACTTTTACAAAGCATTTTTAAAAGAATTATAAAGTGGTGAATCAACCAAGTAGTATTGTTTTAAAAATCGGAAAAACATGTCCGTAAAATCAATTTTATGGATTGATAGGAAACGTTTCACCTGACTGTTTTCACAATCCACTCTCTAACTATTCATTAGTTATTTACTAATTTTACATATCGGCAGTCATAAAAAAGTCTTGATAACAACTTTTAATATGAACAAACAAATAAATTAATCAAGTGATTAAAGTCATATCGAAATATGATGGAATAAATGCTATAATCTTCCCCAATTTTTACGCTTACATAAAATACAGAGGTTTCTATGTCTAATACTATTGATACTATCAAACAACAAATCGAGCAAAATGATGTGTTGTTATACATGAAAGGGTCACCAAACCAGCCAATGTGTGGTTTTTCAGCACGTACTGTACAAGCAGTAATGGAATGTGGTCAGCGTTTTGCTTTTGTTGATATATTAACAAACCAAGACATTCGCGCTGAATTACCTGCATACGCAAACTGGCCTACTTTTCCTCAGCTTTGGATCAAAGGCGAATTAGTAGGCGGATGTGACATTGTTACTGAATTACACGAGTCAGGTGAATTAAAAACAATGATTGAAGCAGGCACTACTGAAAAAAGCGCATAAGTCTTTTATGACCCGCTTTACTCTAAAAAACCCAATAATTATTGGGTTTTTTTTATGCCTGCTATTGCCTATTATTGGTTTTTCATCAGAAGGTTTTTCATCTGCAACACAACCTATCGAACCTAACCTTACCCAGCAAAACACACCACCGGCTAAGTATGATCTATCTGATTTCAGTCAATTTAAAACCGATCCTATCTACGGCGCAAAAGACGCACGGTTTGTATTTATAGAATACGCCGACTATCAATGTCCTTATTGTAAAAAATTTCATCAAACACTCGAAAAGTGGTTTAACACAGATCATCAGAAACAGTTAAATTCGCCATTTGAAGTAAATTGGGTATTTAGACATTTCCCTATTTTGGGTGAAAAAAGCATGTTAAAAGCAAAAACAGCGATTTGTGTATTAAACGAATTAGGTAATGATGCGTTTTGGGTGTTTAATGATTTATTATTTACCCAACCAATAAAACCCTCCAAACGATTAAACTATCAACAATCATTATGGTTACTTGCATCAAAACAAGGTTGGGACGTTAAAACCCTGATGTCATGTGATAACAGCAAAAACTATCAAACAAAACTCAAATTGTTAGCACAGCAAGCAAAAGCATTAAATTTAGGTTCCACCCCGTCATGGTTCTTTTTAGACTTAAACACAGGCAAAGTAATTGTAGGCAATGGTATTTTAAACTTAACACAATTGGACCAACTATTACTTGATCAAACCGCTACACCATAATACGTAGCCATCAACACCCTCTTTAACTGTTTATCAAACACTTTATATATTTTAAATATAACTATATTTAATATTGTTATTAGTTAGTAAAAAAGACAAATTAAATTACGAGGATTCTAAGCTACTTTTTCATTTCGTTAAATTTCAGATATCTCGTATTTGTAATATATAAGCTGTGCAACAGTTTATTTATTACATTCAAAGAATTGACTGGGAATAATCGACCTTTTGATCCATATATGCGATTATTTGTATGGATTGTATTATTCTGGAATAATCATCAAGATAAGCGAGAACCCATAAAACCATTTAGTTAGTTTTGGGTGAAAAAACAGAAAAACAAAAAAAACTATTGGGCACTTTAGTTTCAGTGGAATAAAATTTAAAAATTTGGTCTCGGTAACCTGTGATTAAAATATTGGATAGGAATACATGTAAAATACATGTGTAAATTGATTACTGAAATTCTTGCACTTAAACTAAAAAATGAACCCCATTTTTAAGGATAAACTAAAAGTACGATCCGACTTTTAAAAACTAAAATATATACGAAACAAAATAATTTTACACCATAATGAAATGGCGTTAAATTAATCTACATCATTAAACCTTAAACCTTTGCACTATAGATTGTAATTTAACAGAAATAAGTTGCACTTCTTCACCTGATACAGCCATACCTTGAGAGCTATTAGCGTTTTCTTTGGCTAAATTACTAATATCGGTTATTTTTTTATTCATATCCTGCGACACTGAAGCTTGTTTTTGCGCAGTTGTGGCAATCTGAGTGGTCATTTCATTTATTTTAGCCACCGATTCAGAAATAGTGATTAAAGATGTACCCGCTTTACTGGCTAACTCCACTACTGATTGAGCCTGATCACAACTTTGGCTCATGACTTTTACCGAGCTTCTTGAACCAGTTTGCAGTTTTTCAATTATTTCATTAATTTCAGCGGTGGATTCTTGAGTTCTGCCAGCTAATGTACGTACTTCGTCCGCTACTACTGCAAACCCTCTACCCTGTTCACCGGCACGGGCGGCTTCAATTGCTGCATTTAAAGCCAACAAATTAGTCTGTTCAGCAATGCCTTTAATTACATCTAGCACAGTATTAATGTTTTCACTGTCTTTTTCTACTTTTGCAATCACCACTGCAGCGTCTTCAATTTGTTTGGCTAACTGTTTAATACCTTGTACGGTGTCTTGCACAACTAAACTACCTTCTTCGGTTTGTTCATGAGCCAAGTGGGCGGCTACATCTGCATTACTTACATTTTGAACAACTTCTTCCACGCTAGCGGACATTTCTTCCATAGCATTTTCAATTTGATGCGTTTCATCTTGCTGTTGCTGAATGTTATCATAAGACGTTTTAGAAATATTACCTACGTTACCTGCTGCAACGTTTAAATCGGCTGTGGTTTCACTAATTTGACCCACAATGTTTTTTAATTCTTCAGACATACTTAACATGGCTTTTT
>JALJPK010000002.1:13388-45714 GCA_022968985.1 Pseudomonadales bacterium | reverse complement strand
AAATTGCTTTATTAACCGATCAAGCAAATTTAATAGCCACGGGTGAAAAAGACAAGTTAAGAATCGTTTCAAACGATAACGATGTAAATGTCCTTGAAGAACAACCAAGTTTAGAAGTACAAAATAATGATCAAGAGGTTGAACTAGAAGAAGAGTACGACATTGGTATTGATTTTGGATTAGAAGAAAGTTCAAATGAAACAGATTCAATCGAATTAACGTTACAAGAAGATGATTCATCTGAAGATCCAACCGAAACAGAATTACCAGCACTTGAAGAGGATGCAGGTGGAAGTCTTGAGTTAACATTAGTTGAAGACGAAACAACAGAAGTTGCTGAATTAACGTTATTAGATGAAGATAACTCTGATATCCCTGAATTATCATTAGTTGACGACGAAATAACAGATGTACCTGAGTTAACGTTAATGGATGAAGATAACTCTGATATCCCTGAATTATCAATTCTAAGCGACGAAGTCACTCAAGATCCAGTTATTACTGATGCCATGTTAGGTATCAATGACGATAAACGAAATAAAAAAATAAAAAGCGAAGATCCCGAATTTGTTGAGTTTGAAGTAGATGAAGGCTCATTAGATAGTTTATTTGGTGGGGATTTTTCTGAAGACTCAGAAACAGAGGCACAAACCCCTGCTTTAGTTGAAATTGAAAATACAGAAGATGACGACGATCAAATCTACGTTATTTTTGCAGAAGAATTGGCGAGTCATTTAACAACAGTAAAAACCTATTTAGAAGCAGGGCCTAATACCGAATTAAGTGAAGAATTACAGCGTGCTCTGCATACAATAAAAGGTGCCGCACATATGGCTGGTGTGATGCAATTAGCCGAAGCGATTTCACCCGTTGAAAAGCTCATTCAAACCATGCATCAGTTAAATGTTAAATCCGACGACGAAATATTAGAAGTTTTAAGACAAACAGTCGAAAGATGTGAGCATACTTTAACAGACGTAGTTCAATTTTTAGAATCAAATGAATCTTCCCAGGGTTTTGCCAAATACGTTCATGAGATTATGTCACGCCTAGTGGGTGCCCAATCTAATCCAGAAGGACAAGACGAAGAAAACCCATTACAGACATTCTTATCAGCCACGATGGATATTATCATCGACTCTGAAGAAGTGACTGGTTCATGGGATCTGCTTCATATTGAGCAAGATCAAATTAAGCAGTTACATGACAACATGCAGCAATTGACAGAGTTCTCAAAAACTGCTTTTCAACCAGTATTTGAAAGTTTGTCGATAAAATTGGCAGAAATGTATCAAATGTGCATGGATGATTCACAAAATATTAATAATCAATTTATTGAAATTGCTAAAGAAGCACAGGATGCTTTAGTGAATTTAATGGATCGATTAGCCGCTGCACAAACGTTAGAAATACAAATAGATATTGAAGATCGAATCGCCTTGTTCTTATCTGAAGAATTAAAAGTCCTGTCAGACGAGCAAATAGATTTAGAAGCTGAAGCCGATGATAATGAAATCGAATTTGCTATAGATCAGAGTTATGAAGGTGATACAGCGGGAATCGAGTTCACAATTGAATCTTCTGATAGTGAAGAAAAAACTATAACAACAGCAACAAACAAAAAATCATTTGTTGTCTCCGCTGATGACGATTTAGTTGAAATATTCGTTGAAGAAGCCACAGAGCTAGTTGAAAACATCCGCCAGTTATTGATTCAGTGGGAAGAAAATACAAACGATTTGACCCTTGTAGAGAATCTACAACGAGATTTGCACACCATAAAAGGTGGCGCTCGGATGGCTCAAATCAGTCCATTAGGTGATTTATCTCACGAACTTGAATTCCTCTACGAAGGTTTGTTTGATGGTCGATATCAAAGTGATGACAGTATTTTTGAGCTTTTATATCTGTGCCAGCATGAGATATCCGATATGGTACAGGATATCGAAACGCAGGGGCAATTTGACTATGACCCTACGTTAATTGATAAAATTAAAGACTATTGTTCATCGCATAAAGCAGGGTATGAGATACAAGAACTTTCTAATAATGATGAGCCAACCGAAGACATCGAATTAGCCATAATAGAAGAACCTGAATTAGTATTAAATGAATCGGGTATTATTATTGATGATACTGAATTGTTTGAAGTTAATACCGATCCAGATCTGATTGAAATATTTTTAGAAGAAGCAGAAGAAATATTAGAAAGTATCCAGGTTCAATTTGAAACTTGGAAAAAAGACATCAGCAATCATGAACCTGTACATATTCTACAGCGTGACTTACACACCTTAAAAGGTGGGGCACGTATGGCCGAAATATCCCCTATTGGTGATTTAGGGCATGAGCTGGAATTTTTATATGAAGGTATCGTTAATCAAAAGTATATAGCAGATGAATCATTAATAGAATTGATTGAAAATTGCAATAACAGCTTGGCTGATATGGTTTCAGATATTCAAGAAACCATGTTTTGTAAAAATGATCGATTCTTATTCGAATGTGTACAAAATTATTGTGCTGGTAACGGTTTTAATTTATCAGCTTATGATCAAGTTAGTGATGACCCAGATAAAGACAACAGTTTAATAGGAATTTTTGTTGAAGAAACTCAAACATTATTGGGTCAATTAATTCAGGCTCGTTTAGCTTGGCGTTACTCTCCAAAAGATACCGAACAAAGTGATGTAATAAAACGTGTATTACACACAATAAAAGGTGGCGCTAATTTAGCTGAGAAAATCAGCTTAGCAAATAATGCTGAAGCATTAGAATTATTTGTTATTAATAGTGATACTCAAACTAAAAATGAAACCTTTTTTGATCAATTAGATGAAAAACTTGATCAATTAGATGTTGAAGCAACAATCATTATTAATGAGTATCTTAATGTTGATTCAAATGAATCAAATTCAGAAGAAGTCGGCAGTCAAATTGATGATTGGATCAGTGGGGAAACCAACGATACAATTTCAACACTTAGTTTAGAAGATTCCATCGAATCCGATATTGTCGAGCCAAAAAATGTTGAACCAAAAATAGTTGAGTCAAAAGAAGGAGCTAATTACGATAACGCCATTGAATTTGACTCTTCAGTTTTATCTAATCTGAAACTTGCACTCGAGCCAAAAACGGCGATGGATATTGCAGATGACGCAAAACGATTAGCCGGAGAACAAGAAGCATCCGATAAAAAACGACCTGGACAAAATCAAGAAACCGTTAAAGTAGCCGCTAATGTCTTAGACGGTTTGGTTAACTTGGCGGGTGAAACCAGTATTTCACGTGCGCGTTTAGAACAAGAGATGGCGGATTTTAACTTCACATTAAGTGAAATGCATAACGCTATTGATCGTATGAACGAACAAATTCGTCGTTTAGATAACGAAACACAAGAGCAAGTCGCGTATCGCCAAGAACAAGCAGAAGAAGAGCTAGAAGAGTTTGATCCGTTGGAAATGGATCGATATTCGTCGATTCAGCAGCTATCTCGTTCGATTATGGAGTCCGCTTCGGATTTAGCCGATCTGCAAGATACATTAAAAGAACGTACTCGTGATACCGAAACGATTCTATTACAACAGTCTCGAATAAATACCGAATTACAAGAAGGTTTGATGCAAACCCGTATGGTACCGTTCTCTGGTATTGCACCGCGTTTACGTCGAATCATTCGTCAAACTTCCTCAGAATTAAACAAAAAAGCCGAACTAGAATTCTTTAATATCGAAGGTGAAGTAGACCGTACCGTACTTGAGCGTATGGTTGCACCTCTTGAGCATATGTTACGTAACTCAATTGACCACGGCATTGAAATGCCAAATATTCGAGAAAAAGCAGGCAAACCAAAAACGGGTAAAATTGAATTATCATTAGCGCGTGAAGGTTCGTACATGGTACTGACATTACGTGATGATGGTGCGGGTATTGATATTAGTCGTATTCGTGCAAAAGCAGTTGAAAAAGGTTTGATGAACGAAGATTCAAACTTAACCGACCAAGAAATCTTAATGTTTATTTTAGATGCTGGTTTCTCAACGGCTGAAAAAATAACTCAAATTTCAGGTCGTGGTGTTGGAATGGATGTTGTGCATTCTGAAGTGAAACAACTTGGCGGTGTAATGAATATTGATTCAACCGTTGGCAAAGGCAGCTTATTTACAATTCGTATTCCTGTAACGGTATCGTTATCACGTGCGTTAATGGTCTCAATTCAAGATGATATTTACGCATTACCACTTAACTCAATTGAAGGTATTGTACGAGTATCTCCTGCTCAAATGCAGCAATTTTACCAACCCGGAGCTCCTAAATTTAGATACTCAGGAAAAGATTACCGAGTTCAATATCTAGGTTCATTAATGGATGAAAATGTACCAGCGCATATTCCAAGTGATGCAGCTGCTATTCCATTAATATTAGTGCACGGTGTAGATAACGATCATACCTTAGCATTACATGTTGACCAATTATTAGGTTCACGTGAAATCGTAGTGAAAACAATCGGGCCACAATTTACTTCTGTAACTGGTTTAACCGGCGCAACAATTTTAGGTGATGGTTCCGTTGTTGTAATTCTAGATTTACCATCTATGATTCGCTCAGTATTAGCATCTGATCATCATCAAACAACTGGCTTACAAATTGGTACACCAGTACGTGAAGTCACAGAGGATCGCGCTAAAGTGGTGATGGTTGTCGATGACTCCGTAACAGTACGAAAAGTAACCTCACGTTTATTAGAGCGTAATGGTTATGAAGTAATACTGGCAAAAGATGGGCAAGACGCGATTACCCAATTACAAGATGTTGTGCCTGATATCATGTTGTTAGATATTGAAATGCCAAGAATGGATGGGTTTGAAGTAGCCACTCGTGTGCGTCATAACCCTGCAATTTCCGACTTACCGATTATTATGATTACATCTAGAACCGGTGAAAAACATAAAGAACGCGCATTAAGTATTGGTGTAAACGAATACCTAGGTAAACCGTTCCAAGAAGGCCCGTTATTAGAAACCATCAAAGAACAACTTGATATGGTTAAGGCATAATAGGTTAAGCACATGGCAAAAGTAGGTATTATTGCAGATGTTGTTTTACAAAAACATCATCTACAGAAGGTTATCAATCAGGCAGGTTATCATGTGGTAGCTTGTTTGGATCCATCAAAAGTGCAAATAGATAAACTCGACGATGGTGGGGTGAGTCTATGGATAGTCGATTTACAGTTAGTGGATCTGCATCAGCAATTATTAGATGACTTATTAGATTGTGACGAGCTACCAATTATATTTGCCGACGGTGAAATTCCTCCAAGAAATGATGAAAATTACCCAAAATGGGAACGCCGTTTAATAGAAAAAATGGCAGAATTTGTTACACCCGATCCGCATAAAAATGCCTCCTTGCAGTTGGATATAAGTCATTTAGACGGACCTCAACCACATAACGTAATCCCTTTAGATGAATCATTCCAGTTTAAAACCAAAACCGATATCGGTGAAGTTTGGGTGATTTGTGCGTCTTTAGGTGGTCCGCAAGCGGTTAAAGCATTCTTCGATTGTTTACCTTGCAGTATTCCTATCGCGTTTATTTATGCGCAGCATATTGATCAAAGTGGATTAAGTGCATTAGAAAATACAATTGGGCGCCATAGTGAATTACCTTTTAGTATTGCTAACGCACAATCGCAATTAAAAAATGGCGAAGTATTAATCGCACCCATTGATCGAGAAATTCAATTTAGAATGAATAATGGTGTGCATATGATGGATCAACCTTGGG
The DNA here is from genome assembly GCA_022968985.1 of Pseudomonadales bacterium. GTDB lineage: Bacteria > Pseudomonadota > Gammaproteobacteria > Pseudomonadales > Natronospirillaceae > Marinicellulosiphila. The sequence goes on along the minus strand of JALJPK010000002.1, from coordinate 39,924 downwards.
CAGGAGCGTATGCACCATGTTTGGACCAGCTTTTAGAAAACGTATCGAATCAGTTTAAACAACAAGCCAATTGCATCATATTAAGTGGTATGGATAATGATTCCACTCAAGGCGCAACCATCATCAAACAAAATGGTGGTTTAGTTTGGGGCCAATCCAAACAAAGCTGTATTCAAAGCTCAATGCCCGATCATGCGTATGAAACGGGGGTGATGACAATACGTGACACACCACAAATGTTGGCAAGACAACTAATTGAACATATAAAATTGAGTATGGCTCAACAAAAGGCAGATATAACATGAGTGAAGCACCAGTAAACACACGATCAGATGAACAGATAGCCTGTTTGATGATCCACTTAGACAATCACAATTTATTATTGCCAAACGTAAGTGTTGCCGAAGTGATTCAATTTATACAACCTAGACCATTACAAGAGCGACCTAGTTGGTTTTTAGGAATCATTGAATGGCGTGGACTTAATGTGCCATTGGTGAGCTACGAAGGTATTATTGATGAATCTCAAAACAAACCTTCATTAAATCGAAATACACGTATCGCTATTTGTAATAATGTTTCGGGTCAAGAAGAATTGCCATTTTTTGCAATGGTAATTCAAGGGATTCCAAAATTATTAAAAGTAAAAACAGAAGATCTGAAACACGATGAGAATCAAGATGACCTTTCGCGAGTAGAAGAGATGGCCGTAGCCACTACATTAGGTCGAGCCACTATTCCCGATGTTGAATATTTAGAGACATTAATCATCCGAGCGTTATAAAATGTTTCACTGAGCAATCAGCAAAATATAACAGCTCAAATAAAAGTTAAGGCAACAATATGCAACGTAATGAGTTCCATCAATTAGTTGATGACTACCAAGAGTTTATCGAAGATGCCATTGATGAGTTAGAAGAAGACCTAGATTTTGATAACGAGTCTGGCACATTAATTATTCACAATCCTAATAAAACACAAGTGATCATATCAAGACAAAGCGCCAGCTATCAAATATGGATCGCAGCAAAATCAGGTGGTTTTCATTTTGATTATGATTCAGACAAACAAAAATGGTTTGATGATAAAAGTGGCGAATGTTTAGACGATTGTGTGAATAGAGTGCTACAAGAGCAAAATGAAGGCGAAGTTAAAATCAATTTTTAACTCGTAACAAATTAGAGCGTAAAGGAATACGCTAATAATTTACATCTTGGAGTACTGCAACTTTGCATAAAATCTCCGGTATATCGATTTCATGTAAGAAGTTAAGTAAAAAATCATCCCACCTAAAATAAAAATTCATCAAGGTAGATTTAAAATGTTCCCAAATATTAAACAATCAATATTATTGATAGTAGCTTTATCACTCCTAAAAACATTAATAGTAATAGCGCTGGTATATATCGGTTTAAGATGGCAAGCAGGTGACCCATTTGCCTATTTTTTAGTTGTCACCATTTCAACTGCAATACTTTTAATATATTCAATGAAGCAAATGAATCTTTCGATATCAATGCTTTGTCATGCAGGAATGAATAGGGTATTACAATTAATTAGTGTTGTATTTGTACCAATCATATTTTTAACGTTCGGATTACAAATTGCTTCAGATGTTATTATGACATTACAAAATAGTATCTTTGGAATTAACCCTGAGGTTGTATTTTTTAACAATATATATTCTACCGGCATTTTCGGTGTGATATGTATATGTTTAGTTGCACCCATTGCAGAAGAATTAGTTTTTAGAGGGGTAATACTACGTGGATTATTATCAAGACTAAGAAGTACACATGCAATATTATTGTCATCTATGTTATTTGCTATATTTCACTTTAATGCAGATCAGACATTTTTTGTATTGTTTATTGGCTGCTTTCTTGGTTGGTTATATGTTAAAAGTTATTCCCTCTATCCATCGATAATTGCACATATTTGTTTTAACTCTTGGTCGTATATATTAGGTGGCATTGAGGTTAGTGATGTTGAATCAACCTATCTTCCTGTAGAGTGGCAAATGTTAGGTTTTGCGGCACTATTCGGTTCTATGTTTATTCTAAGTCGAATTTTTAATAAAAAAGTAAAAATTATTGAATAATGTATATGTTACAAAATCATATTAAACAAAAATATAAAGGCAGTGCTTAAATGGAATTAAAAATTTATCAAGTTGATGCATTTACAGATAAAGTATTTGAGGGTAACCCAGCGGCGGTATGCCCTTTAAACGAATGGATCGACGATGATCTAATGCAAAAAATAGCTGAAGAAAATAACCTGTCTGAAACCGCATTTTTTGTAGACGAAGGTCAAAGCATAGCCTTAAGATGGTTTACACCAAAAGCTGAAATTGACTTATGTGGTCATGCTACGTTAGCGGCAGCTCATGTGTTATTTAAGCATTTAAACTATTCAAAACAAGTGATCTCATTTACAACTAAAAGTGGTTTATTAGAAGTTAGCCAAACGAATACTGATTACCAACTTAGTTTTCCTGCCACGATGCCATTAGAAATAAAAGCCCCTGAACCATTACTTGAAGCCCTATGTGTTGAAAGCGCCAGCGTACTTGCAGCGTTCGATTATGTAGTTGTGCTTAAATCACAACAAGATGTGCAAAATATAAAACCTGATTTTGACCAATTGAAAACATTAGACTTAAGAGGTGTCATTGTTACCGCCCTTGGCGATTCGGTTGATTTTGTGAGTCGTTGTTTCTTTCCAAAGTATGGTGTGGATGAAGACCCTGTAACAGGTTCTGCGCATTGTGAATTAACTCCATTTTGGGCCAAACAATTAAATAAAAATAAGTTAACAGCCAAACAACTATCCAAAAGAACAGGATTAGTTGGTTGTGAATTAATAGGTGACAAAGTCTTGTTAACCGGAAAAGCAGTGGATTATATGTTTGGTAGTATTTTTATAGAAAGCTAATAAAAAAGCCATCAGGAATATCAAAAAGCACAGGGTTAATAGGCTGTGAATTAATAAACGACAAAGTACTGTTAACCGGTAAAGCGGTGGATTATATGTGTGGCACAATCTTTATTAACCAATAAATAAAAATGCTAAGACTAATCTCAAAGATATAAAGAAAATCCAAAAATGTAGGGTTGATATTCATATCAAAAAAACTAAAAACAACAGAACCAAATAAAATATAATCCAAATACTCAAATTTAAATAATAACAGTTAAAAGATGGCGCAAAGGGCAGTATTAAACGGAGCTGAAAAAATTGAAGACACTAAATAAGCTTAATATTCAAAGAAATGAATCCAAAAGAATCATCGCGTTATTAGAGCTTAATTCGACAGAATTCAATAATAACAAACAAGTAAAAACACAATTACTCAGCAAAGACCAAAAAATTCAAACCCTGCAATTATGGCAATGTTTTGCAGAAACGATTTTTGTTATTGAATCGATAGTGAATGAAACATCAGGTAATTACATATTAAACTCAACAGAAAAAAGAAATACATTCTATTTACAGCTTATTTCATTTCTTAGTGCTTATCGATTTGCATTACAATTTATTGAAATCATTGAACAAGAAACCAGTTTAGTTAAATTACTTGAGCAAAAGAATTTAAATTTAGGCTTAGGAGAGTCAGCATATAAACGTTTTAAATTCCATTTCCTAAATGTAAAAATGGCCACAAGGTTTCATGCATTAATTCTGATATACAAAAGCAATTCAGAGTATTTAGATGAATCATTAGAAAAAATGTATAAAGAAGATAAAACGATTATTTATGATTATGCAAAAAACAATACAATTAAGCTGACACTTAAAAACGCCGTAGATATTCTAAAAACAGGCACATTCAAAGCCTGGTTTCCTATTCAAAAAGGCGTGGCTAATACAATTGGTAATATCAAGGTTTGGCGAAATGGACATTCATTGATTATACCAGAACAAGTGGGTCAAATATTAAGCAAAATACAGCCAGGTGATATCTTATTACAGCGCAGAGAGTGGCAGGCAACCAATATAGGTATACCGGGGTTTTGGTCCCACGCAGCTTTGTTTATGGGTAATACAAATCGACGTGATGAGTTTTTTGAAGATGAAGAAGTGATCAAGTGGGTCAAAACAAAAGGAGTTATAAGCGGAAAATATGCAGATTTATTAAAAAATAATTATCCCATAAAATTTGAAAACACATTAACTCAAGATAATGGCTATGAAAAAAACGTCATCGAATCAATCGCCCCAGGTGTAGTATTTACATCCTTACAGCAATCACTTTGTTGTGACAGTGTAGTAGTACTAAGGCCAAATCTTTCCAAGTTAGAAAAAGCCAAAGCGCTGTTTAATGCGTTTTATTACGTCGGCCTGCCTTATGATTATAATTTTAATTTCCAAAAGGACGACGCATTAGTCTGCAGTGAATTAATATATAAAAGTTATCAGCCAAGTAACAATCAAAAAGGCATTCAATTTCCCTTAAATAATATCGCAGGGCGATTAATCATGCCCGCCAATGCAATAGCCAAAATGGTGTTTGATGAACAGAATTCAAAACAACAGCAACTTAAAATGGTGTTGTTTTTAGATGGTAATGAGAGCAAACAAAAAGCAGAAGAATCAAACCAAGAGACATTCTTAAAAAGTTGCAGTCGCCCAAAATGGCATGTTTTTTTGGATGAAAAATAAAACAAATAATATTGATATCACCGTAGCGTAGGGGCGATATTCATATCGAAAAACAAACATCACAAACCCACAGCGTAAGGTCGTTATTCATATCGAAAGAACAAATCTCAAAATCCATTGATATAAATATCAGCCCTTGTAAACATCATCAACAATCGTGTGTCGATATTCATATCGAAAAATGACCATCACAATCTACCCAACGTAAGGTCGATATTCATATCGAAAAATGACCATCACAATCTACCCAACGTAAGGTCGATATTTATATCGAAAAATGACCATCACAACCTACCTAACGTAAGGTCGATATTTATATCGAAAAACAAACATCACAAACCCACACCCTCCAACGTAAGGTCGATATTCATATCGAAAAAACAAATCTCACGATCCATTGATATAAATATCAACCCTACGCAAATAACATCCTTACGAATGAAAACTAAACTAAGCTATAAAAACTAACGGCTATCAAGGAATAAATATGCCATGGGACGATTTGCAAAAGAAACGAGAATCAATAACAAATCAAATATACTTCATCACATTCAACACAAAAAACAGAGAGCCACAATTCGAAGCACATAAAGCAGCATCGATTTTTTGCCAACAGATAAAAATAAACGAAACCCAGATGCATTGTAAATGGATAACATGGGTATTAATGCCGGATCATTTTCACGGATTAGTCCAGATACAAGATAAAAAATTACAGCGAGTGATGAGTGATTTAAAAGGACGAACCGCATACGCGTTAAACAAACAGTTAGAAAGGCAAGGTGCTTTTTGGCAAAAACAATACTACGAACATACAATCAGAAAAGATGAAGACATAAAAGAAATCGCACGATATATAGTAGCGAATCCACTAAGGAAAAAATTAGTTCAAAATATAAAAGAATACCCATATTGGAATTCGGATTATTTGTAGGTAAGGATAATCTGGAATCTCGAATAACAAAACAACCTCATAATCCATTGATATAAATATCAACCTTACGCAAATCTCAACCCTACGTAACACATCATCATCTAAAGTAAGGTCGATATTCATATCGAAAAAACGACAATTAAAATCCAAACGTAAGGTCGATATTCATATCGAAAAACAGCCATCATGACCATTTGATATAAATATCAACCTTACGTAAATAAAAACCCTACGTATTCAAAAAATGACCAAATCTCACCGTTAAATTCTAATTTTCAAACAATTCCACACATAAAAAAACTCACTGTTACGAGCCCTGTAATCAAATGTCCTTTTATATTTTTTTCGGTAAAAAGTAGGTGTTTTTCGTTAAATTTCGTTGATATAGACGGTAACAGGAAAAATAACTTCTAATCTATTACTTATATAAAGGTTCACCCCTTAAGTAATTATTATAAGTGACATGTTATGAATTCTTGGAGCCAATAAAATGAAAACCTTATATGTGTTGTTAAGTTTTTTAATATTCAATCCAGTGTATGCAATTGAATTATCACCTGACAATTTGGTTAACGTCGATTCTGTTTATCCAAAAAGTAACGGTACCGTGGTTAAAATGGTGAACAAATTTGGGGTACGTTACGGTTTGCCTTCTGAGCAACAAATATTGCCAATATCAACAATGGAAATGTTCTGGCAGATTGATTTACCACGAGTCCCAAAAACGTTATTGATGCCTCTTGCCGAGTTAGGTGTGTCGAAGTTAATAGTAGATGACAAACATGGTGTGATTTGGAGTGCGGGTCTAGCTTATAAAGTGCCGATTTTAAATACAAATAACCGACTCAGTTTCGAAGGCGCAACTAAGATTAATTTATTATCAAGACACGATTTTGGGCGTAAACGTTATGGTGGGCCGTTGCATTTTTCATATCGTTTTGGTGTGGCGTTCGCTCTTGTGCAAAATATTAACTTATCTTATAGCTGGCAACATATGTCGAATGCCGATTTATACGATTATAATCCAACCTTAGAAACCCATACAGTGGCACTTGTTTTAAGTTTTTGATTAAACCTAACGATTAAACAAAGTTAAACTTTATCTTTAAAAAAGTGGATGAAGTTTTTAATGGCTAAATCTTTATCACTATAAAAACTGCCGTTAAATTGGTTCGTATGTCTTAAAAAATCGCGTAACTGCAGATAAAATTCATGATTTACAGCAGTAGGTTTTGTCCAAAAATCATCAAGCGAACCTTCACAAGCCAAACCCTTAATATCGTAAAACGCTTCGCCTAAAATCTTAACCGGGGCGCTATGGTGAAACGCTCCCAAAACCGTAGTGCTATTAATGCTAATCACACCTTTGCACTGCTTAAGTAAACTAGGCAGGTGTAAGTCGTGTACATAAATTAATCGATTAACCAAATCATACTTAAGTGTTAATTGATCAATCAGCGTTTGATAATTACATTCACCACGATCAGCGGGATGGTGTTTAATAACCAATACGTCTTCTGATTGAGAGTGAACAGCAAAAGACTCAACAGTTGTTTCAATAAACGCCTGCATCGACTCAAACGGGCTATGGTGAGTTAATTGTGAATCATTAAATACCTGTAATGGCACCAAAAAGAAAGGATGTTGTTTGATAAATTTCAACTGCGATTTTTGTTTAAATTTATACAAATAATGACGCAAAAACGAACGTATTTTAGCGGCACCTTCGCGCATAGGGCTGGAATCACGATGATGAATATAAAGTTTAAATTTAGACTTACCCAATAACATTGCCCAATAAAACACGGCCGCGTAATAAAAAGTGTAATAAAAACTACTGCGCACATCAAAGTTATCTAAATCGTCTTTAATTTGCCAATTGCGCACTTCTTCATAATGGGTTTTAGAGTTGGCGTTGGCGCCAAAACGTTCGCAGGTGATATGATTTGGGCGTAAATAACCTTCTTCAAAGGCCCAAAACTTTAGACCTAAATTTTCACAAATTTCAGCTGCAGCTTTATGGTAAAAACGACAATCACCATAAACCAATATATGCGTAATAGAATAAGTTTTTACAAAATCGCTTAACCATTGTGCCCATTGATCTTGTGCTTGGGTAAAGGCATGAACATGATGTTTACCAGCAAAAAACTGATCACCAGCATTAAATACAATACGATGCACGTCAACGTTTAACAACAACGAACGTTGCAGTTCAGATTGTAATTGTTTAAAAAAGGGTCCCAACGGACCCTGTAATAACAGGATATTAGACAATGGCTGAATACTTCTTATTAAAACGATTAAAATAAAAAACCGATTAAAGTAAATTCCCTTCTATTTAATCAATAAGTTTTACGACTCATTTGATATAACTCAATTAAATAACCCATTTTTTTGTGCATTTTTGCAAAAAAACCAGTCGGTTTAATTTTAACATGTGCACCAGATATTTGGTGAACTAAAACCTCAGGCTGCATAAATGTCCAAGTACGCCAGTTAACATACAGAGGATAAGTAATCAAAGTGGCGGCCACTAATTGCTCTATCGACAGAGTATTAGTCCGATCGCTTATAGTATGATGATCAAGGGTTAATCCCCAGCCGCTATAAAATGGTTTACCATAACAATCCACTTTAATACCACGCAACAACGCCTCAAAACCAGATAACGACGTCATGGTACATAAACGACCAATATGTGGATATAACAGCGCGATATCTTGTTGGTTTAACACCAACGAACAATTTTTATAAGCAACACTGAGCTCAGTAAAATCGCCTTTTTTACTAGCAAACACATCGGGATGAGGTTTATAAATAATAAACGCATCCGGGTAATCTTGTTTAACCTGTTTGATTAGTTTGATATTAGAGTCAATAACACCGGTGCCATATTTTAAACTGGCGTCTCCCATAACTTGCCCAGGAATCAAAATAATTTCTTTAGACTCACCCTTAGCTCGATTAATAGCCGATTCAATTTCACAGTCAAGGGGTTGACCCACATTGTATTTACTTAAACCATTAGAATTAATCGCATTAATCAAATAACGGACTTGTTTGTTTGTATCGATTAAAGGTTTAGAATTTTGTAAAATTGAATTTAAGCGACTGGGTTTTAACGAGTTGTAATAAATACTTAAATCGTCAAAACACAATGAAGACGGACGTTTTAAATCTACTCCCAAGCCTTGAGAACGAATAAACCCATCCTCTACACAATATAAAGTTTGATGCTCTAAAAGCTTAGATACGCTCTCGGCACGAACCGCACCCCAAGTAATTACAACATCACAGCCGGTTTTAAGTTGTTTTTGTAACGCATTGTGAGTCGATACAAATATTAAATTATGTCGATGTTTAAACGGAATATAAGCGGGAATAAACCATTTTTTCCACAAGCTAAAACCAAACAGTACAATAGGGTGTTGAGTCTCAAGCTTAAAATGTTGTTGCACTTTAAACCAATTAAGTAGTTCATTTAACGAACAAATAGTTTGAGTGTCGGGGTGAACATAAGTGGGGTAACGGATCATCGCGGCATAAAATAACGCCGTTTTTTTAGCGACTAAATCTAACGACAACCAATAATCAGATAAACGAATATTACGTTTGGTTTGATGGCACTCAAACAGACCTTCAAACTGACTGATGTTAATAAGACTGTTGTTCGTACTGTAGTTAAAACCAATATCATCAAAATATTGAATTTGAGCGGCAGCTGATAAATGACTCAAAAAGTGAATACGATCTTGAGTTAAACCCAAACCCGTATAAAAAGCAGTACTATAAGTGAATACCTTTTTGTTTTGTAGAATCGACTCAAAACCCATTTGTGAGGTCACACAAAACACAGCCAAAGCTGGTTCAATTAAATCAATTGCATTAATAGGTTTATCATTTAACTCAATTCGATCACTTAATTTAAGCCAATCGGCTTTAAAACAACCCGTTTTTTTACCTGCTTTAACATCAGGGTGAGTACGAATAATAATTTTAGAGTTAGGGTAAAGATACAAAGCATCAAGCAGCATCCACAAAAAACAATCTTGATTAGCGCCACCCGATGTAATCGATTGATCAGCAAAAGTTTGATCAATCAAAAGTACATAATCGTCAGTTTGGTCGACATCGCTAGATGTTGTAGCTGGGATTGCAGCAGAAGTTGCAGTTGAGGTAGTTGCAGTTGAGGTAATAGTAGGGTCGTTATACTTACTTAAGCGCAGCTCTTTAAACAGAGCCAAATCTTTAATACTTTGTGATGATTCATCGGCAGATAAAGGTAATTGAATAAAATCCTCTAAATCGCAATGATTAAACGCATCATAATAAATTCCCTGACTGTCCTTAATTAATCCTACTCGAATATTACGTTTACTAGGATGACCAAAATACCCCAAAAACGCATCTTCTAAACGATAAAATGGCAGGTTATTGTTTTGTGCAAACTCCACAGATTTTTGAGTATTAGCTTTATTACCCCAACCAACAACCGCTTGCTCTTTTGTAGAATTATTAGCGCTTTTAAAATCACTTAAAGAGTGAATATCTGCATCTAAAAAAACAGATAAATCAGTCTGTTTTACAATACCGCGGCTACTTGTGTAAAAAGATTTGGAAAAGGTCATGAAGGAGGGTAATCAAACAAAAAATAGAAAGCAGATAATACAAGTAAATGCAGTTAAACACTATGACTGGGAAATCGAAACCTTTAAATATCTACAAACGAGTCGATTTTATTAGCTTATTAATATAATTAACTCCGGTTTTGTTCAATTAATGACATTTGGTGAAGCAATGTTGGAGCCATGCCAGTTGGTTGCTGTTTTTTGTGTAATGATCTGGGAGTTTTTTGTTAATAGAAATGAGTTTTATTAGGTTTTCGCTGAAATAAATTTTTGTATTAATTGTGTAATTATAATATCACATGCTAGTATTAATTTATGAGTGTCTTCAAATAATGAAGTGCTTGTATTAAAATGTTTGATAATTTTATCAAATATTAATTATGAAAAACATATAAATAGGAATATATATGAGATTTTTTAAAGGGTTATTTTTACCAGTTGTTATAAGTGTTTCTTCGGTTGCCATTGCGCAAGATGAAGGTAATGTCTTATCGTCCTCAGTATGTGACAGCAATGTAATTCCAGTTTGTTGGGAGTCGTTTACTGAATCTTCAGCTAACCAACGATCTTGGATTCAAAATGCAGTTTCTGATACTTGGTCAGACAATTCAAGAGCAGAATTTACAGGCTGGGGGCAGTGTTCAAGTGGCAGTGCTGGCGTTAGAATACAAGTAAGTGACGTAGGTCCACATGTAAAAGGGTTAGGTAAAAACTTAAATGGTTTATCTAACGGAATGGTATTAAATTTCACTTACAATAATTGGTCGCCTTCATGTCAATCAGACGTGCAATATTGCTCAGAGGTTATTGCGATACATGAATTTGGACACGCACTAGGTTTTGCACATGAACAAAATCGTACCGATACTCCCGATAGCTGTACTGATTCGCCGCAAGGCACTGATGGTGATGTGTATATTGGTAAATGGGATTTAGATTCAGTAATGAATTATTGTAATCCACAATGGAATGCAGCTGGCGAACTAAGCGAAACTGATATTGTGATGGTGCAAAAATATTATGACAGTGAGAAGTTAATTCTTTCTAGTTATGATGATCTACCTGCGTTTTCTGCAGATTATTACCTTTTATATAACCATGATATAGCTAGAGCGTTTGGTAAGTCTAACTTTAAAGCCGCTAAAGAACATTGGGATAAACATGGTAAAAAAGAAGGCCGTGTCAGTTCTCCAAGTTTTAATGTTAAAGAGTACATTAGCTTATACAGTGATTTAACACGTGTATTTGGTACAAACTATGCCGCAGCAGTAAACCACTTTAAAGTGTACGGAATTAAAGAAGGCCGTAAAAGTTCTAAGTCTTTTGATGTTAAATTTTATCTAAGTAGTCATTCAGATTTAAAACGAGTATTTGGTGCAACTAATTATTTAGCTGCACATAAACACTGGGCGCAATATGGCTTAAAAGAAGGTCGTCGATCTACTAGTTCATTTGATGTTTCAAATTATTTAGATCGATATAATGATTTAAAAAATGCATTTGGCGACAATAACTATCTAGCTGCATTGCAGCATTGGATTCGTTATGGTCTTAAAGAAGGTCGTAACGGTAATTAATAATTGCTAACAATTATTAATTAATGAAATTAAATGAGTCAATCTGAAAAAGGTTGGCTCATTTTTTTTTGAGTCAAATTTATAGAGTAGGGTCAGGACATAATCCGATATCGAAAAACGAAAATCAAAAACCATCCAATCGTAAGGTCGATATTCATATCGAAGAAAACATTGATATAAATATCAACCCTACGTAAACATCATCAACAATCGTAGGGTCGGTATTTATAACGAAAAACGAAAATCACAATCTATCCAATCGTAAGGTCGATATTCATATCGAAAAAACAACCATCAAAACCCAGACCATAGCTTGGTATGTACTAACACAATGTATGTATTATCCAAAAGCAACCAAACGGTTTATAATGTTTTTTTGATAAAAGTAAAAATCAACAGATGATATCAACGTTAAGTTTGATTTACCCAGTACACATAAACTCAAATAGCCGATATATTTTAAATCGTCTGCAGCTGTGTCTAACTAATAATAATGGGTATTTAAATCAAGCCGAGCATGTTGTTGTACTTTCAGGGGAAACTAAGTACGTTAAAAAAGCGACCGCTTTATTGGGTGAGCTGAACCAGTCGAATATCAAAATAATAAACACCGATTTTTCAACAGGTCCTTATAGTCCTGGCACCGCCAGAAATATCGGAATCAAAACAAGTAAAGGTGAGTACTTATTATTTTGGGATATTGATTTAATAGGTAGTCCTCAATTATTTAACGACATTAAGACTCAATTAACAAAAATCAAAGCAAATCCACAGCATTTTTGTATGTACCCTTGTTTATATCTCACCAAACAAAGTAGCCAGTTAATACTCAAACAGAAAAAAACAATCAATCAAGATTCGGATTTAAACCAATCTATTTTTTCAACAATTTTTAATCAGGTCAATTCAGCTGCCAAAAACTGTATCGAACATATCGCATTACCCACTTCGACTCTACTTTGCCAAAAAGCACATTTATTAAAATTAGGAAATTTTGATGAGAAATTTATAGGGCATAAAGGCGAGGACTTAGAATTGATCCATCGTTTAGTGATCAATAATCCTATCTATGGTATTCCAAAAGACTATCTGACCGATCACGCCAGTAAAAACCCCTCAAAACAACAGGGGTTTAGAATGTTATTCTCTAAATACAGTGCACAAAATTTAACGAATCATTGTTATACCGTGCATTTATCACACAGCACAAGATTAGGTTCAAAATATAAAAACAATCAAAATAACAATATGGATTATTTGCTAACTAAAATGCAACAAAGCTTAGCTGAATCGAAGTTATCATTAAATGATCAGGTAATAAATTTAGGGGGTGAGTCTTATTTTAATCAGCCACCTAATATTCAGCGTACAAAAATTGAAAAATTCAGCCGAAAAATAATGAAACTTATTTTTCAACCAAAATTATTTATCAGAGACATGTTTAATAAAAGCTAAGCAACTAATCAAAAAAACGTAGGGTTGATATTCATATCAAATATTTTTCAATATCGAATTATGCTTCAGACTAATCTCGTAAGGTTGATATTTATATCAAATTTTTTTCGATATAAATATCGACCCTACAAATGCAGCACCACATCTGTAGGTCAGAGGCTTGCCCTGACAACTAAAAACGTAAGGTTGATATTCATCGTTAAAGGGTTGGTGTTTATTAAAATAATGCAGGACATTTACATGGAAGTAATAGGTAGGGCGACTTAGGAAACAAAGCCGAGCAATTATCAATATCAAATGTTTTTCTGATCTCGTAAGGTTGATATCAATATCAAATATGTTTTTCGATATAAATATCGACCCTACAAATTAACGTTACATCTCAGATTTAATAGCATCCACTAATAAATTTGCATATATTTGAGTGTCGTCGTCATTAGTATGCTCGACCATCACTCGAATCATAGGTTCAGTGCCCGATTTTCTCAAAACCACTCGGCCTTCGCCATTCATTAATGTGTTGACCTTAGCCAAGGTGTCTTGCACATGTTGCGAATCAATTAACTGCGTTGCGGGTTTATTTATTCGAACATTGATTACAATCTGTGGTAATCGGCGCATGCCCGATTTGTATTGTTCTAAAGACATATTAGCCAAACATAACGCTTTTAAAACTTGTAACGCAGCCACAATACCATCACCAGTAGAAGCGTGTTTTAATGACAAAATATGTCCAGAGCTTTCGCCGCCAATACTCCAACCACGTTTGGTTAACTCTTCCACCACAAAACGGTCACCCACTTGTGCGCGTACAAACTCAATGTCATTTTCTTCTAAAGCCACTTGTAAACCCAAATTACTCATAACGGTGCCTACTACTCCACCAATTAATTCACCTTGGTTTTTAGCGCTTTTTGCAAGAATAAACATAATCTCGTCGCCATCTACAACCGCACCTTTGGCGTCCACCATAATCACACGATCCGCGTCACCATCTAATGCAATACCTAAATCAGCTTGATGTTTGAGTACCGACATTTGAAGCGCTTTAAGATCAGTCGCACCACATTTTTCATTAATATTAATGCCGTCGGGTTTGTCATTAATCACAATTAAATTTGCACCCAATTCTGAAAATACCTTAGGCGCAACATCATAAGCTGCGCCATTTGCACAATCTAAAACAATAGTTAAATCATTTAAGTTTAAATGCGAGGGAAACATACCTTTGCAAAATTCAATATAACGTCCGGCTGCATCATCAATACGGCGCACACGCCCTAACTGTTCAGAGTCCACACATTCAATACCGTCACTAATGGCTATGTCGAGTTTTAGTTCAATATCACTTTCTTGTTGGTCGGTTAATTTTGTCCCAGAATTGGAGAAAAATTTAATTCCATTATCAAAAAATGGATTATGCGACGCGCTAATAACAACACCGGCATCTGCTCTAAAAGTGGAGGCTAAATAGGCAATGGCAGGTGTAGGCATGGGCCCAACCAAAGCGATATTTACTCCCGCTGCTGACAAACCCGCTTCCATAGCCGACTCCAACATATACCCACTGATACGAGTGTCTTTACCAATTAGTACTTCTTTAGTTCCACCTTTAGCCAGCACTTTACCAGCTGCCCAGCCAAGTTTCATCGCAAAGTCGCAAGTGATCGGGAATTGCCCTACCTTTCCTCGAATACCGTCAGTGCCAAAATACTTTTTGTTCATGTTCTGATAGTCCTAGTTTTATAATATGATAAAAATAAATTCAATATTAACTTAAATCTATATAGGTTTTTATAGTGGTTGTATTTCCACTAGGCATAAATGAAATATCATTAGCTTCCAACAGTTCTCCGAAGGTATAAGAGCTCCACCCTCTAGCAATGTCTTCTGATTCATAGCCACAAAAGGTTTCGAAGTGTTTAGCATTAGATACTATTGAACAAGTAGTGTTAATGCCCTCGAATTTAATATTATTCCCAATTGTTTTATTCTTTAGATCAGGCGCCATTATAAAACGTTGAGTTACATCGGTACTATTAAAATTGTCGGTTATTACAATTTTTTTCAAATCAAATATTTTTATTGTTCTCTCACATATAAAATCAATTTTTTCTATTTTATATGTACAAGTAATTTCAATGTGATCCAATACAATTAAATTTATTGAAGTTTCTATCGGTCCGTATTTTTTTATGATTTCATGCCTAAATAATCCTTCAATATTTTTGTGAAATAATCCGCTGTGCCCAAAGCTAGAAGCAATACATTTCCTGTGAATGTCATTATTATTATAACTATAAGAACCAGAATCAATAATAATATCTTCATTATTTACATTCAAATATATTGAAGAGCAGTCCATTTGTTTGTGGATTTCAGTTCTTCCTCCACATATAACTGATAAGTAGAAATTTTTTCGTTTAATAACAGCAAATCCACTTTCTTTGAATATGAAATTTCCATATTTGTTTTCTAAATTTATTTTATATTTGGGCGAATCACCAATTGGTGGGATTTCACCACTTGGTAATATTGTTTTCATCGTAGCTTGCTCGGCAAGTAAAATTGTGGAATTCAATTGTTCTATAATAGTAGAATTTAAATTGAATAACTTAGTTATACTAATTATTTTTTTATAAATATGTACGTTGAAGTTATGGTACCCAATAGAATTTTCATTACATAATCCATTGCTATCAAACTGTAAAGAAGCCAGATTACTTATGCGGTTTAATGCTAGTTTACTAGTGTTTTTTAAACTACTTAATGCTAGTTGAGACGTTAATAGAAGTGCCTGTGAACACATTAATCCATGATTATTTTCTCTGTAATTTTTATTATCACTTATCCAATTTATATTCATGATTATTTCATGTATTAGTCTTTTGATAAAATATATATCATCAATGTTATTCGCTTTCAAAAATAAATAGGTCGATACAAGTGTTAATAACCTTGTTGCTGCAGCATGATCGGCTGATGGTATATTATTTATTATGTTTCTGTTTTTTTCTATATCAACATATTTAAAATAAGAATTTAATAAAATAGTAATTAATGAAATATTATTGACTTCGTTTTTCTCTATAATATTCCCAATGTAATTTAGTGAATAAAACCACATTCTATCGCTACTTGACAAGTTATGCTCTTTAGCATCCCAATTAAAGTTATTATTTATCTGTATAGTATTAGTTGAGTAGGGGATTGACATTATGTGCGTGTTATCAATGTTGACTTTACTGAAAAGTCTCAAATTTATGATGTTCTCAAAATTCAAATCTCTATCGGTATCTTCCAGAATAGAGCGCTCACGATGGTTTATATCACATGTATTAATAGTGTAATCAATAAATACTCTATGTTTTTTTTGAAGAGCGTAACCCCGTACTGTATATTCATTCTTTATATTTGTTGTTTTTTCGAATATTATTTTATTATTAATAGAGTAAGATATTTTTTCTATTACTTTACCGTTTTCCAGTAAGTAAAATGCAAATTTTAATTTTTTGTGGATATCATGCTTAACTTCTGCATAAATTTTATGTTCTTTGATAAATGCGTAAACATCAATGTCGTCTGTAGATAACGAAGGGCTATCAATGGTTTCATTTGATGTTGTCATAGTTGAGTTTTTCTTATTAAGAAGTATGAAGTTCAGTATTTTAAGTTTTTTATCAGTTATGCTTTTATTGCAATTAAGGCTTTTTATTGCCATATCAACCAATTCTTTTGAAGGAGGATTATGGCCTTCTGAAAAACATTCAATTATTGGGAGTATGTTTTTCTGTTTTTGTTTTTTAGTTAAAAACGGTTCGGCGTGTATTGTAAGATGCCCATCTGTTGAATTTTGTAAATAAATAATTTTGATATTGTCAGGGATTGTTTGATTTTTTAAATCATGGTCAATTCCTGATTTGTTAAGTGCAAAATACAATTCGTCTACTGAACTTTTTTCATTTAAACCTAAATCGTAAAAAATGGATGGGAATGCTATTTCTATATATTCTAGAACAAATTGAATTGCATAATTGGATATAGATGTTTGCGGATTCCATACAAAAATTTCGGCAGAGACATTAAGGTAACTAGCAACTGATAATGATGCAAATCCTCCTCCTGATCCACCAAATATAATGAGTTCTTTATTTTCTTTTTTTGCTAAAATATTAAGTATGTTGGCGATTTTATTATTTAATTTTGGCTCATATTGGTTACCAGCATACCAAGCTAGAACAAGGTCGCTTGATAGCGCTAGTGATGGGTCAGCAATTGCAATAATTGGAATTTTCAGTCTTGATGAAACTCCTAATCCTGAGAAAAATGGTCCAGAAGATTTTTTTCTAAAGCTAGCAGCGCCACAAAAATTAACTAAAATTTTATCATTTAAGTGCTCTATACCTGATACATAAATATCTAAGATACAATTGTCAGAAAGAGGGATGGAATGAATGCCATTAACTCTTAATAGATTTTCACATGCATCATCAATATTATTATAACTAAATATATTTGCTTTTAATTTATCCAAATCTCTAGAGGTTAAATGATAGTTAATCGTCGTGATGCTTTCCTTGTTTAATTTACTTGGGTCAATGTTTTTTATTGGAAAATTAATCAAAGCACTATCTTTAATTTTATTATAAGTTTCACTTGTATAATGGTAGGCTGCCAAACCCCACTTATGTTTATGGTCTATGTTGAAAGTATCTTTTTTAATAAATATAAAATGATCATTACTAAAAGTTTGTGATGCAATTTCGTAAATGTTGTCTAAGACTCTGTTGTGACGGTCAGAGTCTTCTTTATTTACTGATGGGTCATAAGAGTAACGTACATTATTTATTAATATTTTTTTGGTAAGATTATATTTTTCAATAAGTAAAATGAATTTTTTCCAAGATTTATTCCACAGAATCCACCACTCGTCGCTACCAGACTTTATAAATCGACCATTGTCAAAATTGAAATTTGATATTTTTAACTCATGAGATACCGTGGCGATTTTATCTTTATTAATCCATATATCAAATCGCTCATCAATGAAGTCAAGTAAGACACAATCGTACTCTTTACTAGTTAACTCACTAGTAAAACTCTTTGATAAATCTATGCAAACCATTCTGTTTTGGAATGAAGACTTAATGTTATTAGGGTAATTTTTTAAATTAATACAATCAGTCGCCATAGCGCTGATTAATGAGCTACGAGCAAGATAAGTCATATCTGCATCATCAGTCATAAATGCATCACGTGTTACGCAACTACCTGATATAAATAACTTTTTTTTACTTATCATGATTTACCTTTAATTGAGTGAAAGTACGTAAGCACCCAAATTCATATTTTGGATTTTATAAAGAAAAATTATACTTTATTATGTAATAGCGCAATTTCTTTCGACAATATTAATTGAGACGATGACTGATTTGATACTCTCTGTGATGCTAAGATGCTCTTTGAATTGAACGTATCAATATTTTTATACTGGATTGATATATTTTCTGCTAGATTTATATAATCCTCTGAATCAGATAAAAACCCACATTTATCATTTACAAACTCAGGTATAGCTGCAACTGAGTTAGTAACGGGTATCAACCCTGATGACATAGCTTCATCTCGTGAAACACCTTGTGTATCCATACGTGAAGGGCATAAAAATACTCCGTACTGTTTATGTAGGTCTGCAATTTCTGATTGTGTCAAAAAACGTCTTTCAATAATGACATTTTCAAATTCTCTTAGAGGAGCAAGGGTTTCTTCAAATAAAATACCATCACCAATAAAACGAAATTCAAGTTCATTAAAAAATGTTTCTTTAGATAATTCCAAAACAGCTTTTACTGCTAAATCATTTGCATATATTTTTGATGCATAAGGGCGGATGGAAAGAATTTTCTTTCGTTGTGCTGCGGGTTTTTTAATATAATTAAACACATCGGTATTAATAGGATTGTGTATTACTGAGTATGAAGACTTTGGTAATTGTATGGGTAAGTCTTCCATTACTGAGTCAGCAAGGTATTGTGATACAAAAACCAAGTGTAGATTTTTGTGCATTGTTTTTAATACCTTGAGCAAAAAATCTGTTCTTTTCGCACTTAATACTTTGGCCTGTTCATGTTGTTGTGTGGTTTCATGCATAAACGCGCGTCGATGATAATCTTGAATGTCAGCACCATGCACCCAAACAGTCACTTTTAAATTATCTAGTTTATGCTTGATTACCTCCCACATTGCTTCGTCTAAAAAGTGAACCAGAATATGTTTATATTTGTTATTTTCTAATTGTTTGCTTAGTACTTCAACGCTACCAGTTGTTACATCTATGTCTTCAAATTCATGGAACGATACTTCTTGTTCCGCTTTGAATCGGAATACATCCACATTTATATTTTTAGTTTTATAGGCTTTTACACGGCTATGCACAAATGCATTTTTATATAAATCATCGTAACTTGGGTAGTTATTGGTTAATACAAGAATTTCATTGCTGCTCATTACTTCACTGGGTTGAGGAGTTTTGTGCCCTAATACCAGAGAAGAAATTGAGGCTGTGCCTCCAGCGTATATTCTTAAGCCAAATCTAATCCATTCACACCCATCTGGGATTTCAATATTATTATTTCGATTTGACGCTTTAACTACATGAGATATACGTTGCTTATTGTTATCTAAAAATAATAATACAAATTGTAAATTAAGCCCTGGTGTTGTTTCTAAAAATATATTTAACTGATTGTGGGCTGCATTTAATTCTTGAGGTGAATGTTCTTTTTTAGCATACCAATATTCATGGTTGCCATCATCTAACGTCGATTGAAATTCCCACATACCTCCTTCTAATTTTGAGATAATTTTTGACGTATTTGGCGTTAATAATAACTCACTCAATTCAGTGGCGCTGATTGTTGGTAAGTTTGAATTGTTATCTATTAATGCAGGTGTGTTTTCTGCTTGATTTTGCATCTCGCCAACAGGCATGCCTTGATTGATTAAAGGCATTTGTAAGAACTCTAGCTGGCTTGAGTTTGCTAAGTTTCCATTCATACAATAAGAGAATTCGTCGATACTTAATATATTTTCTTCAGTATATTTATAAGTATCAAAGGATGTCATCCAAGTATTTAAATTATGATCTAAATTATCCATACGGCAAATACTTGCTCTAGCAAGAATTGAATTCGTAAAGCTATAGACAGATTTTATGTTCTTTAAACCTATTTTATTATCAGAAAATTGATAATAGGCATTTTTACCTATTACCTTTCCAGGCGCATACCGAGTTGCTAACGCTAAATCTTCTAAATAATGTTCAGCATAATAATCGTCTGGAACCATGACTGAAATCCAGTCATTAGATTTACCTAGATCAGTTGTTGATTTAGTTTTTGATTGTTTAGTCGATATAATGTTGATATGTAACTTCTTGTCAATTTCACCTTGAAAAGTAAAATCTGTTGAAGTAATTAAATGCATAATTTTATGTGAATAGTTTTGTTTAGAAAATGAATTAATTAATGATGATGCATTTTCTTGGGTTTTGGCATAAGCGGTAACTAGTATGGTTGGTAATTGCTGAGGTATTTTTTTTCCAGAAATTTTTGAATATATATAAGCGAATCTATCTTGATAAGTATGTTCTGACATGATTTTTCTAAGAGCAATTAATCTAAATTGTCTCATAGAAAATTTATCGTCAGTTAAAGATTTTAATCGATTAACTATTTGCTCGCCAGAATCACTTGTGAAAACTAAGTCACCAAACATTAAACGTAGACCGCGTGAGAAATTGCTTACTGTAATTGTATTTGACGCTAATAATTCATAGGCACGTCTCGCAAACATAGATTGTGATTGTTTTATGGAGTTTAGATTTATAGAATAAAAATAACCTTTGTATGCTTTATCAATTTCACTATAAGGCAAGCTACCTTTTATGAATGGAGTGTATTCTGGCGGAAATTGATAATTTATATCTGTTTTTCCAAAATTTCTATCGTAAATTTCAATAGAGCGAAATTCTGGGAAATTAATTACGAAATTACCTAGGTCTTTTGTACGCTCAGGATATTTAACATAATATGCACCAGCAAAGCAGAAAGCGTCTTTTCTTTCATATTTTTCAATAGGATTGTTAAATAATGGTTGTGCCGCAAATGGTAAAAAGAAAATACGATCATGCTCAAGAGCGCTTTTGTATTTAGGTACGCAGTCAATATCTGTTGTAAATATATAATCAAATAATTTAGCGGTACTTAAAAATGTCTCAAAATGTATGGGATCTTCTTTATTCCAAAAAATAGTAGGTATGTTTTTGTTCTTACACCATTTAATTATCTCAACAACTTCTTGACTCATATGGCCAACTTTTGCACCCCATAAGTCGTCTTTTCCACGCCAAGCCGACTCAATAAATAGTAACTCGGGCTGAAAAGCTTCTAATTCTTCCTTAAAAAATTGAGGTGTTAGCTGTAAAAAATTACCTTCTGGTGAATACGAACTGTATGTGAACTCATCCATAATACAGGCAGTTTTAAGATTTTTTATGTTATCTATTTTATGATTTGATGAAAGTGTATTGAAGTCAGATTCATTGTAGTTAACTTTATTTCTCTCGATAGACTGTTCTTTATATTGAATGGTTTTTTGTTTGTTTTTTTGAATAGCTTTTCTTTGGTTTGATACTGTTATTAGATTTAGTAGGTTTTTTGGGAGGGATATAAAGTTACTCCACGATTTAAAGCTAAATATTAGATGATGACCTAGCTGAAAGGATAAAGTATCCTTTATCTTTTTAGTTGCTAATATTTGTTTTTTTAAAGTGATTTTTACTTGCTCAAGTTCAACCTTTATATCATTTGTTTCAATTCTAGCTTTTAGTGTCTCAATTTGATTTGTCTTTTTATCTGTATTAATACCGTTGTTTAATGCTAGTTTTATTGAGTTTTCACTTTTAGTTTTTATGTCTTCGTTTTTAAAATCTTGTAGTTCCTTTTCCATATCTTCAAATACAGCTAGTTTTAACTCTATTTCACTTTTTCCTTTTTGTGCCGTAGTTAATGATTGCGTGACACCTCTGTACTTTAATTGGGCATCTTTGAGATTTGCAGACGTTACATTTAATTTATCTTCATTTATTCGCGATTTTTCTTTTTGCGAATCAAAATCGGTTTGAAGATTATCTAGTTGTGTCAAAAGTTCAGCGCGTGTGAATTTTTGTCTTTTGTCTTTTGTAATTGAGGAACGTCTGTTTTTCATTGTTGTATATTCTTATCTGGTGAATTATATATAATTTACTTAAATGCGATTAACAAATGTTAAACCGCATTTACAAAATCAAGACAGTTAACAGCTTGAACGTCCAAACCAATAAACTCTTTATGTTTAACTAAAATAGCAATCACATCGGCTTGTTTAATCGCTTCACTTAACTCTACTAATTTAACATTACTTAATTCAGAAAACTGTTGTGGTAAAGTTTTAATGTTTGGCTCAACTGCTAAAATTTCATAACCTTTTGTTGCCAAGTTTTTAGTAATATTTAATGCAGGGCTTTCACGTAAATCATCTATGTCAGGTTTAAATGCCATCCCTAAACATGCAATTTTTGGATTTTTAATATCTTTAACCGCAGCTTCAATTTTATCCATAACCCAAACTGGTTTGGAGTCGTTGGTTAAACGTGCTTGGTTAATGATTTTGGCTTCGTTAGGGTTTTGATTAACAATGAACCACGGATCAACCGCAATACAATGTCCGCCAACACCTGCTCCAGGTTGTAAAATATTCACTCGAGGGTGTAAGTTGGCTAATTCAATTAATTCCCAAACATCAATCCCCTGTTTATCACAGATCATTGAAAGCTCGTTGGCAAATGCAATTCGAGCGTCACGACTTGCATTTTCTGTTAATTTTGCCATTTCAGCTGTGCGTGCATTAGTGGCAATGCAGTTGCCTTTTTTAACAAATAAATTATAAACCGCGGTAGCAGCATCGGTGCTTTCTTGATCCATACCACCAATAATACGATCGTTTTCAACTAACTCACGAATCACTTGGCCTGGTAATACTCGCTCTGGGCAATGCGCCACTAAAATCTCAGCTGATTGTCCTTCTTTTTTGTTTTGTGGGAATGTTAAATCAGGGCGAACTTCTGCCAACCAAGCCGCCATTTTTTCAGTGGCACCAACAGGGGAGGGTGATTCAACTACTACTAAATTGCCTTTCACTAACGATGGCGCTAAAGCTTTGGCAGCGCTTTCGATATACGACAAATTAGGTTCGTGATCTTCGCCTTTAAAAGGTGTAGGTACCGCAATTAAATAAGCGTCGGCGGGTTGTGCGCTTGTATGTGCAGTTAAGTGTCCATCAGCAACGGCTTGTTTAACTAACTCACCTAGGCCGGGTTCAACAATATGAATTTTGCCTTGGTTAATTGTATCTACTGTTTTTTGATTAATATCGACACCCTTAACACGAATGCCATTACTTGCAATAACTGCTGCAGTTGGTAAACCGATGTATCCTAAACCAATGACAGAAATGGTTGATATGTTCATAAATTTTTCCTAAATTTGTGGCTAACGGTTTAGCTCAAACTGAACTAAACCCTAGTGAATTAGTAAATGATTATTTTTCTAATAATGTATGTTCGATTTGCATACTTAATGCGCCATCTTGACCTAATATTGCATCAATAATATGTTCACTTGTTTTGCCGTCGCCATAAGGGTTATTAGCACGACTCATTACTTGGTAAGCAATAGGGTCGTCTAATAAACGTGTGGTTTCAGCAACAATCATATCGCAGTTTGTTCCCACTAGGCGGACGGTTCCCGCTTTAACAGCAGCAGGGCGTTCAGTAGTATCACGCATACATAAAACAGGTTTACCTAAACTAGGTGCTTCTTCTTGAATACCACCTGAGTCAGTTAAAATTAAATAACTTTGCTGCATTAAATACACAAACGGCAAGTAGTCTTGAGGTTCAATCAAAAATACATTGTCCAAACCTTTTAAGTTTCTATTTACTGGCTCTTGAACATTAGGGTTTAAATGCACCGGGTATAATATTTGTACGTCGTCACGTTTCGCTAAAATTGATAATGCTTTGCAAATGTTTTCAAAACCATCACCGTGATTTTCACGGCGATGCCCAGTGACTAGAATCAACCTTTTATTTGGGTCTAAAAACGTAAAACGCTGGGCTAATTCATCATGCATACCTTCATTGCGGTTAATGCGTTCTGAAACATCCACCAATGCATCAATCACAGAATTACCCGTTACAAAAATACTTTCAGGGGCAGTGTTTTCCATTATCAAGTTTTTAAGTGAACCAACAGTAGGGGTGTAATGTTGATCAGCAATGGTTCCTGTTAATCGGCGCATGCCTTCTTCTGGCCAAGGTGAATATAAATTACCTGTACGTAAACCCGCTTCAACATGGCCCACAGGTATTTGCTGATAATAAGCAGCTAAAGTAGCAGCAAAAGAGGTTGCAGTGTCGCCATGTACTAATACTCGATCAGGTTTTACTTCACTTAATACTGTTTTAAGTTTTTGTAAAATCATGGTCGTAACATCGGTTAAATCTTGACCAGGTTTCATGATATTTAAATCATAATCGGGTTTGATTTCAAACAAGTTTAAAACTTGGTCAAGCATTTCGCGATGCTGACCTGTTACACAAACCGTCACTTTAATTTGTGGGTTTTTTTGCATGGCCAATATAATAGGGCACATTTTAATAGCTTCTGGTCTAGTACCAAATACTAACATTACTTTCATGAATTTCTCCTGCGCACTTAATACCACTTAACATTAGGTTGCCCTTTGTTAACTTTATTTAAGCGAGCGTTTCTAGTCTATTTATAAAATTATGTATGGAATGATTTTGTAATAAATAATCAAAATCAATTTGTGGTTTGGGCAGTTCCTTTGCCTCTCTTATTTCTTTAATACTGTTAGCAGACAACACGTAGTTATTAAACGGAGTCTGCTTTTTATGTTGGGTGATATTAATTACTTTAGCGCCACAAGCTAATAACTCGATTAAGCGTCGGCTATACATGCTGCTTGAATCATCACAACTATTAACGTTAATGTGCGCAATAGCAGATTGGTAAATAGATTTCGATTCTAAAAAATTAAAACTAGGTAAACAATTAATATTTTTTACAGACGACCAACTATTGGTATTAGTTGGATCATTATTAAAACGATCAAAAATCGTTAATTCATTTTTATCAAAAGTTTGTGTCACTTTTATTAAACGTTCTGCCCTATCTGGAAATTCCTTTTTATATAAGCCACCACAAAATACAATTTGATCAGACAATGTGTTATTTAATTGACCAACTGTTGGGTTATGCAAAAGTGGCTGAAAAAAAATCGTTTGTAATTGAACCGACTTTATTTCTGTTGATGCCGCTTTATACTGATCTAATAATGTTTGTTCGGTAGTTAATACATGATCAAAAAGTTTGGCGCTGTTTATAAATCTTGAAAAATGTACCGGGTCTTCTTTACTCCAAAATACACTCGGTATTTTATTTTTTTTACAGTATTTAGTTAATTTTAATAATACATTGTCTTGTTGTTTATTAGGGTAACTTGCAATTTTATGACGCCATTGGCCGTTTTTACCCATCCAAGCAGATTCTACAAATAATAAATCAACCTTCTGAAAACTAAGTTGTAAACGCCAATACAATGGGTGCAAAATAACCCATTGTACATCTGGTTGCATTTTCAAAATGGTGAGGCTGAATGTGTCAGCAATAATGGCGATTTTCATAGGGCTACTTTTTATAAATTAAAAACTACGTGCAACAATAGTTGCACATTTTTATTTGTAAATATTAATTTTAAACTGCCACTTAAAGTGGCTTAGAGAGCTAAAAGCACACCAGCCGATAACGCAACTTGATAAATTAATGAAGTCACTTCTTTAACAGCTTGGAAACCTTTAATGTCAACTTTCGGTAATATATAAAGTTCACTACCAGGCTGAATCAGGTTTTTGCTTTTATAACCAAATAACGTTTTTTTAATTTTGTGGGCGCTGCCGTTTCGAGCTAATACATATATTTCAACGTTACCCGATTTGTTTGATAACCCCCCTGCGTTTTCTAGGTAGTCTTTGATTTTCCATTTAGGGTTGTACACAACCGCTGTTGGGAAAGTCACTTGGCCATGCACCATAATGAGATTGGTTTTTTTGGGGATTCGAATGATGTCTTCGTTTTCAAGGGTTACGTCTA
>JALJPK010000002.1:0-13378 GCA_022968985.1 Pseudomonadales bacterium | reverse complement strand
AATGTATTGTTTTTATCTAATATCACTTGGCCTTTGGCTTGTACTTTTTTAGCCTCTGCGACCCATTTTAAAATTAACTCGGCCTCAGCTTGGCGTAATTTTGCGGTGTCTGTAGTGGCAGATCGCGCATTTAGCACAGACTCTTGAATGGAGTTGGCCGACACTTCTATCATTTGTTGTTGGCGTTGTTGTACTGACTTTCTGTAAAGTTGTGCTGCACTAGGGTCAGATAATTCAGACCATTCAATTTGTTTTAATAATTGTTTTAATGTAGTGCCACGTTTTAATACAAATTCTTGTGATGAATTATGTTCACCTTCTACTCGTACCGAAATATTTTTAACTCGATTGTCCGCTACAAACTCAATAATATCGCTTGGCTGAATCGTTAAATTATCTAATTCGTTTATAGGATAAAACGCAGTGATTTGTTCGCTGTTTTGGGTGCTGATTATTCTGATGTGTGTTGCGCTTGCATTCGGGCTAATGAGTTTGATTAACGATTGTAGTGGTGCTGTATTAAGTTTTAATTCAAACGAATAACTATTTGCCACTTCACCTTTTACGCTGACTATTTTATTGTTTTCGTTAATATGAATCACATCACCGTCTTTAAATTGAATGAACTTTAAATTACCTTTTTCTAAAAACTCATACAGATCCACTTTTTGTAATAGTTTATTGTTGCGTTTAATTTCAATAAAACGCATTGATCCGCCGTTTTGTCGTATACCCTGAGCTTGGTCAATAAACGCTAAAATAGAGTCTGAACTTAAACCTTCGTAAAGCCCTGGTTTATTGGCAAAACCGCTGACAAATACTTTAACCGGTTGTGAGCTTTTTAAATTTACATAAGCGTTAACAGTACTTTTATAAACAGTTTTTATTTTGCTGACCACGGTATTGTTTAAGTCTTTATTTAATATACCTGCTACTTTTACTGGGCCCACACGTGGAATAAATACATTACCCTGTTTGTCTACATTAAGGTCGGTGTTAACTTCGAGCGCACCCCAAAGTTGCAAAGTTAGAGTGTCACCAATATTGATGCGGTAGCTGTCGTTAAAACCATTTAAATTAGTTTGTTTAAAGTGGCCTTCAAATAACCACGAACCAAATTTTTGATTGGCATCGATACTCTCTTCAACAATAATTGATTCACTGGCTTGTTGTGATATTTCAGTTGCCATTAACATTGCGCTGGTGATTACCAAACTCAATGCCATTAAAGTTTTTAATAAACGGTTCATTAATTATGCTCCTTGATTGCTGCATATATAATTTTAAAGATTGCAAAAAACATTAGCACAACTACTAAATAAGTGAGAATGTTGTATAAACGTTTAGGGTATTGTGCTTCTTCTGGACGGTTAGCACTGGATACCACAATAAGGTGTTTAAGTTTACGGTATGACTCCGCTTTTAATGCTTCTAAACTTAATAATGTGCTTCTGTAAATGTCGGCGCTTAACTGTGCCGACATTTGCATTTCTTGATACTGCGCCATTAAGTTATTAAACGCGTTACCGTTATTGTTTACCAATTTTGATTTTTCAATCGATAGTTGTTCGTTTAATGCTTTTAATTCTTGTTTTAATGTAATCACTTCATTGCTGTTATCATTTAAAAACGCTTGTAAACCTTTCAGTTCTACTGACTTTTGGGTGAGGGTTTGTTCTAAGTTATTTACAATACTTAATACGGCACCACCTTGAGCGTCGGGGTTAAATAATTGGTGAGTTTCTTGAAACTCGATAAGTACCGCTTGGTTTGTATTTAATAAGGTATGGGCGTTTTCCACATCGGTTCTGGCATATTGTAATTGTGCATCGGCCATTGATTGACCGATATTATTAATAAATTTTTCAGCGTCTTGTATTATTTCACTAACTACTAATTGACTAAATTCAGGTGTAAAACCCTGCGCTTTAATGGTGAGCATAGTGCCACCTTCATTCGGGAATATTTCAATATGCTTTAAAAAATAATCAAAAAAGTCTTCTTGGCTGCTGTTGTTTTTTAAACGTGAAATAACATCATTATTAGTATCTGAATAATGTGCTTTTAAATTAATGGACTGGTCTAATAAATTAAGCATGTCTTTCGACAAAATATGTTCTTGTAAAATTAGGATGTCTTGGTTTTGACTTGGTAACCCTAAAATAGATAACGACGAAGCACCTGCTTCATTAACCCCAGCTTGTTTAATTAAAATAACCGACGATGATTCAAAACGGTCACTGGCGATAAATCCGTAATAAAAAACCAATAAGGCAAACATTAAAATAACAGCCAAAAATGAGCCGAGTTTTACAAAGGTAAAAATAAATGGTTTAACCGCTTTCGAGTCAATAAAAAACTTAACCGGTGCTTTTTTTAGTTTGCGCAGCTTTCGTTGTGTAAGCGTTAATTTTTGGTCTGTACTGATAATTTCAGTCATTAATATAACCTTTCGTATTCTTTGATGGCGTCATTAACGTCATCAAATTTAATAATTTTTTTATTGTGGATTAATAATCCAATATCACATTGTTTTTTTAAGCTGGCCATGGAATGTGACACTAATATAATTTTGCTTTTATCGAGTCGCTCTTTAAGGGCTTTTTCACTTTTTTCTTTAAAGTTTTTATCACCCACCGCACCAAGTTCGTCAAACAGATAAAAATCAAATTCAAACGCCATACTTAACGCAAACATCAATCGTGAACGCATACCACTTGAATAGGTTTTAATGGGTAATTCGAATGCATCGTTAATACCTGAAAAATCTTTTACGAATGCTTCTAATTCTTTATTTTTTTTAATACCCTGAATACGTGCCACAAAACGGGTGTTTTCACGCCCAGTCATACTGCCTTGTAAACCACTGGATAAGCCCAGTGACCACGACAAAGCGCCTGTAGAGGTGATTTTGCCTTTTGAAGGTTCGTCAACCCCTGCAATCATCCGTAATAATGTACTTTTGCCGGCGCCATTAGGGCCTAAAATAGCCACGTTTTTATCAGTGGGAATCTCAAGACTAACGTC
Source organism: Pseudomonadales bacterium (assembly GCA_022968985.1). Lineage (GTDB taxonomy): Bacteria > Pseudomonadota > Gammaproteobacteria > Pseudomonadales > Natronospirillaceae > Marinicellulosiphila. Next base: position 10,351 of record JALJPK010000002.1, on the reverse strand, counting down.
TTCTAATACATAACGACGACCCAATTTACTTGGGTAATATTTACTGACATTAGTTAAAGTAATCATGAATTAAATAACCTCACGACGATACAAACTTCATTTTATTGAGTTGAAACAAAGTTAAACCCAAAGTAAATGTACCAAGCGAGCTTAAAACTAAATATTGATAATTAACAAACTGGCTATTTAAATTCACAAAAAAACCGTCACGACCCATTTCAATGGCTTGGAAAATTGGGTTCCAACTGAAGTATTTCCAATATGCTTGAGGGATCATGTCGGCTGTGAAAAATGAACCGGATACAAACATTAATGGCATGGAGAAAAGGCTGACAATTTTAGTGATATCAGGGAATTTTAACGCAACAACAGCGATTGTCATTCCTAAGCCAGCGCCAAACATAAATAATAATGTATAAGCGCTGAGTACTTTTAAGGGGTCATCAATACGTACATCAAATCCATACCAACCAAATAAAGCCAACAAAATATAAAAGGTACAAATAAATATTAAGTTTTCTAATAAAGCACGTGAAATTACACAGTCGAGAGGTTTAACCTGTCGGTAACTAAATAACGCTTTGTTAGCTGTAGCGGAGTTTGCGAGTGCCGTCATGCTGGTTTGCCAAAACTTAAAAGCAAGCAAACCGGTTAATATCATCATGGGAATAGGGATAGGTGTAACACTACCAGCAGAACGAAACGAAAACATAAGGCTAAATACTAATACAAATGCAATCGGTTCAAGTAATAACCAAGCAATTCCTAATTTCATACCACCAAATCGAGTTTTTAACTCACGCATAAAAATCGCAAAAACAACATCTATAAATGCTGTTAACGCCGATCGTTTAACGGGTCGAATAGGGGTGAAATTACTGCTTGGCACTGATTTGTTCCTTAATTGTACTGAATTGTAGGGATTGAGCATTCTATCACACTTTTTTGGTGGTAGTAGACCATGATAAAGGGTTACGCAAACTTTCTTCGTAAATTATTGTTATTGATTTTATTGGGGGTTGTTTTTAGGCTGAAGGGTAATGGTAGTAGGGGAGAGTAGAGTTGTAGGGGATATTCATATCGAAGAAACAAATCTCACGATCCATCCAACCGTAAGGTCGATATTCATATCGAAAGAACAAATCTCACGATCCATTGATATAAATATCAACCTTACGTAAACATCACCCTACGTAAAACAATTATCCAGCGTAGGGTCGATATTCATATCGAAGAAAACATTGATATAAATATCAACCCTACGTAAACATCATCATTCGTAAGGTCGATATTCATATCGAAAAACGTAAATAACAACATCTATCCCTAGGTTGTTTACCTAAGGTTGATACAAATTTTTGCCTTTAACTAATTCTTTGATTGCTAATGTTTCATCAATTGGGGCACTTACCATACATTTTGAGATTGACTCAATTTCGTCGGCACGACTAAATGCGTGGTTGTTGATCATACATGACCCATACGCACCCATAAATTGGTCGCGGGTGGGTTTGTTATATACTGTCGGGAATTTGTGTCTGGCGTCTGCTAAGCAGGTGAATACCCAGTCTTTGGTTTCAATTTCACACATTTCTTTGCTGCGATCAAAACACAATTGATATGCGGGTTGTACACACATCATTTTTTCGCCATCACGTTGAATCATCAAGTGTAACTGCGAAAAACCGCTGTGATGAAACAGCGATTCAAATGAATTAGCTGGGGGAGCAGGATCGTAAATGGCTACAAATTCTTGTTTATCAGATTTTTCATCAGGTTTATTGTCTTGAATCTGACAAGCAGTTAATAAAAAACAAAAAACGATACATCCTAAGAGTTTTAAATGGTGCATAAATTACCTATAAAAAATGAATGGAGCAGTTGGCTACTCCAAATTTTTGGTAACTACTTGCTTAGGTCAAAATTGCTTGATTCAAAGTACTGCATTCGAAATTCAATCAAAAACAAGATAGTTACATTTATTGTGGCAATTATGACATGTTTTTATGGGGTTTGTTTCATATCGGCTAAATCTTGTTGGATACGCATACGGTGATCATCAATCACGTCAATGGCATGTTCTAGCCCTGTTAAACGCTCATTAAGTAACTCCATCGTAAATTTAATATTCTTTTGGTCGTTAGTTAATGTCTCTTGATCATTTAATAATATGTTTTGTGCGTTTATGATTTTGACTTGATTGTGTTTAATACCACTTACATCAGTTGGTTTAATTGAATCAATGGCCACTTCTAGTTCGTCAATAATGGCTATCTTTCGATCAATTTTGCCGATTTTAGAGGCGAGATCGGTTAATTTAATTTTTGCCGAATCCGATTCGTTTTTAGCCTGATTGGCCAACCAGCGAATACTGTCGTCTTTTTTACTAAGCTCCAGGTCAGCTGTTGTTAACGATTTTAGTTTTTTGTCGATGCCTTTAAGTGAGCTTTGTAGTTTAGTGACATCAGTTAGGTTGTGGTTGCTGCGTTGTTTATTTTCATTGGCACTTTTCCATAAACGACTGATTTCATTGTTGGTTAGATTGCCAGATGTAGCGGCTTGATCTTCGGTTCGCTCTAATAACGTATCTGAAGCACGTAATTGGGCTTCTAATTGAGCAATTCGTAGATTAGTGGTTTCATTAGTTTGAGATAACGATTCAAGCATTAACGTTTGCTGATAATACAAATAACCAGCGCCTGCCATAACTGTTAATACTAAAATAAAAGTCAGTTTAGTTAATATACCCGATCCAGATTCCATAGCAGCAGAGTTGGTAGGTGCTCTTCGTTCACTTCGACGGCGCTCACCTACAGGCGGCGGCGGTGGTGTATTTGTTTTAAAGTTACGTCGTTCTTTAGCTTTACGGCGTTCTTGCATCTTACGTGCAGTGTCATCGCGTTGAGCAATCATATGAGTGTCGATTGGATCTAATTGGTCGTTCATAACAGGGTCTCTCCCAAAAACAGCTAGTAATTATAAATTTATTAAGCAAATACGCAAATGAAGCTTGAAATTTTGCCAGAGATACCTATAAATAGGCAAGAATTTAAGAACTCTGGCACATTGTGTAGTAATACGTGGTGAGTCATTACTTAAAAACTTGCCAACTTCAATCAATAGGAATCGACCATGTCATTCGAATTACCCGCTTTACCTTATGCAATTGATGCATTAGTGCCTCATATTTCTCAAGAAACATTAGAGTTTCACCACGGTAAACACCACAATACTTACGTAGTTAAGTTAAATGGTTTATTACCTGGTTCTGAATTTGAAGGCAAAACTCTTGAAGAAATCATCAAAACTTCTTCAGGCCCTGTTTTTAATAACGCTGCACAAATCTGGAACCACACGTTCTACTGGAACAGCTTAAGCCCAACTGGCGGCAATGCTCCTACTGGCGCTATTGCAGACGCAATCAACGCAACTTGGGGTTCATTTGATGAATTCAAAGCAGCGTTAAATGATAAAGCTGTAAACAACTTCGGTTCTAGCTGGACTTGGTTAGTTAAAAACGCTGATGGTTCATTAGAAATCGTAAATACTTCTAATGCAGCAACACCTTTAACAACTGATCAAAAAGCAATCTTGACTGTTGATTTATGGGAACACGCTTATTACATCGATTACCGTAACGTACGCCCTAACTACTTAGCGGGTTACTGGAATCTAGTTAACTGGGAATTTGCTAACGCTAACTTCGTTTAATAGCGAGTTAAGTTAGACTTTAGACCTTTTGGCCTTAACTTAAATAATGAATGTTATTAAGTTAGGGTTTTTTTGTGCCTGAGATTTGGTTCAAACCCTACGTAAACATCATTAACAATCGTAAGGTCGATATTCATATCGAAAAACGAAAAAAACATATCTGACAATCCATTGATATAAATATCAACCTTACGTAACAATAATCACAATCCATCCAAAATGTAGGGTTGATATTGATATCAAATAAACAAACATAAGATGTAGGTTAGAGCTTGCTTTCAAAAGAATAAACCATGAGAGCAAGCTCTCACACACACAAAATCAAAAAGGATGGATATCAAAGTGCTTATAAGCCCGCTTTCATATTGAGTTTACTCAGGGGCCGCTTGTATTTGTAGGTAATAAACGGTACTTTTCTCTGATTACTCTTTCGAACAAAATTTTATGCTCAGCCTTTTATCATTTATTGCCATTTTTGTTGTATTCGCCATTATCTTAATAGGCTCCTTATTAGGCTGTGTTTCATTTGTTTTGTCCCTTAAAAGTCGTAAAACCATCAAAGGTTTAAAGTCTCAAGTTGATCAACTTACTCTTGAGAATAAATCACTGATAGCGGTGGTTAATGGCGAACAAGTCGCTGTCACCAATAATGAATTACTCGATGACTTAGAAGAACCTGAACAAATAACAAAAGTTAAGCAGTATGCTTTGTCTCCTAAGTACTCCAAAATGCTAGAACGCTGGTTGATCTGGTTTGGTGTATTAAGTATTACGTTATCAGGCGGGTTTATGGTGCGTTATTCGGTTGATACCGGTGTATTAACTCGAGACCTTGGTATTGTATTTACGTTTTTATTTGGTGCCTTTTTGCATGTAGTAGCCGAACTGTTAAGGCGTAATAGCCAGAATAAATACTACGCTGTTTCGGCTGTGGCACTTAGTGGCAGTATTCTAATTTACTTTTCTTTTTTATCAGCGTTACATTTTTACTCTAAAGCGCAACACGACCCTGTGTTTATTAGTCTATTTGCAATGATGGCTATTGTCAGTTTAAGTACGATGTACATGTCGCGTTGGCATGGATCGTTATTGGCATTTATGGGTATCGTCGGTGCATTTGCAGTACCTGCCGTGGTGGGGGGCAATTCAAAAGATTTAACCCTGATTTTGGTTTATTGCCTTTGTATCTCCAGCTGTGCCTTAGTATTAATGCGCCAGCTATTCCGGCCTTGGCTTTGGTGGGCAACGTTAGTTGGTTCAATCGCTTGGTGGGGTATATCGATGTTGATGCAAACCGCCGACTTTATTTGGCACAGTAGTTATTTAACCTTGGTGGCGTATTTATTTTTAAGTGTGCGCAGTAAAAACTACACATTAAACAAAAGCTGGTCGGTGTTTGTTGAACCCAACCATCATTTAAGCTTTTGGCAAAAACTGTTTCACCGCAGCCCAAAACAAGGCTCATTAATTGGTAGTATGGTGATCATCAGTATTGCCCAGGTGATCTCATTTAATTATCACCCAATGTGGCAGTACGCTGTTTTAAATTGGATGCCGTTTATATTGCTGATGTTTTGGGTGGCTAGGTTTAATACTTCGTTACGCATGTTACCTTGGTTTGTAATGCTTAGTTTTTTAAGCGCCATCTTTTTTATGAATACCAACATACTTAATGTTTCGGATGTTTTGTTAAATATTAATAACATGCAGCTTGAGTACATCGGACAATTTGTAGCGTTATTAGCGGTGTTATTCTTTTGTGCTTCAATTTCTAACTATACGTTTATTATCAAAGACACCTATCGAATACGCTTAGGCGAAAAAGGTTTGATTTTGTCATTGGCATTGTTAGCACCTGTATTTTGTTTGGCGGTAGGTTATTTAAAATTCACCGCGATACATGGTAATTTATATTGGGCGTTAACCTCGTTAGTATTGGGTTTAATTTATACATTAAGTGCACTTTGGCAGTTAACTAAAAAACGCGAAACAATTGTGACCGTTTGGTTGGTTATTGCTGCACATTGTGCATTTAGTTTGGCGGCGGTTATCGCATTAACCCAAGCTAGTTTAACCATGGCGTTAGCGCTGCAAATAATTGTATTGGTGATGTTAAATCGTTGGCAGAAACTTGAATACATTCCCATCTTTATCAAAATTCTATTGGCTTTGGTTATTACACGTTTAACATTTAGCCCTTGGGTGTTTTTATATTCAAATGACACCCATTGGTCGTTATGGACCTACGGTGGTTGTTTCTTAATGATTATCTGGGCGAGTATGATCAGTCATGATTATTCGTTAAAACGTTGGTTAGAAATTAGTTCAATTCATGTTTTAGTATTATTTATTAATATAGAAATTCGTTATTGGATTTATCCGTCGGGTCAAATATTCGATTTGCAATATGGGTTTGTGGAAGCTGCAATGAATACAAGTTTGTTTGCTGGTTTAGCTTTAGTCTATCGCTCGCGTTTATTATTCGCTAAGCAGCTATTTCATATCTATAAAATGGTCTCGATTGTATTAATGATATTGGCTTTATTGAACTTTGCATTATTGTTAACCATATTAAATCCATTGTTTATTGAAAATGGAATCGGCCCCACCCCAATTTTAAATTGGTTATTAATTGCGTTTGCTTTGCCTATATTTTTGTTTTGGCTGGCGTATAAATACATCCATTTTATTCCAAAAATAATTACAAGTTTGGCTTGTCTGATTAGTGTATTTGCATTAATCAACTTCCAAGTACGTCATATATGGCACGGACAAATAAAATTTGATGAACCCCTAATATTAGGTGAAATTTATACCTACTCAACAGTATGGATGTTGTTTGCTTTATCTGTATTTGTTGTGGGGGTGATTCGAAATATTGAAAAAATATACACAACAGGTGTGGGTTTAATAGCCATAGTTATGCTTAAAATATTCTTAATGGATATGGCTGACTTAACCGGATTATGGCGAATTATTTCGTTTATGGGTTTAGGTTTAAGTTTATTAATAATGGCTTATTTACATCAGTGGATCAAAAACAAAAACTTAAAAATACTAGAAACTCAGAAATTTTAAAAACATGAACTGTATTAACAACAAGGCAATAAGTTATGACGATTGAAGTGATTTTATTATTGTTTTCTATTGCGTTATTAGCAGGGTTTATTGATACATTAGCCGGCGGAGGGGGGTTATTAACTTTGCCAGCGTTGTTGTTAACCGGCATGAGTCCTGTGCAAGCGATAGCCACAAATAAGTTACAAGCAGTAATAGGCACCGCGACAGCCACAACTATGATGTTTCGCAAACGCAAAGTAACATTCAGTCATGTATGGCCGTTAATGCTGATGGCATTTATTGGGTCCGCATTTGGTGCGTTGTTAGTGTTATCGATTAACAGTGATTGGTTAGAGCCTGCAGTGCCATTTATATTGGTTGTGATTGGTGTGTATTTTTTAATCTCACCTAAAGCTAAAGACCGACAAGAAATAAATGGAAAACAAGATACACACGGTTATCGACTATATCAATTTGTAGTGGTGCCGATTGTGGGTATGTATGATGGTTTTTTTGGTCCGGGAACCGGGGCGTTTTTTACAGCAAGTGGTACATCTGTAGCCAAGATGCCATTTTTACAAGCCACTGCAATTGCAAAAACTTTAAATTTTTCAACTAACTTTTCTGCCCTTATATTATTTGTAATTGCAGGTAAAATGATTTGGATGGCAGGGTTTGTAATGATGTTCGGGCAGTTTTTAGGTGCGTGGTTAGGTTCACATATGTTATTTACGTTACCTGTCAAACTCATTCGTTTATTGGCTGCAAGTATGTGTTTTTTGATGGTGATAAAGTTAGTTTGGTTTTAGGTTGTTAATATAAATGTGGGTAAGGATTTAAACTGTAGGGTTGATATTTATATCAAAAACAAATTATTAAGTAGGTCAATATGGATTATAAAAAGGCATTATTCAGTCTATTGATTATTTCAGCTTGTTCAGAAAATAAGCAAAACTTTGGTGAGTTACCAAAAATAATTAAACCTATCGAATCAGATTTTATCCCGGTTACTTTAGACGAATTGGGAGTTCCTTCCCAGGTGGATCAACTGTTAGAGTATTCGAGTTTTCAAATCGGTTATAGTTATCAGTTTAAACAAGCGCTTTGGTCGGGTTATGTATTACTACCTGAATTAGTGCGTGTCGTTAATGATCGGGTCGACAGCTTTAAAGAAGAGCTGCTGATACCCACTCAATATCGGGCCACTTTAAATGACTATAAAAATTCAGGTTATCATCGGGGGCATTTAGCGCCAAACGCCACTTTGGATCATACTGATTTGTCGATGTCTGAAACTTTTTATTTATCTAACATCACTGCACAACAAGCGATGTTCAATTTAAATGATTGGCGACAACTCGAAACCTATGTACGAGATTGCTTGGAACAATATGCAGACCAAGATCGAGTATTTGTATTTACAGGGCCTTATTTTGACGGGGTGTTACAAGCCATTGGTGACTCAAATATTCCGGTAGCAACCGGGTTTTATAAAGTGATTTATGAATTTAACCACGGTGCTGCTAGTGCCTTAGCTTTTATTGCACCTCATAACGATTTTGATTACGCCAATTTAAATAATTATTTACGCTCAATCGACTTTATTGAAAAAATTACCCATTTAGATTTTGCGATGAATTTGCCGCAAGACTTAGAAGTGGCACTCGAATCCAATGTAAGTCCGGTTTGTGACATTCCTACTGGCTTGTAGTTGTTCAGTTTGTAGCCAGATATTAACAAAAACCTGTATTTCACCTACTTATATTATTAAACAAATCCTATACACACAAAAAAATAAGAGAAAAAATGTTTTACATAATCCTGTCCATATTATTAATAACTGCAGAAATACTTGTCTATATTTTCTCAAAAGACACAACTAAAATAGTGTTCAAACCTAAACCAAAAATCATACCTTTTGTTGGTGGCAATGCAACTGTGTTGTGGCCTAATGATTTAAGTTCTGAAGTGGCAGGTGCGGGTTGTGGAGTAGCAGTGTTTAACAATGGTGATATATTGTATTTACAACGTGTGGGCTATTCGTTTTTTAATCAAGAGCTGATTCCTGATCCTGTTGTATTTAGAATCGATCCTATTTCAGGTTTAGTGAAATCAAAGTGGGGTGGAAATTTCTTTGCAGCACCACATAGTATTACCACCGATTCACAAAATAACGTTTGGATTAGTGATACTAGTTTAAACAAAGTGTTTAAGTTTGATATTGACGGTAAGTTGCTTTTGACTGTGGGGCGAGACTATTCATCGCTTAGGTTGTTCATGCAAAAAATGCGGGTGAAATGGCCTCGTTTTCCAAGTTTTAAAAATCCATATTATTTTGCAATGCCAACGGGAATTGTTGTCAGTAAAAATGGTGATTTTACAGTAGCGGATGGTTATAAAAATAGCCGAATAGTAAAATTCGATGCAAATGGAAAGTTTATCTGGCAGGTTAATAAAAAAGGCTCAGGTAATAAAGCGTTTAATTTGACACACGGTATAACACAAGACGATCAAGACAACATTTATGTGGCTGATCGATCCAATGCCAGAATTCAAAAGTTTTCGAAAAACGGTGAGTGGTTAGATACTTGGGACAATAACGATCTGGGCCGGCCATTTTCATTACAAGTGGGGCCCGACCAATTGCTTTATGTAGTGGATGGCGGTGATGTGCTTGAAACTAGAGGGAAAGACACCGATCCACGCAGTCAAATTATAATAATGACACTCAAAGGCGAGATATTAAAACGCTGGGGTGTTTACGGATCTAAGTTAGGTGAATTGATGATTCCACACGATGTGGCCGTTGCCAAAAATGGTAATATTTTTGTGGCGGAATTAAAGGGTAATCGATTACAAAAGTTTGAAATTAATCAGTTAAAAAATGAGACTATTGATATATAAAATGGTTTTTTATGCTAGGTCAGTAAAGCCCGTATATAGATGTATAGTTAATTACAATAAAAACTTTATTAAAATACTTTTTGTTAAAGGGTAAACAATGCAAGATTTTCCTACAATATAAACAGATAGATTGTTGTTAAGAGCGATCACGCTTGATGATGTTCAGGCTATTTTTGATATTTTTTCACGAGATGAGGTTACTGGTAGTTACGATTGTTATTCATTTACAGAAAACTCACAAGCACTAGACTGGGTTAAAAATAATATAGCGAATTACGCTAAAGCGGGGGAGAAAGGCTTTCGTTGGGCAATAACATTAATAGAAGCCCCCGATCAATTGATTGGTAGTTGTGGATTTCATTGTGTGAATAAAAACTTTAAATCATTTGAAATTGGTTATGAATTACATCCTGATTTCTGGGGGAAGGGTTACGCAACACAAGCGGTTGCTGCAATGATTGATTATAGTTTTATTTCCTTTAATATTTTTTAGTCTAGAAATCATATACTCTACTTCTTTTGTTGCTTGTAAAAGCTCTTTTGCAATTTCTAACATGTAAGGTGGGGGAGATGAAATATGATATCTCAAAATTCTGCCAGAAATTCCTTCAATATTATCAATTACATGGTCAGTTTTTGATGCAATCCTTTGGATGTCTTCTCGATCAAGTGGAGT
>JALJPK010000199.1 GCA_022968985.1 Pseudomonadales bacterium | reverse complement strand
ATCAGTTAAATTAATTCCAGCTAACTCAGAGGCAATTTTTTCAATTTCACCTTCAGGTACACCGCTTCCATCACCAAATCTTTGCCATAAAGTTTGCATTAAAACATCCAAACTTGATTGGTTTTCGCGTAAAGTTAAATCAAGCGCAAGCGCAATATAAGCACCTTTGGTGTAATAACTGATAATGGCATTATTGGCATTCGCGTCTTGCTGATAGAATTTAGTCCAAGTGTTAAAACTTGAGTCGGCCACACTTTGCGTAAAACGGCCCTGTGATCGAAACACTCGAGTTAGCGTTTTAGCTAAATATTGAATAAATCGATTGGAATCAATGATACCGCAACGTGCCACCATCAATGCTTCGTAAAAACTTGTGAAACCTTCAAATGCCCATAGTTGAGTGGTATAACTTTCTTTATCAAGTTTATAAGGTGCAAAAGCTTTTGGTTTGATGCGTTTAACATTCCAATTATGGAAATATTCATGGGAGCAAAGTGTTAAATAATTTAGATACTCATCACTTACAATTGATGAGTCTTCACCAATTCGCGGTAAATCATTACGTGGGCACATCAAAACAGTAGAATCTCTGTGTTCTAACCCGCCATAACCGTTTTGTGTCACTAAAGTCATAAACACATACCGTTTATTGGTAAAAGGTGCAGTTCCACCAAAAAACTCAATTTGTGTTTGGCAGATTTTTTGTAAATCTTCGCATAAACGTTCCATGTCACAATAATGTTTGCCCATTAATACTACATCATGCTGCACATCACCCACATAAAAACTATGCATATCAAAATCACCTAAAATAACAGGGTGATCAATTAATTCATCATAGTTCGAGGCGCTATATAGTCCAAATTGATACTGGTGGTCGGTATTTAAACTCGTCGCAACTTTCCAGTTTGGTTGGTGTGCATTTTTTTGAATATCCAATTCACAAGTTTGATTTTCCAAACCTTGTGGGCACAAAAACACACTGGTTCCATTAAAAAAACCTTGTTTTTGATCCAAATACGCACTTCTAACTGACATGTCAAAGGCATACACTTCGTATGAAATAGTCACTCTTTGGTCGGTGGATATTTGCCAGTGATTTTTGTCAGTTTGGGTGATTACAACAGGGTTATTGTCGACATCAATTGCGCTAATACTAAGGATGTTTTTAGCAAAATCACGAATTAAATAACTGCCGGGAATCCAGCCAGGTAACGATAATGTTGTGGTTTGTGCAATTGGTGTAAAGGTTAGAGACACTTCAAATATATGAGCGTGTGTGTCTTTTACTTTTATTTGATAATGTAAGTTTGCTTGCGACATGTTAACCCTTAAATCGATGTTCAAAGTAAAATCATACCGCAAGCTTAATACAGACTAAATGATTATTGTGCTTTTTTTAAGTCAGGCATTGATTTTTTATATTCTCTTAAATTCCGTCGAGCGCGTTCAACTAGATTATAAATTTTATGTCTTTCTTGTTTATCACCGGCGCCAGCTGGGTTGTTGGCTACAAATTCGCGTTTTAATTGCTCTGCTTGAATAATAGCATCTTCCAATTCTTCTAAACGATCCATAATTTACCTTACTGCTCAGTTTGATTTAACAAATTAATATACTTATTAGAGTAGTTAAGTGATGCGTAAATGGTATGCATTAAGACAATGATTTGGTTTGTGATACTGCTAAATCATTGATTCTAAACGGGAAACTTTTTGTTATCTTTCGTCAATTAATGAATGTAATTGTAAAGATCACCAAAACTACTCGAGAGTATTGTACCCGAAATGTAAATATCCGAACGCTGTTAGAATTTACTGCTTTGTGAATGAATGGCGTAATAATGTTTTTAAAGAGCAGTGGGTAGTTTTGCTAATTGATTTTTTGACTCGATCCACTTAGACATATATTGTTCAGCACGCATTTGTTTTTGCCAAAACATGCTTTGGTAAAAGTCTAATTTTCGATTGGCTTTGAGGCTGTTTTGATGCTCAAGGATTTTAGTTTTTAATGAGCTGTTGTGTGTATTCTCATCAAAATGATTGATTAGTTGTGTTCTACCAATTTTTGTAATTAAATCAAAAGTTGATTCATTATTGTAGGTTTTGATAATTATTTGAGCAATATCATTAGGGTTAATAGAGGGAGTAAAACCTAGATTTTGACCAAACAACATGGCTTCAAAAGCAATAGGGGAGCCAATTGTGGCAGTATTGGTTAACCATCCTTCTAATACTTTGCCTTTCATGCCTGCACCAAACCTAAGTGGTGCAAGATTGATTTTGTACTGAGCCATAGTCTCTAATGCGTTTTCACATCGGCCTTTTAAAAAAACATTTTTTTTAGGTTGGTGTAATTGTTGATGTTTGTCACTGTGGTACGCACCATAAATATGCAGCTGAGCTTCAGGCAGTTGTTTGTGCACAAGTGGCCAAATTTCATTGGCCATAAATCGAGCGGCATCTGAATTAGGTTCATGTAAAAAATTACCAATCATCATTAAATGATTACGTTCAGAAAAAACAGGATATTGTACGGCTAAATTTTCTGCATTGATTACAAATGGGTAATAATGCAGTTTATTACTTAAAATGCAAAAATGGTTTTTGAGGATATCCATTTCAGCGTTTGAAATCATGATGGTTAAATCGGTGCGTTGAATGGAAGCTATTTCTCGAAGCGCTAGCTCATTATCTAAATTAAGTGCTTCACCAGAATGTAATGCGGTGTTTCGAGCCTGTCGTAAACAATGTAAATCACTTGTATCTAAGATTGTCATAGCGTTAGGGCAAAATGTTTTTACCCGCCATGAAAATTGTTCTTCGATCATAAATCGATCATAAATAACGATATCAGGATTTAACTCTGCAATGAATTGATCAAAACTTTCATCGTTGAGTTTTATTTGATGACATTGAATGTTTTGGGATACTAATAAATCGCTGTGTTTATTAAAATTACTGGCGCTGGCGCTATGAAATTCAAAATCTTGTAAGGCATTTAGAATGTCATATGTACGTCTACCTGCAGCGGTAGCATCAAGTTCAGGCCAATGTTTAGCAATTAAAAGTGCTTTCATGATTGATATATAATCGCTGTTCCAGAATATTTATCAGGAATCGATAAACAATGTTCATTTTTTAAAGCACTTAAATAACCCAAACCACATAGAAAAAAACTAGGCCAAGCTAATACAAATCGAACTAAAGTTTGAGAAAGCTTTAATTTGCCTGTTTGGCTTTCTAATTTTATTTTCCAAGACTTCATGCCAATGGTTTGCCCACCATTTACGTAACTAAAATGATAATACAAAAAATAGCAGAGCATTAATGTGACTTGTAAAACGGTGGTTAACTTACCTAATCCAGACTTTAAAAAAGCTTCATCGAAAGCTGATTTATCAACTAAGAATAATTCTTGAGCCCATTGATAACAAATAGTAATGTCAATCCAGCCAGACTTAATAAATGTAGATTCGATGGCATGTTGCTCATTAATGAAAAAATGTACAACCCATTCAAAAGCGGCAGTAACCACCATTGAAAACGCGATTAAGATCATCACGTCATACAATAGGGCATAAAACTGTTTGGCTAAAATTCTCATTGTTTTTTATTCGTTTAACCAGTTAGCAATAATGTTTAAAGTTTGATCTAAATTAATTTCATTCACGTAATCATAAAGATTGCTGTCTTCATCTAAATCTAAATCTTTTAAAATCGATTCACTTTTTAATTTACGTTCTGCTGATTGTGTTTTACGTGTTTGCATATTTAAGCTAACTGAATCTTTTGCTTTACGTTCTTTTTTAATTGCTGCAAACGTTGCTGTCCAGTTTGTATTTTCTGAAAATTCTTGAGTTTGAATGATTTTTAAGTTGTTAATCCAGTCATCTTGAAAAGCAGGGTACGCATTAATTTTGGGTGCGGGTATTTGATTAAACGGTAGAGCGTTATCTAACGATGACTCTCCTAATTTGTCGTGTTTAAAAATACTATTTAAAAAGATATGAGGTTCGACACCTTTATGTTGAGTGCTCATGCCATTTACACGATAAAACATAGCAAATGTAAGCTTTAAAGAACCAAAGGGTAATTCTTTAAAGGTTTGTACTGTGCCTTTGCCATAAGTGGTATCACCAATAATTAAACCACGATTGTAATCTTTAATCGCACCAGCAAAAATTTCTGAAGCAGAGGCACTTAAACGATTGGTCATAACCACTAGTGGTTTAGTCCAGTAAATAGACTTGTCTTCATCATTGTTGATTGTTATTTGGTTGTTAGAATATTTAACTTGAACAACAGGGCCGTCTTTTATGAATAAACCCGTTAAAGAAATCGCTTCGCTTAAAGAGCCGCCACCATTATTTCTAACATCCATTATTACTGCATCAATATTTAATTCGTTATATTTAGCTAAAATAACTTTTACGTCACGAGTGGTTGATTTATAGTTTTTATCACCACGTTGTGCGCCTTCAAAATCAATATAAAAACTAGGCACTGAGATTACACCTACTTTATAAGTGTGACCGTCAATCGTGATTTCTTTGATTTCTTCTTGAGTGGCTTTGTCTTCTAATGTGACCACTTTACGGACAATAGGTACGATTTTTTGATCGTCAGCATTACCAAGTTTTCTTACTTTTAAGCGAACCGTTGTGTCCACTTCGCCACGAATTAACTGCACAACATCATCAAGGCGCATACCTAAAATGTTTACAAACTCTTTATTGCCTTGAGCCACACCAATGACTTGATCTTCTTCTTGTAACAATCCACTTTTTTGCGCTGGGCCATTTTCAATTAAACGCTTAATAGTAGTGATGTTTTTATCAAGGGTTAATTCAGCACCAATACCAGTTAACGAAAGACTCATGTCTATATTAAAATCTTCTTCACTAATCGGAGTGAAATAAGACGTATGTGGGTCATATAAACTGCCAATTGATGTAATGTAGTTTTCGTAAATGTCTTCAGGTTTGGTTAATTTTATTTGGCTTAAATAATTTTCATAACGTTCAACTAATTCTTCAGCGATTTCTTGATGTGTTTTTTCTTCATCACCTAAAATGTTTTCAATGATGCTTGTTTTAGCTAATTTTCTCCAATACTCATCGCTTGCTTTTTGGTCAGTCGGCCAGTGATCTCGATCAAGTGGGATAGACTCTTCAATAGTAAAGTCAAATTCATTCGCTTTGAATAAATCAATAATATAACTATAACGATTTTCTATACGTTGCTGATAACGCTCATAAATAACAAAAGCGCTTTTAGTTTGGCCTTGTTTGAATTCATCATCTAAGATGTTCGCAAATTTCTGAAACTCATTGATATCAGAGCTCAAAAACATGCGTTTATTTGGGTCGATATTTTCTAAATAGGCTGTAAGAAGTTTGTTAGATAACACATTGTCAAAGGGTTGTTTTTTGTAATGCATTTGATTAAATAATGCCATCACACCTAGGCTCGTATGACTGAAGTTCTTTACAGAAGCATGAGCTAATACATCATATTAAGCAAAACAGCCACAACTTCAAAATCCAGAAGAAGAACAAGAAGCAGCAGACAGACTACAAAAACTTGCGTAGCACTTATAAGGCTTAACGGGCGTTGAAAATAGTTTGTCATAATTGACCTATCGGTTTTTATTATTATGAAGCATAGATTACAAAGATTGGGCTTTTCTTAAAAAGTTCAACTTTTAATTAATAAATGAACTTTTTTGTCTAATAATTAATCTTCTAAGCTTGGATCTGACGAAATAACAACGTTGTTTTGCTCCACTTCTAAATAGAAACAGCTTTTACGATTGGTATGACAAGCGGCGTCTTTTTGTTCAACCTGCATCAATATAC
>JALJPK010000198.1 GCA_022968985.1 Pseudomonadales bacterium | reverse complement strand
TGCGTGAGAGGTTTTATAATGCGCGAATGTTCAACCAAGAGTTGAATGATTGGAATGTATCATCAGTTACAAACATGAGGGCTATGTTTCGATTTCCTTCGCCGTTTAATCAAGATATAGGTGCGTGGGATGTTTCGTCGGTCACAATTATGAGTGATATGTTTAATCACTCCCAGGTATTTAATCAAGATATAGGTGTCTGGGATGTGTCATCTGTTACCGAGATGAACTCAATGTTCGATGGTGCGCGTGTATTTGATCAAGACTTAAGTCAGTGGGATGTTTCTTCAGTAACAGACATGAGCAAAATGTTTGCCTTCGTTAGATTATCTATAGCTAATTATGATGCAATACTAATCAATTGGAGCAAACTAGATTTACAGATGGATGTAACTTTTAGTGGAGGCCACAGCAGGTTTTCAAGCGCAGCTATAGCGGCACGAGATACACTGACAGGAAGTACTTTTAATTGGACAATTAGTGATTATGGTTTGCAAATAGATTGATAAAAAGAATATTAAGATAATAACTATTTGTTCTGATTATTTAGGCTCTAAGTAATTGTCAATAAATGGGGTGAGTTGATTGTTTTATGATACTTTTAAATAAAGGTATTGTGAAACAACCAATTTGCCCTTTTTCTTTTAACAGAGCAATTAAATCACTGTTTGCATTTAAGTTGTTACAGCTGCACAACACTATTTTAAAACATAATCATATATTCAGTCCTCGCTCTAAACACTTCCTTCTGACGCTTACATTCCTTAACAATCTGCTTTTTTTGAAATTAATCTATAATAAATGTCCAAATCATTAGTGCTTATTCGTCTTGTTATTATCAGACACAACATAAACGTGAATTGATAAATTTAATTTATTACAGGAGACAATATTATGTCTAACAAACAATACCTATGTATCATGCGTTACCAATCCAAACCAGAAGCTCAGAGCAGCGACCAAACTAAGTCGGCACCGAGCCCTGCTCAAATGGAAGAAATGTATGCCAAATTTAATGCCTGGAAAGAGAAATTCAAAGACAACATTGTTGATATGGGCGGAAAACTAGGAGACGGTAAAGTGGTTAAAATAGATGCTGTCAGTGATGGTCCTTTTAGCGAAATAAACGAAATTGCTGGTGGGTACATGATAGTAAGTGCTGACTCAATGGAGCTTGCTGTACAAGTTGCTCAAGAAAGTCCGGGGATTTATCCAGGCTCAAGTGTTGAAGTGAGAGAAATTCAACAACATAATGGATAAGCAAAAAGCCGAACATTTTTTTCGTCACGAATACGGACGTTTGGTCGCTAAATTAGCGGCCAAGGTCGGTATTTGTCATGTTGAATTAATTGAGGATGCCGTGCAGTCTGCGTTATTAAGCGCTGTGGAATCTTGGCAGTCAAACGACTCTATTGAAAACAGCACAGCGTGGTTATATAGCGTTGCAAGTAATCGATTAATTGATAATTTTAGACAACAACAAAATAGATCCGACATCATTCAAAAATTTCAAAGTGACTTTGAGACTGAGTTTCAAAAACCACTTGTCCCAGAATCCAACCCATCAATGCAAAGTGAAATTGAAGATGACTTATTAAATATGATGTTTATAAGTTGCCATCCAGATATTAACGAACAATCTACTTTAGTATTCACCTTAAAAACACTGTGTGGATTCAGTATAAAAGAAATTGCGCTACGACTGTTTGCAACGCAGCAATCTATCTATAAACGTTATCAACGTGTATTAAAAGAATTGGCAATTAAAACCAATATTAAGCATGAGCCTAAACCGAGCGAACTTATATTTAGACGTTCACGAGTGCTTAGGTTGTTATATTTAATGTTCACCCAAGGTTACTTGTCGGTCAATGAACAACGTTCTATTCAACCAGAATTATGTTTAGAAGCCATACGTTTAACACAAATTTTAGCCAAACACTCTTTAGGTCAATTTGAAGAATGTTATGCACTGCTGGCATTAATGTTTTTTCAATATTCACGAATTGACAGTCGTTTAGATAATAGTGGTGGTTTGGTGTTATTAGAAAACCAAGATCGTTCAAAATGGGATCAATCTTATATAGCTGAAGGTTTAAACTGGTTACAACAATCGGCAAGTGGCGAGGTTTTCACAAGGTATCATGCTGAAGCAGGAGTGGCAGGCGCACATTGTTTGGCCAGCAGTTTTGACAAAACAGACTGGACTCAAATTATTGATTGTTATGAAATTTTACAGCAGTTTACCTCGTCACCTATTCATCAACTTAACCACGCCATCGCTTTAACCCAAACCGGTCAAACCCAATTGGCTATTGAATTAATACAACAATCAAAACCCCCTAGCTGGTTACAAGGCTCGTATCAATGGTATGTGGTGCTGGCTTATTTATATAAACGACTCGATGAAGAATCTGCTAGTAAAAGTCGGCAGGTAGCTAAAAATAAATATAACGAATATAAAAAAACCGCATTAGATTTGGCACCTAATACGGCTATTCGGGATTTGATTTTGCATAGCCTAAATTAATGTTTTTAATTGATGTCAAATGGCCAGGATCTATAAGGGTGATTTATAAGGATTAGTATCATTAAAAAATACCCCCCAGAAATAGACTGGGAGTAATCAGTGGATTGAGACTCGTTTTCATAGATTATATAATAAATGAGAACAAACTCCTCTGCACTTTGAGCAAAATCCAATGGGGTCAAACCTTGAATTCATTGATCTAAGCGCGGATAAACTTAGATGTCTGTAGTTAAGATTCGCCCCAAATATTCAAGTCTACTTTTTCTTGGCCGGCCCTTTTTTAGATGCTTATTTTGAGCTCTTGTCGATTATTATCATTGTAATTTCTTACAACTATTTTATTGTAAAACCACGTTATGAAGAGTGTTAAATTTAATATTTTGAAACCATTTCTGGTTCATTTTTAAAGATATTTACAATTTATATGTTTTAGATCTTGAAAAATTAAGCCTTAGCACTAGGCTTACCACTAGACATTTTAATTGAGGAACCAAATATGAACAGACCCCACCGCCTAACCAGCTTTATTCTTACAGCTGCCGTTTTTTTTACTCCTATTGCTTTTGCGTTTAATGTTGAACATGAAGTTGAAGAACTTCTAGAAAGTGTTGAAAGTAAAAATATTGATCCAACAATGTTTGAGGAAGTAAATTACAAAGTGCTTTCTCTTGCTATTGAAGCCGTAGAAGAAATTGTACATGACAATCCCGACAGTGCACAATTATTCGAAATCCTTTTTTCAGCGGTCGCCACAAAACAAGGCCACGATGTTGTATCGTTAGGCAGCATCAAAACATTATCCGCTGAAGAGGCGATGAGTTATTACAGTGACCTAGAGTTTGTTGATGAAGTAGACGTCGGTATCGACATTTGGGATGAAGAGTATGAGCATTTACACGATGCCATACACTTATTATTACATCCTGCTATTTCAGTGTTATTGGCTCGAGAGTACGTTAAAACGGGTGATGAGGATCTATTATCTATTTTAAGCGAAGAATTACATGAAGTGATTGAACATTATGAAGAAGTGGTTGAAGGTGTGGAAGGCGGTGATCATTAAATTTTATGATTAAATCCATATTATTAATATGTGTGTTGTTTATTGCTGGTATGTTTGCCTTAACAGGGGCAAACTACTTGCGTACAACACAAATTTTAAACGAAGTTGAAGAGCAACATGTGAGCACTTCAGCTTTTTATCAACGCAGTAACATTATTAATAAACAATTTAATGACGCTTCGTTTATTGTACAAAATTTACTTAACGTTAAAGATATAAATGAATTAAAGAAAATACAAAACCAATTAAAAGATTCATTTGATCAGATAAATGATTATTTTATATGGGTAAAACAATCACAATTTAAAAATTTGTTAAATGAAAAATATGAGCTTGATGGTCAAAATATTGAAGAAGAAATAATTCTTACAGAATTAGCAGAGAATGGAAATAATATTGAAGTCGATTTAAATCGTATATCGGATCAACTAGATAGGATGCAGAGAAACTTAAGTGAGTTATTAATTGCCTATCAAAATGTCGTCACTCAGGTTAAGTCATTATTAGAAAACACTGAAATTCAAAATCAATTAAAAGAAAAATTGATAAGTGACTTTAAAGAGTTTGAAGGAAAATTTATTGTCAGCCAAAAAAACTTACGTTCATTTGGCGACATAGCTCAAGGGGTAAGTACCGCACTTTATGCCCAAAATAAAAAACAACTACGCTCAAAAGCATTAGGAAAATTCCGCCATGGATATAAAAAACTGACCAAAGAGAAAAATGCGTTAACCGAACTTAAACAATTAAAAGGCAGTTTAGAACAACTGATAAAAATCAGCGTAAAAGTATTGGCGAATAAAACAACGTCCACAACGTTCTCAAAATTTAGTGACAATATAGCCAGTGATTTTGAGCAATTAATTGAAAAAGTGGGATTATTACAAAACGAAGCCGAATTAAGAATTATCGCTGGAGCGAAAAAGGGTATTGTTGATTCAATATGGATTACTGCATTTATATTAATTGGAGTATCGATTGCTGCTTTTTTTATTGCCAATAGACTGATTACACGAGTGAAACGTATTGATATACGAATGAATGATATTGCACAAGGAGAAGGCGATTTGACCGTTCAACTTGAGATTGATGACAGTAAAGATGAGATTTCCAGTTTGGCATTAGGTTTTAATAAGTTTGTAAGAAAAATCCACACCGATTTCTCAGGTATTTCTAATAACGCACAAACTGTTTTTGAATTATCAAAAGAATTAACTCACGATGCTGCTCATACCAAAGAAAAGATAAATACAAGTAGCACTGCAACCGATTTAATCGCCGATGACATTAAAACGTTTGTTAAAGACATTGCTTTGATTTCAGAATACAGCGAAAAAACCCATATGCTCACGAATCAAACCATTACCATGGCAAAAAATGGTGAGGAAGTGGTACAACAAGGTGTTGAGCAAGTGAAAACGTTGTCGCAAGAAATTGATAATGTAAATGGGTTATTAAAACAGTTAGAGCAAAATAACGATAAAGTGGCATCAGTGGTTGACGTGATAGGAAAAATTGCCGACCAGACTAATTTATTGGCTTTAAATGCAGCCATTGAAGCGGCCCGTGCAGGCGAACAAGGGCGTGGTTTTGCTGTGGTTGCTGATGAAGTTCGAAATTTAGCAACCCAAACTCGCTCCTCAACGGATGAAATTCGCGAAATTAGCCAAAGCATTTTAGACTCAGTCCACGAAGCCGTTGTTGCGACAGCAAGAATGCGCACAACGGGAGATGAAACTGTTTCTCAGGTTGAGGACGTGTCGAACAGTTTGGTTAAAATCACTCAGGAAATATTGGAAATTAATAATGCAAGTGAAGAGATATCCAAACTCACCAAAAACCAAAATGATGTGATATTACAAATTAATCAAAGTGTCACTTCTGTGCAGTCTGATGTTAAAGAAGGTGCTGACAGCGTTACAGGTATACAAAAAATAATTGGTAAAATTAATGCACAAACAAAATTGGTAAATGGACAAATTAATCAATACAAACTTTAAGATGTTTTTTTATTATTCTAAACTTATGGCAAAACCAAACTCAAAAAGTCCAACACGGACTGTCAATATTCATTGCTCTCAATGTCGCCACACCCTCCTTAAATACAGTAAGGGCGCAAAGGGTGCATTGGTGAAGTGTTTTATATAACGTATTGTAATCAACTGGGTTTCTGCTCTAATTGCGAACGGCTATTTGGCAGAGAAGGTTTGCTGTCTGGGTTCCTGCCATCTCTGGCAAAACCCGAATGAAGTAAAACAACTATGAATTATGACATCCATTAGAAAGGCTATGTTTTAAAATTGTGTTGCTGCACTTGTAACAACTTGAATTCAAACAGTTTTTCCACTTCAGTTTTAATA
>JALJPK010000197.1 GCA_022968985.1 Pseudomonadales bacterium | reverse complement strand
TTACACCATTTTATTAACGCATAGGCTTTGAAGGACAAAATATTCACCGAGAGGGTGGTAGTCATACATTTGTAAGTTGTGAATTTGTGTAAATCCTTATATGTCAAAAGATTATATGTAAATAAATTTTAATCTACCGAGGATGATAGGGTTTTAGATAATGGATGAATATGCTGCTTGATTTATGATGAGATCTTGAACACGTGTAGAGGATTCATCTAATCTAAAGCATAAAAATTAAATAGGAGGAGTTATGAAATCATTTTTCTTTAAGGTTTTTATCGTCATTTCTTGTTGTTCCAGCAATTTAGTTGGAGCCCAGGAGACTTCAAAAATCATGATAGAAGCTACTCATGTAGCAGGTAATGTTTCCGTTTTGATGGGAGTGGGAGGATTTTCTGGTGGAAATGTTGGGGTTTCGGCTGGGGAGGACGGGCTGCTTATTATCGATGATAAACTAGCGCCTATGTCAGAAAAACTTGAAGCTAAACTGGCTGCGATGAACAAAGGGGATGTAAAATTTTTGATCAATACACATTGGCATTTTGATCATACCGGAGCAAATGCTGTTTTTGGGAGCAAAAAAGCCATCATCGTTGCTCATGAGAATGTCAGAAAACTCTTGGAATCTCCCCAGGAACTCAAAGCTTTTAAGATGAAACTACCAGCTTCTCCTAAAGCAGCCTTACCGACGATCACTTTTAAACAATCCGCTTCCGTGCACTTTAACGGGGAAGAAATTCAAGTGATTCATATGCCCAATGGACATACGGATGGTGACAGTGTTATTTACTTTACCAAATCGAATGTGCTGCATATGGGAGATCATTTTTTCAACCACCTGTTCCCGTTTATTGATCTCGAACATGGTGGCAGTGTCAAAGGGATGGCTAGAAATGTCGCACAGGCGATCGAAAGGTTTCCGGCAGACGCAAAAGTCATTCCTGGCCATGGGGCATTAGGCGACATGGAGGACTTGAAAGCATTTCATGAAATGCTGGTAGCAACCACCAAGATCGTTGAAGATCAGATGAAAGCCGGTAAAAGTTTAGAACAAATTCAAGTTGCAGGGTTGCCTGAAA
Organism: Pseudomonadales bacterium; assembly: GCA_022968985.1. GTDB lineage: Bacteria > Pseudomonadota > Gammaproteobacteria > Pseudomonadales > Natronospirillaceae > Marinicellulosiphila. The sequence goes on along the minus strand of JALJPK010000197.1, from coordinate 4,919 downwards.
AATGGGATTCCTGGCAATGGGAGTTCTTTGATACAAAAGGCTGGATCGGAATCGTGCACACAAGCCTCTCGATGTAAGTCGCTGATCACATAATGATGAAAAAAGTAGATGGCAGCAAGGTTGTATTACCGCTGCCATTCGCCGTTAAAGGATAAAAAATACGGTTACTTTGCACTAGAGACAATGAACGGCCCTGCCCATGACAACTTTAATAAAAAAGGTGTGGCTAACGACGCTTACCACGACCCTAAATCAATTAAAAGTTGCGGTATTGTGGTCAAGTATATCTGTACACCTGAATAGGAGCGTGGAAGGTTTCTACTGCCATATTGGGTGATAGATAGTTGTTCTAGATGCTGGTAGGCAACTAGCGGCCAAATCCAGACTGTACGACTCGATATGCTTATGGCTGTAGAGAAGTTGTTTTGAACGAATATGAACGAATATGGGATCAAGTCTTGTGTTTTGACTTTAGGGCAAAAGGTAAGACCTGTCCCTATTGTTCTTGCTATTAAGCATTAAGTTTTTTAGCATTCAAGTTAATTATGCATATATTTCAGAAGGAACAACATTTTGCCAGTTATAACTATCCAACAATCGCCAGGTCGTAGTAAAGAACAGAGGCAACTATTGATTAAGCGAATTACGGAAGCATTTGAAGAAGCATACGAGTTACCCCCTGAAGCAGTTACCGTTTTTTTCCAAAATTTCGATGATGAACACTGGGGTAAGGCTGGAAAATTACATTGTGATAGAAAGTAATGTATTTTATTACTCGAAATATCAATCAAACCTAACAAAACTAGGCAATCCGACCTCCACACGTTTTCTCCTCTTTTTTGTAAAAAACCGCAAAAAAACAGCTAACATTCTCCGGCTGCCGCCAGTGACGTTAATTCCTGATTTCAAACGGCAGCTTTGTGTCCAGACTGTGTCAAAAGTTGCCACTAGATAGCCAAGGCAACATTCAGTGCCTCCTAACCAAGCGATCACTGCTATTTATCCCATTAGCTTTACTCAGACTGTATTTTCAGTAGAAACTGTCTGGTTCTGAGACGCTTGACGTCAAACCGTTACTGTCGTTAAATTAGTATAAATATTACTAAGACTATTTTAATATCAGTGGCTTAAGCTATTTTTTGGAAAATATTGCTCAGCCGGTTTGTCTGCAAATATGGGTTCAGGAATTGTGTTTTGATTTTGGGGCATAGGGCAAGACCTGCCACCATTGTTTAATTTTAGTAACTATTACTTCAAGGTTGTTGACTTTCAAGGTTCGCTTGAACAAGACAGCTTGGTTAATTCTATAGAGTTTTTTGATGAAAAACATACGCTATCCACACTTCCTTTTGCTATTATTTACGCTCCTAACACTGCCACAGATTGTCTTCGCAGACCGGGCTTTCCCAGACAAAGAAGCGTTAGGGGGCGCACTCTATTTTGATGTTAATTTATCTCTACAAAGAAATCAGTCTTGTGCTAGTTGCCATTCCCCTGCACGAGGTTTTATTGATAACAGAGAGAATGATTTATCTAGAGCCGTCTCTATAGGCAGCGATGGACATTCTATCGGGGATCGCAATACACCAATGGCTACCTATGCTAGTTTAATACCGCCATTCTCAAGAAATAGCCAAGGTGAGTATGTCGGAGGGCAATTTCATGATGGTAGAGCTAATAGCTTAGCTGACCAAGCGAAGGGCCCCCCGCTTAACCCTGGCGAAATGGCGATGCCAAATAAAGAGAAGGTACTTGAGCGATTACTCGAAAATCCGCTGTACGTGGCGAGTTTTAAACAGCTGTTTAAGCAAAATGTATTAAACGATGCCAGTAGCGCTTATGAAGCGATGGCAGCGAGTATTGCCAGTTTTGAAAGAACCCCGATATTTACTCCTTTTGATTCAAAGTACGACAGATATTTAAAAGGTACCTATAAAATGAGTGCGCAAGAACAGCTAGGAGAGACACTTTTCTTCTCCTCGCAGTTTAGTAATTGTCATTCTTGTCATCAGCTTAAGAAGATTCCTGGCAGTGCAGGTGAAACTTTTAGCAATTATCAATACCATAATATAGGTATACCTAAAAATATTCGGGTACGTGCAGCGAATGGTCTAGGTGAGGATTATATCGATAGGGGGTTACTTGATAACCCACTTGTTAATGATATTTCACAGATGGGTAAATTTAAAGTGCCCAGTTTGCGCAATGTAGCCATCACTGGGCCCTATATGCACAATGGGGTGTTTCAGGATCTTAAAACGGTGGTGTTGTTCTATGATAAATACAATAGTCGTAAGCAATCACGCAAGATTAACCCTGAAACCAATAAACTCTGGCAAGCACCAGAAGTAAAACAAAATATTTCCTTTGATTTACTTAAAGGTAAAGCCTTAACGGATAAAAGAGTTGATGCGCTGGTCGCTTTCTTAAAGACCTTAACAGATAAGCGGTATGAACATTTTGAGAAGGGGAGTTAGTCTTGCCTTGATGACTACAACAGGATAGCGCTTAAAGCACTATGCTAGTGGCCCTTTGTCATTTGATCTGCATCAGACATTGCTAAATAAAAGTGGATATAACTTCCATAGGTGATGAATTTGTATTTATATGTTTTTTTTACTGTGAGTTGCGCCGATGTTCTCTGATCTTGATCTGTACTTTTTTTCTAGAGTGTTACATATCATCGCAGTGGTTTTCTGGATAGGCGGAGTCGCTTTTGTGACTTGTGTCTTAATTCCTGCGCTAAAAGACTTTAGTCATACCCAAGATAAAATGGTACTGTTTGAAACACTGGAAGGTAAATTTGCAAAACAAGCTAAAATAAGCACCATAACGGCGGGCGTATCCGGATTTTACATGTTGTACTTTTTGCAGGCTTGGTCGAGATACAGCATGATTGAATATTGGTGGTTACATTTAATGACCTTGGTTTGGGCCGTTTTTAGTGTCGTTTTATTTGTCTTTGAGCCACTGTTTTTGCACCGCTGGTTTCTGCAAAGCGCACAGCGTGACTGTGACAAGGCGTTTAAACGATTACATATCATGCATATTTTTTTACTGACTATCAGTATTATCGCTATAGCTGGGGCGCTCTTGGGTAGTCACGGTTACCTATAGCGATAAAATAGACAGTGGCGCACCCTTAAAACTAATAGGGGGCAGGCTCTTTTCATCACTGCTAATTCACCAATAAATCTGCGGGTATCACTAGTATCAATGAGAGCTGTAGATAAAAGTGACGTCGTACATCGCATTAGCGACAAAGCCACCATCCCCTTTTTTGTCGCCGCTGCGATTTACTAAAATTATCAAGTGCAATGACAGGCAGATTTTATGCACCCTGCAAAGTCTAAGTAGCCCGAGTCCTTGTCTGATTGCGCTTTAAACACATCTTAAATAAACACCATACTCATCGATAGGCAGAAGAGTAGATGGGTGATACTTAGCTATCACTGCAGCGTTTATTGGCCACTGGGTTTATATTGCCCTGCAACTTGAATATTTCAGCAGTCCTCGCATATTCTATGTCAGTAATTGGGTACTGATTATCCCAAGATACCATTAGCTTACGCTGCTGCTTGCTCATGCTGTATTTGCTATACACTTGGTCCATGTGTAAATATGTTCGGGCAATACGGCCATGGGCCTGTTCTGGGGGTTGAGCCTTCTTTTTATGGATAATCATTTCACAGCTGCCAAAGTCCGATGATTCGCTGGGTATCATTTGGAAGTTATAGTTTGATCTGAGCGCATATGAAGTGTCTGGAAGCTGAAGGTCAGCTTCCATTTTAATCCATCTAATCTCATCGTGCCCTGTGTCATAATTTTTTTCATTTCCGCAGACGTATGCCTAGCTAGCTGTTGCGGCTTCTCACCCATATCTCTAATTCGTTTAATCTCCAATGTTCTTATCTGGTAAAAAGTAGGACGTTGTACTCTCGATATACTATTAAACTCAACTAAGTTGACCATTTCAAGATACACTCTATAATTAATGTAGTTGAAAAACTTCTGTCTTAAAGGTAATTTAGCATGGAGAATGAGCGTGTGAAACGAACAACTAACGAGAGTTCCGGAACTTCCACTAGGGCCCGTACTATTGATAAAGAAATTGAATCTAGTCAATGGGTTACATTTTCTATTAATAATGAATTATTTGCTGTGGATACTTTGCAAGTAAAAGAAATACTTAGGTATACACCAATCACTCCTGTTCCAGGTACAAACGCTTATATATGTGGTCTTATCAATTTAAGAGGCCATGTAGTCACCGTTATAGATACCCGAATGATGTTTAATTTGCCTCACGAAGAACCTAATGATAATACCAATATTCTTCTTGTTGATTTTAGCCAAGATGAAATGGTGGGCTTTGTTGTTGATTCGGTAGGTGAGGTGATCAATATTGCGACTAAAAGTATTGATGTCGCTCCAAGACTAACTGATAGCGATACAAAAAGTGGATTTATAAAGGGGGTTACTATGTATGATAATAGTTTGATTATTTTGTTAGATATTGAAAAAATAATCTCATATGTCACTCCAATTATAGAAGATGATCCATATTAATATGGATGTTTAAACATGATGAATTTGATTTAGATAAATATTAGCTATAACAATAACTTTTACAGTTTCGTTGAATTTTAAACTAATAAGGGACAGGCTTTTTTTATCACTGAAATTAGCGAATTAATCAGAAGATATTACTAGAACAAATGCTTTATGTAGTAAATGTTCCGTCGTTCACAAGAATTAGCAACGGAGCCAGCAATCCCCTTGTATTGCCGCCGGAGCTATTGGTTAAATTGTCGAAGCGAAGCGGCAGGATGGCGCTTAGAGTGAGTGGGATATGGATGTCCCTGACGAACGGCCGAGAATTTAATCAATAGCGGAGGAGTTTTTCGGCAATAGTAGGG
>JALJPK010000196.1 GCA_022968985.1 Pseudomonadales bacterium | reverse complement strand
CAAACAAAGGGCTGCCTTTGGCCTGTACTTTGGCCTGAACTTTGGTTTGGACTTTAGGCTCCTAAGCCCGTTGCGAAATCGGGTGTAATACTAACGTTCTTTGTTTTTGGCTGTCTTTTTATTTTCATTTGGCTGTTAGATTGTCATCAAACTGTCATAAATATGTGAGATGATCTAATGTGGTTTCTGTGCCTGTTCCTTTCCTGTTTTTAATTGTTATGGACAGGCATATAATTCATTTGGGTTTGATAACTTTCTATCGGTTTTTTAGCTGAAAATTAAACTTAATTGTCATTGGAAAATAAAGTTTATTCTGCTTGATTTTTACTTTCTTTTGCATAAAAAGCACTCAAAAGTAAGCGGTCGCTCACTTTCGTATATGTTTGATTTTTAAGTAAAAATTGGCTCTTGCAAGATCAGTTAATAGACACTATCTTATGGTTTTTGAGGGCGGGCTTGGGCTTTTACTGATTGCTTAGTGTTTGTGACAGGCATGTGTGAGTGTTTGATGGGGAGATTCCATTAGCGTTAAAAACAGAGCGTTTTTCAACGACTCTGACCCTCTTGAAATTGTGTGGGTTGAGCGTTAAAAATTGTTACCGCTAAAATAAGCGGTGACAATTGTTTGTTAGGAAATCGATGAATTGAAGTTACTGGTATGGAATTTAGGCTGAATTAGTATGGCTGTCTTTGTAAGTAGGGCTCTTATAGTTAAATTGAATACAGCGCTTCAATACTTAAAGAATTTTCAATACTCGATTTCAATACTAATTTAATATCTTGGTTGCTCGGTTGGGTATTTGTTAATGATAGTTTATATACGCCTTTAGGTAATTTTATTTTCAAATTAACTGGGTTGTTTTGAGATCCGTATTGTTGACTAATTAGAGTGGATATTTCTGATTCTAAAATAAATTCAAATTCTGGATTAGTAATTACATCTATAATGATATTAGATTCCTCAAATATCTCTAATTGATATTCTTGAGTTTTTGAATCTCCTTGCCAATAATCTGTTAATGAATCTACTAATAGTTGAGCTTCAGTCCATTCTCGATTAAATTCAAAGTTAGAATTGTCTGCTTTAATTTGAATCAAAATATTTCTCATATACTCTAAAGATGCATAACTATTTCTTAAATATACTTTGTAAGTGCCTGCTGATAAAGTTTTATTAATATTTACTGATCTATTATAGTAAGGTTGATCATAAATTGGATTTAAATTTTGATCATATATTGAAACGTTTAAATAAGTATGCCTTGATTGATCTAAGCCAAAAAACGATTCAATATCGGTATTGTCCTTTTCGATTGTTAAGGTGTATTCTAAAACACTTTTAGGGTGTTGCCAGATTGTAGTTTCTTCGAAATTAAAATTTTCTACGCAATCATTTTTAATATAATCAAATTCATCTAAATTCAGTCCATTTAATTCATACCTAGTTCCAAAGTGATATAAACAAGGGCTGATTTCTTCATAAAATGATTGGTCATAACCTTTAATTAAATAAGTGTCATTAGCAGCAAAAATATATTGTCTGCCATCAAACCTATTAGATCTAGCTAAAAAACTACCAAATTCTTCAGAGTTAATAAAAATTTCATTATAAATTAAATGAGGGTTATTTGAATACTTTTGATCAACAATTATTTGATATCCATTTTCTAGACTCATTGAATATGATTCTCTTCCACTTTCACCATTTTCAATATAACGACGAAATGTGACAGGTCCAGAATGCATGACACAATTATTTGTGTAATATTGCGCGGATTCGTCATCTGATTTTATTTCAAAATAAGTTCCTGAAATTTCACATGAGTATTCAGAGATCGTACTTAATATACCGTTATTGTTTTCTTGATTGGTACTTATTAAAATTCTAGTTAACGCGTATTTTAAATTATAATTTTGTTGCTTGTGAATATTGACTAATTCAACAATTTGTTTGTAATTTTCTTGGTTAAGTTTAAGCGTGTAATCTTGTTGTGTATAAGATTGTTCTAAAAGAATCGAATAAGGTGTTTCGTTGCTAACTCCCACTTCACTTTTTTCTGATAGGGTGAATTGCGACTCATTATAAGTATGATGTTGCAAATTAAAGAAAAATGGTCGACTCCCACCTTTTGCAGTGACGTAATATTTTCCAGCTTGCAAGAAATGTTCTGAAAAAACCCAGTTTTCATTTAAGAAGAATTTTATTAATGGGACACCATAAAGATCATATAATTGTAAATCACTAAAAGATATCGCGCCGTTATATTCTTCATATTCTTGTCTAAATCGATATATTCCTGGTTCAGATATGATTAATTCAAATATTAAGTTATCTTCCATTTTGGCTTGTGAAAGGATAGTAGGCTCTGGAATTTCTTCAATATATTTCATTTGTGCGTTAAAACTACTAAGCTCAAAATAAACTGAGCCAATCTGATTTTCAGAATAATGATGATCAATCGCAATATAGTATTCGCCTTCATCTAATGATTCTTGAATAACAGATCGAGGAGAGGGTGTTGAATATGACCCTAATCTCAAGTTCATGTCCTCATCAAGTATTCGCGCTTTAAATAATGTTGCTAAATCTTGAGCAATAAATCGGATGTCAACATCAGTACCGCCTTGCCCAACTGTTAATTTGTATAGCAATGTGGATCGTTGCTGTGTCCAGTTGGTCTCATCTGAAAAGTCTACAGTTTCTAGGCAGTCATCAATATTTTCTAATAAAGTAACCTGTTTAATCCCATCCTCAAATTCGACTAAATTTATTATAAATCGACAAGGGCTATCATCGGTAAAGAGATACTCTAAAGTATTATTAGTTATATTAGAATTTCCTATGTTTGAATCATCTTGCTCTTGCTCTTGCTCTTGCTCTGATATGGGAACTTTCTTATTCTCCAGTGGGCAACTGCTAAGAAATAAAACGAATGAAAGAATAATGATGTTAGGAAAAAATTGATTTCGATTAAGCATTTAATAACCTATTTGATATTTATTTAACATGTAAGAATTTAGTAATAGTTAAGTAAAAGTCATTATATCAAATAATTACCATGTAAACATTTATAACAAGAATCAATTCCGTGCGCTAAAGATGTATAACATTAGTTTGGAATTTAAAAGGGAGTGAATGGTTGGAAAATATAAGTCTAGGGGTCAAGTCACTTGCTTCACAATACTAATTGAAAAGTATCATGAAGCAAGCGACTTGATCTTCCCTCTAGAACGTGACCCCTAGAATACGTATTTAATGTAATGGGAGAAAGTACGCTGACATAAATGGTTATACTTTTATAGTTTGTTCTTTCTTATCTTTTATTTGTTCAATGTCTACTGTGATATAATCCCGCTTTTTTAAATCACCTAATTTCAAAAATTTGGATAAAAATATGAAGCTACTCAATGTGTCTAGTTTACTAATGTCGTCTTTGCTTTGTTTAACCGCATGTGGTGTAGACAGTGATAATACCTCTGACGAAATTGATACTCAGTCTGAAACTCAAATCCAATCTGAAACCGGTACATCAACACAAACTCAAGTTGAAGTCGATACTCAAGCCCCCGTACTGACTTTAAACGGCGAGCCTGAAATTAAACTCTACCTAGGCACTGCATATTTCGAGTTAGGTGCAAATGTGACTGATAATATTGACGAAAGCACCGTGCCTGTTATAACCAGTAATGTAGATGACACTCAAATAGGCAGTTACTCTGTACTTTACACCGCAACCGATGCATCAGGGAATCAAGCTAGTATCACGCGCTGGGTAACAGTATTACCTGATGCGTTTGTGACTATTTGGAAAACAGATAACGAAGGCCAAAGCGACGATAATCAACTTACGATAGAATTGAGCGAGCTATTTAGTTATGACTTTAACGTGGATTGGGGGGATGGCGAGACTAATAACAACGTCACCAGTGAAATTACACATACCTACAGCCAAGCGGGCGAATATCAGGTGATCATAACTGGTACTTATCCGCAGATTTATTTTAATAGAAATACATCTCCAAATTCAGACTCTAGAAAGTTATTGTCGGTGGAACATTGGGGGAGTAATGTTTGGCAGTCAATGTACCAAGCTTTTTATTATGCAGAAAATATGGAAATGAATACTGATGATGTTCCTGATTTGTCTTCGGTGACGAGTATGTACCGTATGTTTTTTGGTGCTAGCAGTTTAAACCAAGACTTAAACAGTTGGGATGTGTCTTCGGTGACGAATATGGGTGAAATGTTTTATGGTGCCAGTAGTTTTAACCACGATCTAAGCAGTTGGGATGTGTCGTCAGTAAGGAGTATGAGTGATATGTTTAATGGTGTCAGTAGTTTTGACCAAGACCTAATCAGTTGGAATGTGTCATCTGTGGAGAATATGTATCGTATGTTTTATAATGCCAGCAGTTTTAACCAAGACTTAAGTGGTTGGGATGTGTCCTCGGTGATAACTATGAGCGATATGTTTTCTGGTGCCAGCAATTTTAACCAAGATCTAAGTAATTGGGATGTATCATCGGTGATGGAAATGACATCTATGTTTCGTAGTGCGGGTAGTTTTAACCAAGACTTAAGCGGTTGGGATGTATCCTCGGTGACAGATATTTATAAAATGTTTTATGATGCCTCTACCTTTAATCAAGAACTAAACGGTTGGGATGTGTCGTCGGTGACGAGAATGGACGGTATGTTTTATGGTGCTACTAACTTCAATCAAGACCTAAGCGGTTGGGATGTTTCCTCGGTGAGGAAAATGGGCGGTATGTTTTCTGGTGCCACCAGCTTTAATCAAGACCTAAGTTTATGGGATGTGTCTTCAGTTACCAGTATGGGGGGAGTTGAAAGCTATAAATACGGCATGTTTCAAGGCGCTACTAGTTTTGATCAAGACGTAAGTATGTGGGATATCACCAGTGTGACTAATATGGGTAAGCTGTTTAAAGACGTCACGCTTTCAACCCCAAACTACGACGCATTATTAGCTGGCTGGAGTGCTCAAATAACTCCAAAAGAAAATGTAGTATTTGATGGCGGCAACAGCACCTATACTCCAGGCTCATTAGCAGATACTGGCCGTACTTATTTAATTGATACATTAGGTTGGAGCATTGCCGATGGTGGCGCGGCTGTGGCCGATTAATATTTTGTTTTAAATTTTTTAAAATGCGGAAAGAAATAAAAATAAAAGAATACTACTCAGACACACACAATAGGCCTAAACCCCCAATGTAATCTGACTTAAAAATTGTTTTTTGTTATTCGAAAAAGGCTAGTACTAAAGTACTGGCCTTTTTTATGTCTTGAAGAAATGGCTTGTGCATTTGAGTTTTGTTGTGTGTGTCATGTGGGTTTTATTGATTCGTTTTGAGAGTCTAGAAGTTCCTCTTATAAGTTGATGGTTTACCTCGACAAAACTAATATTGGTTTTTTAGAGTGTTTGATTTTTGGCTGTCTAGTTAAGATGCTAGACACGATGACTATATGTTGTCACTTCTGGATTTGTTTGAAGCCCGATTTAATCGGGCTTTTTTGTGCTTGTTGAAGTGGGTGATAGCTTACTCTCATAAGGTATTATGAGTGTCTATGTCAAACTAAAGGCTTGACCCTCAGTATTGGATTCTCAGTATTGGATTACTGTAATAGGTTGTTTATTAAATAAAGTAAAAAGGGGGCAAGTAACTAGCTCCCTTTTACACTATGTGTCATCTATATTTTCAGTGTCTAGTCGATCGTATTTTGCTAAAGTGCCATAAAGGGAATGATATGACTCATTTTCAATTCTTGCTTATCAAATAAAAGGTTTAAAATGAATAAATTTAAAATTGGTAAAATATTATTTACATTCACATTTTTTGTGCAGATATTAGTAGTCGCATCATTTGGGCATGCTAATAAACTCTCTAACTATGGTGAATATGTCGGGGATTTAGTAGGAATTCCAGGTGGAAGTTTCGTAATGGGCTCGGATAAAGATGATTGGTACGATGAAGAAATGCCAGCCCATAAAGTAACAATAAAGCCATTTAAAATGATGGAAGCTGAAGTAACCTTTGATCAATGGGATTTATGTGTGAGTGACGGTGGTTGTACTCATAATCCTTCGGATAA
>JALJPK010000195.1 GCA_022968985.1 Pseudomonadales bacterium | reverse complement strand
AGGTAAACCCGCTTCAATACGATCACTAATACCATCATTATCACTGTCTGGGTCCAAACGATCGATTATGCCATCATTATCAGCGTCACCATCAACGCCATTAACACGTTCCATGATGTCAGAAATACCATCATTATCATCATCTAAATCAATACGATTTGGAATACCATCACCATCAGTATCATCAGAACTACCACGCTGATACGGCTCATCATCAGCAAATCCCACAATGCCGTCTTTGTCATCGTCTACTGAAGTCACAACACCGTCAAACAAAATCAAATCTATTTTACCGTCGTCATCCAAATCAAAATTTCTAAACACAGTTGCTTCAATATCGTTAACACCGTCACCATCAGAATCGCTGTCTTTAAAATCTGGAATACCATCTGCATCGGTATCCGCTGGTGCTGCAAATACAAAATCAACGTTGTTGTCGTTTATGCCGTCATCGTTAAAATCAATGGCAGAGGGTGCACGGTTATTATTGTCATCCACTTGCTCATATTCTACGATATCTAAAATACCATCATTGTCTGAATCTAAATCCAATGAATCGGCCACACCATCACCGTCGGTGTCTAACATTTTAACTGCGTCATCGATGCCGTCTTGATTTAAATCAATACCTAAGGTCACGTCCACATCAAAATAATCGATGATTCCGTCTGAATCACTGTCTGCTGGCTCAGTACCATCTGGAGCGGTTACGTTTTCATAAATGTCTTTAATACCATCGTTGTCGTTGTCAAAATCGTATATATCGGCTTTGCCATCAGTATCTGTATGCACTAAAGGATCAGTAAATGTATCAGCTTGTGTATCAAGCAGGGCCACAACACCCTCGTTATTAACGTATATAATTAACGTATCTGAAATACCCTCGTTATTAACATACATAATTAACGCATCTAAAATACCATCACTATTAGCGTCTAAAATTAATGTATCTTTGTTATCCACTTCACCATCATTATTAAGATCGATTACAACAATTGTATTCATATCCAATATATCAATAATGCCATTACCATCCGCATCTAACATCGAGAACTGAGCTTCTAAAACATCGGGCACTAAATCATCATCAGAATCAACATCATAAGCATTAGGTATCCCGTCATCATCAAAATCGCTATCAGTTTCATACTTGTCGGAAATTAAATCACCATCAGAATCAATATCTATAAAATTACCATAACCGTCGTTATCGATATCTGCAGCAGTTTCATCTTTATCTAAAATACCATCCCCATCTGAATCATCATCAAGACTATTAATGATTCCATCGCCATCAAAATCATTTTTAATCGGATCATCATGAAAATCTTCGAATATATCTTTAATACCATCATTATCATCATCAGAATCAGCAAGATAATTTTCAAGTCCATCGTTATCAGAATCCAATAACGCGGTAATAATAAAGATTTGTGTATTTGTTTTATCAAATTGATTGGTAACTGTTATTTCCACAGGGTAATCGGTTGCAGCTACACCAGATTCATCTTTTGGCGCCATGTTAAATAACAATTTATCATCGGCATCAAGGCTAAATAAATTTGCACCCACTCCAGTTAATTCAAAACTAAAACTATCTCCGTCTACTTCAGTTAAATTCTCTGCTTTTATTGTCATTACTAACGTTTTGGTTTCAGCAATAGACACATTAAGTTCACTTGTAAATTTCACATCTGAGTTTTCACCATACGCAATGGTTTTAGTTGTAAACAAATTTTGCAAAATATTGTTGCTGTCACCGTATTCAACTATGTAACCATTAATATGACCAGAGTTGCGTTTAAAGTCATTCCAAATACCATCGCCCCACATATGTAAAAAATCTTCATCATTGGAATTATTAGGCTCCACATGATATCTCCAATTATGATACATGTCTTCACCATCGACACCTTCAATCGGAAAAGCTGTCGCTGGCACATGTTCGGTGGCAATACTGTCACGGCCTAATCCATGCCAAAAACGCTGACCTGTTTCTGGTCCAGACACCCAAAACCATTCATCCTCACCAATACTCACACCATCAGCTGGTGTATCAATCACTAATCCAAGCTCGTCGAATAACTTAGCGGGATTGGCATCACTGGCACCCATCCATGCTTCACCACTAACTTTTACTTTTACAAAATCTTGCTCTGATTCGCTGGTGATGGTCACTAAATAGCCAGGAAAACCATAAATCTCTCTGCCTTCCGCCTCTCGATATGCGTCAAACCAATCAATTTTATCCGCTACTATGTATTCGTAAAAGTGACTATTCTCCGAATTAAACAACGCGTCTTTACCCACACTAAAGGTAACTTCGATTGGAGTATCAGGCTCATCGGCACCCACTTCAATTTCAACCAAACGTAGTACTTGTTGTACTTTTCTTGGATCGGCACCATTGGATGCTTGTGCGATTACAATTAATAAACCTTTGCTTTCAAGGTTTTGAACATCAAAACCTAATGCATCTGCTTTTACTGTATCTAGAATCAATTTATTATCTGCAAACTGATTAAGGCTGACAATAACACCATCAATGTTGCCATCATTATCCAAGGTTATAAATGGATCAACCACTACGACACTACTTGGTGCAACAAGAGTTTCACCGGGGCTATTAGCAATATTAATACTATCAATATCCACTAATGCGTAACTTGTGGGCACTAAGGCCATTACACCAACAAACAGCGACACATTTACAAGGGATTTAATAAACGACATTGATTCCTCCAAAATAAAAAAAGGTTAGATTCACAAAACATAAATTAACAATCCCTTTACCACACATATACTTTGTGTTGGCTGCGGAATTACTTTGTAACAGTTTTGTAATAACTGTGTAATATTAAAAAATAAGGGAAGCTGTGTATATTAGTGAATGCAAATTATGAGAGATTGATCAGAAAAAAAGCTATAAACGTGATAAAAGTGCCGTTATTTTGCCTTAATATGCCGGTTTATTGACATAAACTTACAAAACTAGGGGAGTTTTGTTAAGTAACCAAGCTAACAAACAGCTAAATTTTGACTAAAAAAACACTTAGTCTTTATTATGAAATTTGTGTTTTTCATTTTATAGACAAATCTTACATATTCTTACAAGGCAATCCACATAATTAACAATAGATTTAAATTAAAATCTGTGACACTTCCTTATTATTGTTATTTTTACACCGAAAAAACTTTCACATTAACTACGAAGTATTTAGCCAAACAATCACCCATTTTACTCTTGGACAAACAACTAAATAATGAACGATAAGAATAATTTAGCGCTTTGAATCACTTTGAGTTAAATTCAAAGCACTATTTAAAGGCGGGATTAAAACTAAGGTTTAAAGCCAGGGCTAAAAACCAAAATTCAATGTAACCTACTTTATAATCAAAACTACGCAATCATTTATCAGCGTCACGCACTAAACGAACCCGCGCCTCTGATGTAAGAGGGTCGGTCCACTGAACTTTACCTGCATTAAAATCAATGCCCATTACAGCAACATCAAAATCCTGCTCGCCTGTTTTCACAAAGTTTGTATTATAAGTTGAGCTCCAGTGAAACCATATATCTGGATCTGGAAATACTTTTTTATTCATTGCTGGAAAAGAACATTGAAACTCCACAATGGACATTAATTCTTTGATTGATGGTAATCGCCAATTATCGGAGCCTGACAATTGCGCTTGTTCAGCTATCTCCATAGCATCTATCCAAGTATGCTCACTGGGATTAAACTCACAATCGTTGCCTGCCCAGTTCTGACCCAATGCACAAACCTGCCAAGTTAAACCCGTTCGTTTATCAGTAATACTGCCATTATCATGATCAATAAAATGGGTCTTTTTTTCATTTTTTGCATTGTAATCAATTTTACAAAATTGCTGATAAGCACCTAGATCTTCAACTGCCCAAGCACTTGGGACCATCAAAACAACTAAGGCAGAGGCCTTTAAAAAGTTTTTTATATTAAGCATTTCTATTCTCCTACCGTTGTATCACGGACCAATCTTATACCCACTATCGGCTTTTGATAAAGCTGATCCACTATCACTTTATTTATAGTGATAGTGGCCGAATTATTAACAAAATACGCCCAGACCAACCAATCGTCTTCATCAAGCACAATACCATCACCATTATCATCTAATATTGGTGCACCTTCGCCATCTCGCTCTAAAGTGATTAGTCGCTCAGATGTCCAATAAACCCCCATAGCCAATGGGAAAAATTGTGGATCCATTCGACGTATTACATTCAGATCTGGACCCATATCACTCATATACTCCAAGTCCTCAACCATTGCTTGGGTTAAACTGTAATCGGTGATCCCCCAAAGCTCTTTTGGAGTAGGTAGTCGCCAGTTGTCATAACCACAACGTTGAGCAGCATTAATAGCATCCACATAAAAATGGGTGTCATCGAACTGCAAGAACGATCTATAATGGCCGATTTCTCGATATTCATCTTCATCCACATTTGCGTGTTTGGTTTCCCACATTAACCCAGTAATATTATCTAATACACAATGATGAAATTCAGGAATAATCACTTTCTCTTCATCTTCAACCGTTTCAAATTGAAATTCAGTAGGAAACGCCAAGGTGTAAACAGAACCGTCGGCAGCAATTTTAGTAAAATCAAAGCCTTTACGACCCGAACCTTTTTTATACATCTCACCTTTAGCTGCTAGAGCATCTAAACCTAAAGCACCATCTTGTTGGGTAAATTCAATTAATGTTGCACAATCTAAGTTAATATCACTGCCGTCAGTACAAAGATCCACACCGGTATCATTAAATGGGTTATAAATTAAATTGGCATCTAATGGGCGCTGATCTTGATCGTCATTAACCCCATCGTTATCGTCATCGTCATCAAATAAATTGTCGATGCCGTCATTATCGGTGTCGGCAACAAACGTATCATCTTCATTTAAGATTCCATCGTTATCCATATCTGGATCACTATTATCGCCTAACCCATCAAAATCTAAGTCCGCCCATTCATTTTTATCAAACGGAAAACGATCATCTTCATTTAATCGCAAATCACCATCTATATCGTCGTCGATGATATTTAAAATTAAGTCATTGTCTATATCCAAAATATTTTCTTCGTCTTTGTCGTCTTTAATACCATCCCAGTCGGAATCTTTTTTAGATGATAACGTATTGTTAATGTTATACAGGCCTTTAAAGTCGTTAGGTACATAAGACAAATATGTGGCGATATTATTTCGTTTGAGTTGTTTATTATGCGAATAATAAAAGTAAAGTTGATCATCGGATGTTAAGTGCATAGTAGACTGATGCGCTTGATCAATACTAAAAGGACGTAAAACCAACCATTTTTCTGGTTGAGAAAAATCGGTTTTAAGTTTTCTACTTAATAACATTCTACGATCGAAGGTAGGATCAAAATAACTAATTTTAACACTGCCAGTTTGATCACTTGTTACATTTAATGAATTAAGTTCAATCTCAGCATTTAACTGCACATTGTAGTTTAACCACCTGGTGGCACCTTTTTCGGACAACATTAATTTACCATCATTGCTAAATACAGCTTGTAATGAATTGCTTGGGCTGATGTTTAACGAAATACTGGTGGCGTCTTTTGCAGTGGATATTTCTTCAGAATCCCAACCGGTTCCTCGATTTCGAGGTATGCCGTATATCGCTGTGTCGTACAATAAAAAGGCAATTCTAGGAGATCCATCTGCCGCTAACGCCATATCATAACCATCAGAAATCCAGGAACTGATTTTACTGAACTGCCAATCGTCTCGGGCTGCATCAATACTCGTGACCACTATTAAGTCGTTATTTACCAAGTCATTGTAAGCCAAGTACATAATACCCTGGGAATTTGCTCTTAACACGATACCGTATGGGTATTCATCAGAGGAGGACTCTAATATTTGTTGATCAAATACGGTTTGCCATTGATTGTTTTTATACAATTTACAGATTAATTGTGTTTGAGCACGATAACAAATCAACGGCTGCTGATTATTGGCGTGGTCAAATATAATCTGTGGATCCTGAGCATCCCATAAAAGTTCTTCACTTGACCAAGAGCCATTAACAAAAGAGGTGAAATACAACACTGAACCACTGCTGGTTTTTGAAATAAACAACTGATCGTC
>JALJPK010000194.1 GCA_022968985.1 Pseudomonadales bacterium | reverse complement strand
AACATTTGCTTATAACAACGTCGATTTGTGCAGTTTTAAGGTGCAGTTTTTTAACTATCTTTAAATTTTTTAGATCGTCGTTTTTACTTGGTTAACTCTAAGCAGAGTTTGAATTTTAGAAGTGAAATCAACAGTGTGAGAGCATGCTCTTTTTTATTTTTGTACACCCATGAAAGCACTATTATCCACAAATTAAAACGACAAAAGCACCCACTGCTTGAAGTTGATTGACAGAATAAAATAGTGATCATTAAAATTAATAAGGATGATATTAATATTTTTCTGGTTCTATGCTTTAGGTTTAGGTTTAGGTTTAGGTTTAGGTTTAGGTTTGATTAAAAATTAGATGTTTAAACCTCTAAGGATATTAACAAGACATACACTTAAAAAATAAACGGGAAACAAAGTTAGGTAATAAGAAATTACACAATAATATTAACAATAAAATAAAACATGGACATTTAAAGGCATCGAATTATTGAAATAAGGATATTTCACGAGGTAAAAAAGTTGAAGTAGGTAATGGTTTTAGATTTGGTTCTGTTGTTATCACCAGTTTTTTTGATAGTTTGATCAATTGGGTGGAAACATTACAAGAATATCAGCCTAAGGAGGTTATTTGACAGTAGAGTTTGCTGTGGTTAAATCGATTGTTTTAAATAACAAACAAGACAATCGTTTTAAATTGGATGCAATACAGCATCCTCAACAATAATCTGTATTACCAATAATAAATGGTAGGAGAACTGGATTATGCAAAAATATTAGTCTGAGTAAACACAGATTGAACTAGTGATGTTGTGGGCCTTTTTAGATCGTTATATCTTAGAGTGGATGCCTGTTTTGTATGATCAACTTGTGGGATAATTTTTTTAGTCTGGATGATGTTGATAACTACAGTGTATTTGAGTATTTACAAAATCAACAATATAAAAAGTAACGGGTAGGATGGGATAATTAAAATAATATTAAAAGGATATATATTAATGCTCATAATTTATAAGTGATTTTATTGGGTTGTTTATTTTAAATTCTTTCCTTAAATATTTGTTCCAGTTATTAAAAAATATAGTAATGTGAATATTTAAACTTAATCTATGAGTGTTATAGATGTGAAATTAAAGGAGTTTTTATTATATTGTAGGCGTATGAAGTTTATTCAATCAACTATTTTTACAGTATGCTACTCATTGTAATATTAGATTACAAAAAAATTAACTGCGCTATAATAATATATCTATACTAATTGTATGTATTTATTATGTAAATAAAACTAATTATGCGCGTATTGATTGTTGAGCCTAACCCCTTATTTTTTGAAATTTTAGAAACTGGTTTTATAGCCGCTGGTGTGATTGTTTATCGAGCTAATGATCTTAAATCAGCGTATAAAATATTAGCTGATAATAATATTGAATTTATAACCGTTTCGTATTATTTAGATAATGGGAATCATATTGATTTAGTAAATTACGTTCGTAATAAAATGGAAATGAAGGTTTTACCTATTTATTTAATTACAGCTGAATTATCAACGGAAATATTGGGTTTAGCTTATTCTAAAGGGGTTACAGGAGTATTTAATAAAAGTGATTTAGCTGGGTTATTTCGTAGTGTTGAACGTGTTATTACTATACAAAATAAAAAATTTAAAGGTCGTGTATTATTGGTTGAAGACATAATGTCAATTGCATTATTAGAGATAGCTCAACTAGAAGCATTGGGTTTTGTAGTAGATCATTGTGTAGAAATTAAAAAAGCTAATCGATTAATTGAAAAAAATTATGAATCATATAAATTGGTTATATTAGATTTGATTTTAGAGCAAGGGGAATGTGGAAGTACTTTAATTAGTACAATTCGTTGCCATCATAATCAAATAATTAGTACATTGCCGATTTTAGTTACTACTGGTTTTGATGACCCAGCAAGAAGAATTGATTTATTTAATTTAGGTGCAGATGATTATATTATTAAACCCGTTTTTAAGGAGGAATTAATTTGTCGTGTGGATCATTTAATAACACAAAAAAATAATATGGATAACCTTAATATGCGTAAAAAAATATTAGAAGAATACGCATTAATTGATCCGACCAGTCAAATATTTAACCGTTATGGTTTTAGAGAGTCTTCAGAAAAGTTATTAAATTATGCAAAACGAAATAAACACGATTGTATTTTGGTATTAATTGATATGGATGATTTTAAATCAATAAATGATAGATTAGGCCATAATCAAGGTGATGAATGCATCAAAATAATAGGTGGTATTTTAAAAGGAAATTTAAGGGATCATGATGTGGTAGGCCGTTGGGGTGGGGATGAATTTATTGCTTTATTAGTTAATTGTTCAAAATTAAATGCCCAAAATTGGTTTAAACGGGTTGCCGAATTGTATCAAAACAAAATGCAAGAATTATCAATTAAAGAAGAGGGTATTAGTGGTGGTTATTCGGTAATCAATCATCTCGGTTTAACTGTAGATTTTGAACAAAGCGTTGAAATAGCCGATAAAGGACTGTATAAAGCTAAAAAAAGTGGAGGAGCTAGAATGTGTGAATTCCGAGAGTAATAATAAATAGAAAGGTTGTTATAGATTATCCTTGTCACTTTTTGTGGTTTTTTTGGTTATCTCAAACAAGGTTAAGGGTTTATAAAACACACAGGGTAAGGCAATAAAACACCAATTAATTAAAATAAAAAATAAAAAATAAAAAATAAAAAATTAAAAATTAAAAATTAAAAATTAAAAATCGGAAATCTAAAATTTAAACAGGTTAAATAATCGACTTAATCTTTTATGTATTAAATAAAAAAATAAAATAAGGGATATTACATTTGTAAAGTTTTGCTACAATTGGTTTCTTCAACTAATGATATTCAACGTATAAGCTATAATTTAAATGTTATAGGTGATAAGTGAACTTATCAATATTAAATAAATCAGGTGTTAATCTAAGATTAGAATTTTATTTTAATGAATCCTTCTTGTAACTACATCCGCTTTATTAAACGATCAGCTTAATGATTACATAGCGATACAAATAATAATGTTTTTATCCTTTAACCAGCGCTTTAATGCTCACCCAAATGTTCAATAAAAAAGGCAAGATTAAATTATGAATCAACCACATTCTGAGCAATCAAAATTACAACAAGCCTCTATTGCCATTGCTGACTGGCTTGAGTTTGATTTAGAGCATATTGAAAACAGGATTATTATAAATATCAATCAGGCATTTGGTCAAATGAACCAAGATTGGCGAAATTTCAACCAACAGTGTGATCTGCGTAATGATTCTTACCTGCATTTACATGCTGGTGATGTGGTACCTGCTGATCAATACGCATGCAGCTTATGTCATAAAAGTTTTAAAACAGATGAACCACAAAAATTACAAAATTGTCACTCCTGCTCAGGGAAAGAATTCTACCAAGCCAACAGTAATGATGGCCCTATTTATTTACACTAATTACAAAACTTAAAAAGAGATAATATATAGGGTTTTAAAAACCAACTTTTATATAATATATAACAAAAAAGCCATTTATTATCTGAATGTTTTTTCCATGAGTTTTTGTAGATTGGAATGACAAAATATTGTGGAAAAAATCAATTGACTTGGTTTATTTCTATAGTTGATTAGTTAAGCAAAAGAATCCCCCCAAGCAATACGATGGATTCCCACATTTTTACCTGTGACAGTTCTCATTTTAGACAGTAATGTGAGGGCTTGATCTTTGTCAAAGCCTAAATGTTTTAGCAGGGCATAAGTAATCATACCGGTTCGGTGAATTCCTGCTGAACAATGAATGTAAATCTTAGCGCCTTGTTTTAGCTGTGTTTGACAAATATTTAATATATAGAGTATGTCTTTGTATTTGTCTTCAGTTGGTGGGTTCGCAGTGGCAAGAGGTAACCATAACCAAGTTAAATCTTGTTTTAATGTAGCTTCTTCTATTTTTTTAGCTCCTTCTTTTTCTGAAAGTAATGTAAATATATGAGTAACTCCCATTGATTTCATAATTTTTATATCTTTGATTTTTGGTCTATGCCCAATGCTAATGCTACCAGCTAATAGATTAACCCATTGAATACTTTTATGAGGTTGGTTTAATTCTTTTTTGATCGTGTTTAATTGATTAATACAAGCCCCTAATTCTATTCTGCTATTAGGGTGGCTCTGCATCACTATTTTTATATTTTCAATGAGAGCCGCAATAGATTTATTGTCTTTATGCACAGTATTAACTTGCTTAATGATGTCTTGAATTTGTTGTTTTAGCTCAATGTTGTTTGTCATAATTCATTCCTAATTTCATTTTATTTATATTAATTTGATTCCAAACAAATAATCTGTAAATTCTAAAATGGAATATGAAAGAGGTCAAGGGAGTTGTTATGCAATATTATTTGGAAATAGTGAAAATAAGAAAATAAAAAGGCTATGTTTTAAAATTGTGTTGCAGCAGCTGTAACCAATTGAAATTAAATTTTTTATCGCTCTTAGATTTAATGTTATAACATATACAATGAAAGTGATTTCTATTATGGTTTTTAACCCATTACGAATATTAAGTCAGTATCTACTGCAACAACAATTTAAAACATAACCATAAAAAAAGCCCAGTAAATACTGGGCTTAACTTTTATTTTCGATCATTGTTTTTGTTTAATTTTTATTACGACGAAACAAACTTAAACTAAATAACAATAAAAATCCCCATTGTATAGAACCCGATTTCTTAGTTGAATTTCCAGTTGTTGATTGACCATTTTGATTGTTTGGATCATTTTCACCTGGTCCACTTTGTGTATTGTCTGTTGTATTGGTTTGAGTGTCAGTTCCTTCAGATGTATTCATTTGAGTGCCATCTGTTGTATTGGTTTGTGTTGTTGTATCAGTAACTGATGACGTATTAGTTTGTGTGTTACCGGTTGTATTGGTTTGCGTTTCGGTTACAGAAGACGTATTAGTTTGAGTTCCAGTTTCGTTTAATGTCGACGTATTGGTTTGGGTGTCATCTATTGTACTGGTTCCAGTTCCAGTATCAGTTAAATCAGACGTATTAGTTTGAGTGTTTTCTGATGTACTAGTTTGTGTTTCTGAAAAACTAGAGCGATTTGCATCAAAAGGGTAGTCATCCACTAAGTCTAATACTCCGTCGTTATCGTCATCTAAATCGGCTTCATCTCCGATTAAATCATCATCAAAGTCTGTACTTTCATTTTCATCTAATGGAAAACGATCCGATTGATCACCTACACCATCCCCGTCACTGTCTATAATTTCGTTTGGATCATTAGGGAAGTCATCATAATCGTCACTGATACCGTCGCCGTCACTATCGATTATTGGTTGATAATCTTTTGGATAAAAATAAGCATTCACTAAACCGATTGCACCTAATGTAAATGCTTCATTACTGTCTTCTGCTGCCATAAACCCTAAGCCTGTAATGTCTGAAAAATCAGGTTGTGGGGCTGGAAATATGTCTATTTGTGCTGAGGCGATTAACTGCATTTCTCCACCAATATCCACTTGGTTAATATCGTTATTATCCACGGGATACCAAGTTAAATTATGTAGGTTAATATCTTGTTGTGATGTTGAGTCCCAGTCTTGTTGTGCCAGTTCTATATTTTCTGACGCCCACCAAGTGCTGGTGTCTTTAATTAATAACTGCCAATTTTGCAAAGGAGTTTGATTAATATTTAAACGCACAGCGGCTTGAGGATCACTTAGATCAATATTAAAATCACTTTGATTGGCCCCTGTATTTATTACACTATTTTGATCAAATTGAGTGTAAAGGTAACTTCCGGCTTTGGCTCCATTTTGAAATTGTACGATACCGGTATATTCGTCCATTTGAGTGATATTATCTCCACTACTATATGCACCAAATGCCCAACCTTGTACAAAACGATTAATCAGTTCGTTGTTTCCACCTTGCAAGTCTAAATAAACAAAACCAGCGTTATCGGCATCAGCTTGTGCTTGGTCAAAACTTTCCATACGGGTTTGTTTTTCAACTTTTTCTACTGGTACCACTGGTATTGGAAATTCATCCACTGCGTATAATTCTAATAAGCCCCAGTTATCTAATTGTGTAATTAAAAGGCTTGATTGCCCAATGGTTAGAGTGACGTTTATTTCG
>JALJPK010000193.1 GCA_022968985.1 Pseudomonadales bacterium | reverse complement strand
GCCAGAGTATTCATAAAGCTTACTCTTTAAGTTTTATTAATTAAAAAAACAATTAATAAAAAACCCAAAAAGAGACTTTTGAAATTAAACTTAATAAAGTACTTAAACGCCAGTCACAAAAAGCGGACACGAAGTCCGCTATGCGACTGAATACTCAAGGCGGGTTTCCCGACGCTAGAGTATTCATAAAGCTTTTAATTCATTCAAGGATGAATGAATTAAACTTCAGAAGCCGCTAAAAACTCAATTTTTTAAGCATCAGAAACTTCCTTAATAGAAAGCTTGATACGACCACCGTTGTCAACGTCTAAACATTTAACAACCACTTCTTGGTCTTCTGTTAATTCTTCGCTTACTTTTTCATTATCGATTCAAATACAAATTTTACGAGTGGATGTCCTTAGTTGAGCTCTTATAAATGAATAATAATTACTCGATTTTTCGTGAGCTCCATTTTTGAGTATTACTTTGCATGTCCATTATTTCATGTTTTTTAGCTTGCCTTAGTTGGGTTAGATAGAAAATTAAAGTAAACTGTTTTGTATCTTATAAATTGATACAAGAAAAAAATATGAATAATTCAATGCATGATATGGAATTAAATTTAGATAGTGAAATATTAAGTGACAAGCTTAATCATCCAAGATTATTAACGCAATGGTCATCAATAGAATTACCTGAAGAAATGATGAATGCACTCAAAAGTCCAAAAAGTTGGATGGTTGAAAGGTTTCGTGATAAAGACAATTTTAACTATTTAGAAGGGTTGCATAATTTATACTTTTCTACTGACGTTGCGCTTGTTAAACAGCGAATAGCTCACTTAGTTGTTGATCAAAGAAGATCTCCGTTATCCTTGGAGATTCTATTTGATGATGTGTTGACTTATTATCCTGATGACAGTGAATGTTTTTCTTTGATGGGACTTGCTGATGATAGCGAGGCATTATATACGGAATATGAAGAGAAATTTAAACATATTAGAAACATCATTGAAGAGCATGGGTTTGTTGTTTATTCAAATTGGCTATATAAAACCAAAGGTAAACAAAGTCTATATTTAACGAAAATTGAAGATATTTTAAAAAAAGTTGAAGAATGTGATCTAAATTCAATATTAGAAATGGCTGATGCGTATAAATACGGAACATTTTTATATAAAAATGAAGAGCAATATAATTATTATATGAAAAAACATGAATCTATATGCAGTTCATTGGTATCTGAAGAGGGTAAGGTTTTATATCAAAATGCACTAAATAAAAATAATGAACTTGCTCAAACAAAGAAGAATTTCACACTATATACCTCTAGGTCGAATGAATCTGATAGTTGGTTTGTTGCTAAAGTAAAGGGGGATCACTCAGAATTTTTAGACGCATACAAAAAAATAAATGATAAAGAAGGTGTTAAATTATTTGATTCTGGACTTGACGATAATAATAAATTTGAAGCAAATAAAAAAAATATAAATCTATATAAGAAAAGATTGGAAAAAAATGACATTAATTTTATTAATAAAGTTAAAGAAAATAATCCTTATTTCGAAGAAAGATACAAATATAAGAAGTTTTTAGATAATGATGGAAATTATAAACAAACTAAAAGTTATCTCAAAGCAATATTTAACCAAGATTTAGATTTCTATCGTTTTTTATTTAATTTACATCCTGAGATGGTTAATTACGAACCTGATAATCTTGGTGTGCAAACTGACGGGCGAACATTGTTGTGGGTTGCATTCCAGTATGGAAATGTAGAAAGAATTAATTTTTTATTAGATCATGGAGCAAATGCTAATTATGTTTGCGCTTTAGGTAATTCAATTAATTCATGGGTAGCTTCAATGGCTAGCCACATCGAATCTAAAGATGATCCGAAATACAAGGTTGTAAAAAGGATGTTGGATTCTGGATTAGATTTAACATTAAGGGGTGGCACTAAAGGTGATGCTATTTTAGAATTTCTTGATTCTAGCTTTTATAGTCCGAGTCCAATAATTACTGAAATACTTGATCTTTTTAAAGAATATGGTGCTGATCCTGAAAATGAAACGAGAGAATGGTTAATTCGAAAGTTGAAGGACTTTTTTTATCATGAAAAACAGGGGGGGTTTAGAAAAAAATACTCAATACCAAATCAAATATTAACTTATTTTAATATTACCCCAGAAGATGCATTTTATGCTAGATGGCACATAAGAAACTTTAAAAACTACCATACTGAAAATATTACTTATTATCCGAAAAAGGGAGTATCTAGTTCCTTATCTTCATTAACTCATTTAGTTGAAGAAATTGAATGCAGAGGCGAGGTTGAGAAGTGGCTCGAACTTTATGCTTTTAGTATTACTGGGGAAAAAGATTACAAAGGGAATGAATATTATAATATATATGTCGTTTATTATAGAGATGGTACTTTAATATTAGATATTTCAAAACAGGAAATTGATAAGATAATTATTGATTTTAATTTAGATATCAAGCATAAATCAATGAAAAAGAAACGAGAATTAAATCTTGAAAAATTAAGTAAAGAAGAGAAAGTTAATTTTTTAAATTATCTTTTTGTTGAGTACTTTTCAGTTGTTCCATCACTTGAAAATGATCAATACCCTCTAGTTGGTTCACTTCAAATGAAAGATCCATACACAATGAAATCAAATGAAAGAATATCGACATAAACGAAGCTAGTGGAGGTGAAACTTAATTTCAGACCACAAATTTAAACTTTATAACTTAATGATCACCCACAAAAAAGCGGACATAAAGTCCGCTTTAAATAACTAATATAAAATATTAGTGAATGTCTTACGCTTCAGAAGCAGCAACCGCACCTAAAAACTCAGCTTTTTCAGCATCAGAAACTTCTTTAATAGAAAGCTTGATGCGACCACGGTTGTCAACGTCTAAACATTTAACAACAACCTCTTGGCCTTCTGTTAATTCTTCGCTTACTTTTTCTAAACGACGATCACAGATTTGTGAGATATGTACTAAACCGTCTTTACCCGGTAAGAAGTTAACAAACGCACCGAAGTCAGCAATTTTCATTACTTTACCAGCGTACAATTTGCCAATTTCTGCTTCAGCCGTGATTTCTTTAATCATGTCTAATGCAGCTTGAGTATTTTCTTTGCTAGGCGAATAAATACGTACTAGGCCTTCGTCATCGATGTCTACTTCAGCGCCAGTTTCTTCACAGATAGAGCGAATAGTTGCACCGCCTTTACCAATGATGTCACGGATTTTATCAGGGTGTACTTTAACAGTTGTCATGCTTGGTGCATTGTCTGGTAATTCTGGACGTGCATAACCAATTACTTTAGCCATTTCGCGTAAGATCGTGTTACGAGCTGTGTTAGCTTGATCTAATGCAAGTTCCATGATCTCTTCAGTGATACCTTCAATTTTGATATCCATTTGAAGAGCAGTAATACCTTTAGCAGAACCGGCTACTTTAAAGTCCATGTCGCCTAAGTGATCTTCATCACCCAAGATGTCTGTTAATACAGCGAATTTATCGCCTTCTTTAACTAGACCCATTGCAATACCAGCAACAGGAGTAGTAACAGGAACACCTGCGTCCATCATTGCTAATGAAGCGCCACATACTGATGCCATTGAAGATGAACCGTTAGATTCAGTAATTTCAGACACAATACGAACTGTATACGGGAAGTCTTCAACTTTAGGTAAAGTTGCAGCAACACCACGACGAGCTAAACGGCCATGACCGATTTCACGACGACCTGTTCCACCCATACGGCCACATTCGCCAACTGAGTAAGGAGGGAAGTTATAATGCAACATGAAGTGATCTGTGTATTTACCGTTAACAGTTTCTTCCATTTTGCCATCACGTAACGTACCTAAAGTTGCCGTTACTAATGCTTGAGTTTCGCCACGTGTGAACAAAGCAGAACCATGTGCACCTGGTAAAACACCAACTTCAACTTCGATTTCACGAACTGTACTAGCATCACGGCCATCAATACGAGGCTCGCCGTTTACAATACGTGTACGTACTGTTGCTTTTTCGATTGAAGCGAAAACACCTGAGATTTCATCAGCGTCTGTTTCTTCATTGCTGAATGCTTCGATAGCTGCTTTTTTAGCAGTGCCTAACGCTTCGTAACGCGCTGCTTTATCAGAAATTTGGTAAGCTTCGCCAATTGCAGTTGCGTAACCATCAGTTACTTGAGCAATTAATGCTTCGTTTTTAGGCGCTGCTGCCCAAACCCATTTCTCTTTACCAGCTAATGCTTCAAATTCAGCAACCGCTTTAATAACTGCTTGGAATTCTGCGTGAGCAAATAATACAGCTCCTAACATTTCGTCTTCAGATAATTCTTTTGCTTCTGACTCAACCATTAATACAGCTTCAGAAGTACCGGCAACTACCATGTCTAAATCAGATGCTTCTAATTCAGAGATAAGTGGGTTTAATGAATAACCCGCTTCTTCAGTGTAAGCAACACGAGCTGCACCGATTGGACATTTGAATGGTACACCAGAGATGCTTAATGCAGCAGAAGTTTTGATTATTTCACATATATCTGGATCTACATCTGCTGTTGCAGATACTACAGTTATTACAACCTGAACTTCGTTCATGAAACCTTTAGGGAATAAAGGACGAATCGGACGATCGATTAAACGAGAAGTTAATGTTTCTTTCTCAGAAGGGCGGCCTTCACGTTTTAGGTATCCACCTGGGATTTTACCAACAGCGTATTGTTTTTCGATGTAATGCACAGAGAGTGGGAAAAAATCTTGACCCGGCTTAGTGCTTTTAGATGCAACTACAGTTGCTAATACAGATGTTTTTTCATCGATTGTACATAAAACAGCACCGGTTGCTTGACGTGCAATACGAGCTGTTTCTAAAGTAACGGTAGATTTACCGAATTGAAATGACGTTTTTACAGGATTTAATAAACTCATTGAGTTCCCTTGTAGGTTGATTCGGAATAATCCGATTAATGTTTTTGACCATTCGCAGAGAGCTTCTAACTAAATACTTTGTTGTGATTTTTGTAAGCTAATTAAAAAGCATTTAATAAGAAGCACTCCATCTACGATTTTTTGGTCTTTTTATTGTCTTTATAACATTGTTCTAAAATGAAAAAAGCCTCGAAATTCGAGGCTTCTTACAAATACTATCTACGTAAACCTAAGCTTGCAATAAGCGCAGTGTAACGTGCAGCATTTTTACGTTTCAAATAATCCAACAACTTACGACGTTGGTTTACCATACGAATCAAACCACGACGTGAATGGTGATCTTTATGGTGCTCTTTGAAGTGGCTTTGTAGTTCGTTGATGTTCGCAGTTAATAAAGCAACTTGAACTTCTGGACTACCAGTATCGCCTTCAGATTGAGCGTATTTTGTAACGATTTCAGATTTTACTGATGCAGTAAGTGCCATGATGGACTCCTAATGAAATATGCATTAATAATAAGAATTACGCCCGTGCATATTTACAGACGTATTCGGGCGAAGATTATACCCAATAGGTCGAATTAATGGAAGTGATCTAGAGATTTAAAACGAGTCATAAATACACAACTTTAATGCTGATAAAAAAGCGTTGTTATGTGTTAACAGAAGCTATTTCTTTGGCAGTCAGTGCTCTGTAAGCGCCCGCTACAAGATTGTTGTCGAGTTGGATCGCTCCCATGCTTTGTCTGTGTAATTTCACTACTTTATTGTCAAAACGCGCAAACATGCGTTTAACTTGATGGTAACGTCCTTCAAAAATAGTTAATTGAGAATTAAAATCGTCAATTAATATCAATTTGGCAGGTTGAATTTGTACCTGTTCATACTCAAAAAACAACCCCTTAGCAAAATAATCCACATATTCTTGAGTGACTTTTTGCTGGGTTTGAACCTCGTAAACTTTGCCGATTTGGTTTTTGGGTTGTGTTAAGTTTCGTGACCATTTCCCATCATTGGTTAAAATCATCAAACCTGACGTATTTAAATCTAGGCGCCCAGCAATATGTAATTGTTTTGCATAATCTTCATTAATACAATCAATAACTGTTTTATGTTGTTTGTCAGTGGTTGCACTAACCACACCGATGGGTTTATTCAGCATGATGTAATAGGCTGTTTTTTGTTGTAATAATTTATCCTCACAAACAATATGAGAAAACTCATTAATATCAAAGTTACCGTCAATAACCACATACCCCGCCACTAATACTTTGCCAAGCTCAAGTAATTGTCGAATGTGTTTTTTGCTGTAAAGGGTATGGGCTTTGAGGAATTTTTTTAAAGGCATGATTTAATTGTATTAATTAATGTGGGTAAGGCAGTTT
>JALJPK010000192.1 GCA_022968985.1 Pseudomonadales bacterium | reverse complement strand
TTGCAAACTAAAACCTAATTTTAGAATTGAATAAGCTTTGAATTATACTTGATTCTCATACAATGTTACGAAGAGCCCTAAAAGAAAAGATAAAATTGTTAACATGTTTGGCTTCCGTTATTGTTTGGTTGTGCAAAAAATATTAAATAGTTGAATAATCCTTTATTGAGTGATTGTCTATTTTAGTTGTCTTTAAATAAATAGTTTACTAGAGTAACACTGTAACAGTCTTGTATGTTAAGCACTAATTTGATCTTGTTTTTTGGAAGGCTGTTCTTAAAAATAGTCATTTATTATTTAAATATCCCCGTCACTCAGTGTCCGTTTCCCTATTGTAATTTTAACTTTATTAATAATGTGTTTAGGTTTTTGTTTGAAGGGGAAAATAGATAAGAATAGGGGTAATAAATTGTATGGGCTGTCTTATGTTAAAAGTATTTTATAATAATCCTATCAAATTAAAAACTAGATTGTATGTCTCGATAAAAATTATCATGAATAACAAGCACATTTTTAAACAAGTATTTACCCCTTGACCACTTCTAACGATCAGCTTTTATTACAATCCGCTCGAAACCTATTTTTTAAATACAGCATTAAAAAACTTCGGTGCAAGCCATTTGCTCACAGGCCAATTTATCTAAAGTGACGTTTTATAAATATTATAAAAATAAAGCCGATTTAATGTTACAGATAACATTGCAGTTGATCTAGAAAAGTTGTAATTTTTTTGTTAAAACCCCCAAACAAAATATTTCATTTCAACAAAAAGTACAGCTTATTATTTCATTTAAGTTGTGAAGTGGCTAATCAAATGGGTAGTGTATTTGTAAAAGATATTTTTATGAGTGAATACAACCAGGTGGTAGCACTGATGCGAAATCCGCAATAAAACAAAAAGATGAAATGCTTAAGTTTTAAAAACTGGACAACAAGAGGGGGCATTCGTGACGATATCAGTGATGAATTACTTTGGTACAGTGTTGAAATATTAGATCAGATTGTAAGAGGGGTACGATTAACGAATTTGATGCCAAACATAAATGAGCGCTTGATTTTTTCTTTTATGGACTTGGTTTACCTTCTAAAAAACAATCACGTTAGATAAAAAATCTAACGTGATTTGTGTCTTTTATTTTAAATATGCTAAGACGATATCACTCATATTAACGTTAATAGGATCCATATAATTACACAACTGAATGTACGCTATATCTTGTTTAGGGTATATCCACATTGTGCTGTCCATACCATCAATAGAGCGACCAGAGTGAGAATAAACATGACCATCTGGTGAAAAAATGTTTAATCCATTTTGATAGCGTAAATTGTCAACCTCACTAGTATGATCTTTCTCTGGGTTTGGCAAAAAACCGTGCCAAGGTGACTCTGGGTCAGTTGAGTTTTTAAGTGCGATCATCCATTTAGAATAATCCTTAATCGTAGTAAGGATGCCCCCATCACCAATTTCCAATAACTTTCCAACTGAACCTTTGTAATTACCACTATTATATTTAGTTTCTGTATATGCAACAGCGGTCCATTTTATATCTCTTGATAGATAGTTATGAACGGAGGTGTTGTTCATCTCATAAGGATCTAATATATAAAAATTTAGCCATTGTTTAAATGTTTTTTCAGAATTATTTTCAATAATGTCGGCCAATAATAAATAACCAGTATTACTGTAGCGAGCCTCACTGCCAGGTTCGAATTCAAGTTTTGAATAATCTTTTAATGCCTTTAATACAGTAGATACAATTGTATAATTTGCGATAGGACGGTCTTCTAACAAACCAAGTACACTTTCTAAATCTTTCGCAAGCTCGGCAAGTGATGCCCCTGATAACATAGGGTCATTAAGGTAATCAGGTAAGCCGCTTTCATGTGTTAATAACTGCCCTATTGTAATTTTTTTGAACCATTTCGGGCCTGTTGGGTAGTATTTACTGAGTAGATCACTGCGATTAAATACACCATCTTGTTCAAGCCTAAAAAATATTGCAGCGGTCATGTGTTTACTAATGGAGCCTATATTAAACGTTGTTTTTTCATCATTTTTAATAAGGTAACTTAAATTAGAGTAACCATAATATTGTTCATTAACTATGCTGTCGCCCTTGATAATAGCAACTGCACAGCCCGGTACTTCACCTTTTATGGTTTTGAATTTATCCAATGGATCAGCTACAGCGTTAATTGAAAAAAGTAAAAAAGCGGTTGAGATCAAAGTCTTACGCATATACATTCCTATTTACATAAAATTAATTCACAGAATTAAATAAATTATTTGATAGACCTATTGAAAAATACTAGGTTTACCTTGCTTAGTCAGGTGGTAATGGTTGAAAATCGAGAATAACATGAATGTCTTATAGTTGTTAATACGGATTTTTATCTGAAAGTTTATTAAATGTTAATGGAAAGTAAATGAATATAAGCGATTATAAAAAAGTGCAGCAGACAGCAAAAAACGTTCTGACACTATTGACTGCCACTATTAATAGTGATTCAACAGAAAGCTCAATAGTAAAAACCTGCATCGAACTCATGGCACAACAAGGTATCACCCAAACCTGGTATCACAATGTGCCAGCATTTGTTTTGTTGGGTAGCCGAAGTTGTTTGTCAGTGTCGGGTAAAGATTATCAACCAGCAACTGAAAAAGTAGGCCATTCAAATATTGTTACTGTGGACCTTAGTCCTATGCTCGGTAATATTTGGGGGGATTGTGCCCGTACATTTGTAGTAGAAAATGCAAAAGTGACCCAACGACCAGCACAACAAGCACAAAACAAAGAATTTCAAGAAGGTGTATTGGTAGAGACAAAATTACATCAATTAATGCAAGAATTTGTGACACCTAATACTTTGTTTTGCGAATTATTTGAGTTTGCCAATCAACAGATTACACAATTAGGTTACCAAAACTTAGATTTTTTAAATAACCTAGGGCACAGCATAGAAGCCGACCCAGCTAACAGAAAGTTCATAGATAAGAACTGTCGGGTAAAACTTTCCACTGTGAATCTATTTACCTTTGAGCCGCATATTAGAAAATTAGGTGGAGTGTTTGGTTTTAAACATGAGGATATTTATTATTTTGAAGATGGAATAATAAAAAAGCTGTAGTTAATTGTTCACCCTGTTGTTGGGTCGATGGAGTATATAGGGAAAAAACATGCTTATGTGCCATTTTTGATTGCTGGGATTGTCTTGAATATCGTGATTGTCAAACAAGGTGGCGATCTTGGAGTGATATTAGAAAAAGGGCTCACAAAAACAACTAACAAACCAAAGCAGGATAATTGCTGAATCTGTCACACGACACTGTCACACGACACTGTCACACGACACTGTCTATAACAGTAAGGCTATAACGCTAATTTCTACAAAACTTACACACAAATCAAAACATTATAATTTTTTTAAAAACCAAACGTAAACTGTAGTGGACTCTTTTAAGGAGATTAAAGAGGTAAATGTTATGTTTTTAGATAGTGACATTTTTTGTAACAATAGATATAAAAAAGTGAATACAGTTTTAAGCCGTTAGGGATAACAACACAGTTTAATACCCCCTTAAAAAAAATGATAATGGATTTCAACAAAAGTGATTATCCACCCGACAAAAAAACACCACTTATTGATCAATAAAATATCTTCAAGGCAGCCAAATCTAAATGAAAGCGTCAATATTATGGCTTTTAGGTTATACAAATGGAGTATATTTCAAAATTTACAGTAGTTAGTGTTTTAAGCTTTTAACTCCTTGTTGTCAGTATTTTCCACTAACCCTGTCATTATGGGCCTAGAATAGAGGTTTAATAGTCTATTTATAGCTGTCTACTTACATTAAGTGAACAATGTTTACTTAATGTATGGCTATTGTAAGGATGTGGCCTGAATTTTGCTTTTTAGCGAAAACTTAATCTAAACAATATATCTGTCAAATTAATGGCGTTAATGAGTGGGTTTAACCCCCGCGACTTTGACTGTTCGAACACTGATCAAAAATCTTATGTTATTCATTTAATAACATAAGATTTTTAGCTATTTTTTGACTGGATATTAGTCTGACTTTGAATCAACGCAGTATTATTTTTACTTAAGGGATCTTTAAGTTTAAAGGGAGCTGAAAAGTTAAGGATTAACAAATTAATTTTAATCAAAGTATCAATTTCTTTTGCACGTTTATATATAAAAATAGGTGTGCCTAATTTAAAACCAAGTGGAGTAACAATGAAAAACCAACTAAAGGCTGTGACATATTCTCAGTTTATTTTAATGTTCAAACGATTGGGTGTATTTATAACGTTGTCGTTATTTTTGGCAGTAAACGCGTATGCGGATAGTTGTCCGGCTATTCCTGCCTGGTGTGTTGATGGGGTACAGAAAAGTGAACCGAACCCTGCAGCGGGAAAAGCCCCGGATATCTGTTTTTATCATAGTGCTCCATTAATTGCAGCGCTGCCCGATGCTATGCCCCCAGTTGAAGAAGTTCTGCACCCAGTGACATTTACGGGAGAAATTAAGAATGGTCGCTCTATATATGTTTCTGAAAATACAATTTTAACTTTAAATAGTAATTACACATATACAGGTGAGATTGTTAATTGTGGCACTTTGATTTTATTACAAGGCAACTATGCTTTTGGGGGGAGCTCTAAATTAACTAATTATGGAGATATTGAGGATCAAACCAATGAAGGTTTTAAAATTGAAAGTCGATCGTTATTCACCAACCATGGTAATTATAATTCTAATACTCAGTTAAATATTAAAGGTAATGCCATTTTAAAAAATTATGGAGTTATTAATACTCAGACGCTGTTAAAGGTTTATAACAATGCAACGTTAGAAAATCATGGGAAAATTTATATTAAAGGCGGTGACTTCGTTACTGAAGGAACGGTTATTAATAAAGGTTTACTTGACGCAAGCAATTTTATTAACTTTAACTCTAATTCAAAAACAACCACTAATGACTGTACATTTATTGCTAGAGGCGGGTTTAATGCTTATGGTCAAGAGTTTATCAATAATGGATACGTGATTATAAAAAAAGGCAATGATGCTTCATTTAAAAATAAATTAATCACTGGAAATGACTCATTTATTTCAGGGATTAACTTAATAAATGGTGCCATAATTACGGGTTATGGTTCATTCTTTTTTTCAGGTAGCACTACAAATGATAAAGACATATTTGACTCTGTTGTTGCGGATGATGGATCAATCGATGTTGTAGATCTGACATTTAATAAAGATTTTAGCACTGGTAATGGTCATGATGTTTCAGGAGTTACAGTTGATGCCTCATTAATTAAACTAAAAGATAGTGCTCGTGTAGAGTCTTGTAATGACTTAGTTAAAGACCTTGTAATTACAATTAAAGATGTGACTGGTGATAATATATTCAGTTTAGACGAAATAGCAAATGCCACCAAAAACGACGGAACTCCTATACCGATTGAAGGCACTGCTAATGTGGCAGACGGTATAATAGTAACCGTTACCATTCAAGACATGGAATATCCTGCTGTAGTGACTAACAATGAATGGTCAATTCCATTTCCATTTTTAGCTGTGGATTTAACTTCTTTTATTGATTTTTATGACGGAGAGATTAAAGCACAGATAGTTAAAGATGACTCTGATCCCGATTCTTTTTCTTCTAATATAGTTGACGTTAATATAAAAATTGAACAAACAATATTAATTACAGATATTGAAACAGTGTCGTCAATGGAAGGAGGAACAACCACAGAAACCATAATTATTTCTGGTACTACAGGAAATGTTGCAGCAATGGAAAAAGCGATTTTCACTTGGGATAACCCTGACATGATACCTGAATATAACGTCGAGACTACAGGTATTGAAACGTGGGCTTTCGAATTTCCAAGTGAAGAGGTATTAAACTACGTGGGGCAAACCATCCCTATAAAAATTATGCTTTTGGAAAATATTGAAGTCAATGATGTCGATGAATTAGAGTTCACTAAAGTGGATGAATGTCCAGTTGGTAATCTGAGTTGCCAAGACGTAGATTGTACTGAAGATACCTGTATTGAAGTATGCCTAGTAAATACTGGAAATACAGAAATCTGTGTAGTGGTTGTATTGCCCTGTACTGACTGTCCTACACCTACACAAACAATACTAATTACAGATATTAAAACAGTGTCGTCAACGGATGAAGGAGTTACCACAGAAATGTTGATTATTTCAGGTACTACAGAAAATGTTGCAGCAATGGAAAAAGCGATATTCACTTGGGATAACCCTGACATGATACCTGAATATAACGTCGAGACTACAGGTATTGAAACGTGGGCTTTCGAATT
>JALJPK010000191.1 GCA_022968985.1 Pseudomonadales bacterium | reverse complement strand
TACAAAACACCGCATGAAAAATTTAATGAAATGAAAAAAGTGGCTTAGAATCCTTCCAGTTTTACTTGACCATTACAGGTACTATGCAAAGATAAAAACCCAAAAGTAAAAAGTAAAAACTGATAACATTATCACTTAGGGAAATAAAAAAGGGAGTATTCAGACACGCCCTTTGCCACGGTTTGAATGCTGCACACATGAACAGTAGTAATACACTTTTGTAACTATGAGACATGTATTTTTTTAGACATATAGATAGGTCTGTTTTTTGCTTATAAAACATAAAGATCAAAAGCATTACGCTTTAAATGGAAACGTAAAGATAGCGAATGATCGCTGTTTTTTAATAATAATTATTAAAGGGGACACTTATGGAAAATTTAATACCACCACAATTAGTATTAACACCAGAGCATGAAGAAACAATTGCGATGCTTTCGACCAATGTTGGCAGTAATGAATATTGTTATAGCCATAGTTTTAATGTGGGAACAAAAGACGGTGAGAAAGCACCAGCGCCTATCGAAATATTCTATAAGCTTATGGATGGTATGCCCACTTTCTTGAAAAACGCGTTAGATTTCAACAGCTCTGCAGGTCGCCAGCTTGGAATACAGCAATTTCGAGACAGAAGTCACCTAACCATAGGGCATGTAATAGTTTCTGGTTTTTCAAACGATTGCATTAATCTTAGAGATACTCACGATAGAAACTATTATATTGTTGGCTCGATACAGTCACATCAAGCTGCGGAACTGGATAATGGTGAATATCGAGACGAACAGGTAGAAGTATGTTTTCGTTTAATTGGTCGTAATTTTTTGACTCGAAAATTGATATTTATTGCTAAACCAATATTAAGACTTGTAGTGCCAAGAATTATGAAAAAAATATTTGCAATGATCGGTGGAAGTGAGCAAGAAAAAGCCTTGGAAACACAAGAGCAAAAATCAGTTCAAGAACAAGATAACGTAAAAGAATCCAGTTAAAAATATTATTAGGGGTTGAGTAAAACAATCCTTTAAATTGAATATTTTAAGCCAGCCTCATTTGAGTGCTGGTTTTTTTTGGCTGCCATAAAACGTTTAAAGGATTCAAAAGTAACACCCTCTTTTCTTTAAGGTTCGTCATCCTCAACATCTCTTCGTTGGGGATCCAGCGACATTCACTAACTTTATTTAATTCGTTTCCCTCAAAACTCAAAAGTAACACCCACGTTTGTGACTTTTTTGCTTCTTACAGGCATAAAAAAAGGCCAGAACAAAGAGTTCCGACCTTAAAAGTGAAACCCACAAGTGAAATCCACTTTTCTTTAAGGTTCGTCAATAGGACAACCACAAAGCATTTAAGTCAGACGGATGTCTGGCTTCAACTTAAAGAGCGACTGAACATGCAAAGCGGGTCCCCCGCTGCCAGCATGTTTACAAAGCTTTTAATTTCATCAGGGACGATGAAATTAAACTTAAAAGTCACACTCATTGGATAAAATCTCTAACTCTACCCGACGGTTTTTTGCACGTCCTGTTTCTGTATCATTACTTTCAATCGGTTGAGTCTCACCAAAATACAATGAATCAATATTATTAATCCCACCCGATCTAAGATATTGACTCACCGTTTCACTTCTTCTTTGTGATAATTGCATATTATATTCAGGTGTATTTTCTGAATCCGTATGGGCACGAATCTCTAACTTAACCTTTGGAAATGGTGCCAATTGGTTAAGAATGCCATCCAAAACTGTTTTTGCATCTTGGGTTAATTCATCTGAATTACTAATAAACTCAACCCCTTCAAGAATACCCGTTGGTGCATAACAAATTTCAGGTGCTTTTATAGGGGTAGGTTTTACTACTTTGGGCAGTATAGGGGCGACTTTCCTTGCAAAACGTTTAACAACAGTAATTGCTAGCTCAGAGCTGTCTTGATCGTAACTCATATATTCAGCTCTAATACTGATATCATTTGCCATTTTATATTCTAGCCCTAACCCAAAATGCACTTGCATTTTGGTCAACGCATTCACCTGCAAAGGTATACCATCATCCGCTTCAGAAGCAATCGAGTTGATAATACTCCCCATACCGACTTTTAAATAGGCACTTGTATTTTTCATTAACTCATTATCAAAGGCTAAATTATTTTCAACATGATACAGACCACTAATGCCCACATTACTGTAATTAATTCCAATACCTGAGGGGAATTTTGCCGTGCCTTGTCGTGAATAATACAACTGCGCAGCAAATGATTGGTTAATATCATAACCCACGTAAATATTAGGTAATAATAAATGCATCTTACTTTCTACGCTTTCATCACTATTAATTATTACTGGCTCAAGAAAAGACAAACCCGTGCCGATTCCCGCATAAAAACCATTACAAACCGTACCACCAACCACAGGATCAATACGTGAACGATCAGTGCATTGAGACGGATTTTCAGCCAAGGCCATACAAGACAAAAACAACAATACAAAGCTAAATAAACTGCCTATTAATAATTTAATCATGTGAATTTTCCTTATTGCTTAAACGGGCAGCTAAAAACAGCAACAATATACAACCCGATAAACAAGCTATTAATAATTTAATCATGTGAATTCTCCTTATTGCTTAAACGGGGTGATAAAAACAGCAACAATAAACACAGACAACTTATTAGAAACCATACATTTACCTGACCGAATCCACGTATTGCAGTATTGGCAATATACATAGCCGGTGGCGCTGGTGGAATAACGACACCAGAATCAACAGCAATCAGCGCTTTAATCATTCCGTTTTTACTATTATTTGTTTCTGCTTCTAAAACACCCCCATCAACCAGTGTAATTAATACACATTGGGAAGATTGATTTAAACCCGCCACATACTCATTACTTGATGGTGCTGGGCAAGTATCACCCTGGACGTTTGCACTTTTAATATTTTCTAGAGGTAGGTTAATAAATGCTTGGTTCTCAGTTGGGTCACCGGGTTTAATCCAGATACCCGCACCTGCTTCAATTGGCTGTTTTAAAGGGATAACAATCTGAGCACTTGCTCCAACAAACGGTAAGTTAATCACTTCTAAGTCGTAATAATTATCAATTAATTCATCAAATACAATAAACTCAGTCTTATTTAATTGACCTTGAGCACCTAACGATAATTCATACATGTCACCATGCTGCAAATCGATGGACGAAATTTGTTGATCTTGATTAATTTGTCCCGCGCGTAGTTTTATGGCCACATCACTTTGCGACAGGCCATCAATCTCAATCACACTTCTTGCTTTTAAGTAACGTAATGAGCCAGCATTAAGATTATGTAAATAACCTAAATTTGCATTATTTTCATGGGTGTCAATCGCCTCATTAACTAAATGATCTTGATCGTAATCAATTAAACTGGCTTGAGCTGAAACTTTAAAAAATTGACGTAACGTTGAAGTATGTATTGGCTGATTCGGCCCAGTAAAAGAGACACTTACATCCACAAAGTAATAACCCTCGTCTAACAAACCTGCATCAAATTTTACGCTTTTTTGATTTTGACCGGTTATTAACGCATTTATTTGTTCATTCGCACTAGACCATACATATTCTGGAGTGAGTTCAGGATAACGTGCGTCATTAAAGACATGGAAATTACCCTGTTTTACGCTAAAACGAGCTTGTGTGCTTTGACGTGTAAAATGCAAAACAGGTTGATCGTTATCATATAGGTCAATCCAGATTACCGGTTTAGCAGAACGATTTTGATATCGGTTTACATTTAAAATATGCTCATAAGCGGCATCATAAAGCTCATCAATAAAGTTTTCAGTGATTGGATTGGTATCGATCACGGATTCTAATAAATCGCTAAACTCATCATTATCACTATCATTACTTGAATCCCCAATCAAATCGGTATGCTCTACCCAGTCAGGAATACCATCTGAGTCGACATCATAATCGGCACCATTTAATGGGTTGCCACCAAATCGTATTTCAACTAAATCCGAATAACCATCACGATCAAAATCACTGTTTTGGTCGACGTTGTTTATTTGAATAAGATGTAAATAAGCTTCAAGCACATCGGCAATATCGTTATTATTGTCATCTACTTGGGACATCACACTAGGGTTAGGCGATGCGTTATCAATGATGTCATCAATACCATTTAGATTGGCATCCACAAAACCGTTGCTGTCACTTACTACCCCATCAAAGTCATGATCAAACTGTTCAACAAGCTGCGCCGGCACCACTTCGTGTAAATCATAAATGCCGTCACCGTCTGAGTCGGTGTCGCAGTAATCCGCTATCCCATCAAAATCACTGTCGACTAATACTACTTGGTACATAGATAATAAATGCTCAACTAAGTCCACCACACCATTATTGTTTAGGTCTTCACTGCCCGCTGAATCAACAACACCGTTGCCATCAGGATCTAACATCGACAACCCTAAAGCCAATATTAACGCTTTATTGTTGGTGTCTTGCTCAGTACGTAATGCACTTTCATAAATATCAGGTAAACCATCATTATCGGAATCTAAGTCATAAGGATTGGGTAAATTGTCCTCATCACATTGATGAGTACTTAATACAACAATACTTTGATCCGATGATGTTTCAATCACATCCATTATCCCGTTATTATTGTTATCACTAGTGAGAATATCATCTATATCGATACGACCATCACCATCCACATCGTATTGCCCCAAACCCACTTCGATAAGATCAAAAATACCGTCATTGTCACTGTCACTGTCTAGGCGATTTACAATACCGTCACCATCAAAATCGCCATTACCATAAGCGTTTTCGTCAACATCTAAAATACCGTCATTATCGTCATCGAGATCAATACGATCCGGAACATTGTCGCCGTCAGTATCAATGCCTTTTAGCTCAATTGGCCAATTCACCGTTGCTTTACTACCAGGAAAAATAGTAATAGGTAAGTCTGTAAATTTATCTAAGCTGTATTCGCTCAACATTGGCACATTTAATTGATAGTCCCCCTCAATAACAGGATATTCATAATATCCATTTTCATCGGTTAAAACTACGATTCCATCTTGTCCATTTCCTTGATCAAACACCATTAACACATTGGCTAACCTGGTTTCACCCTCGTCTAATTTTCCGTTGAAGTTGATGTCCACAAACGCAATACCTGTAATACTCGATACCGATTTCATTGGAATATTAAGTTCAACTACAAAGGATTCATCAAAATTCTGCACCGCCAG
Source organism: Pseudomonadales bacterium (assembly GCA_022968985.1). GTDB lineage: Bacteria > Pseudomonadota > Gammaproteobacteria > Pseudomonadales > Natronospirillaceae > Marinicellulosiphila. The sequence continues at coordinate 821 of JALJPK010000191.1, read as the reverse complement.
CATCGCATTATCTGACTGACTAAAATAAGGAACTTGGGCCGAACTGATTTCATAAGCCTGGTTACTCAAGAATTTAAATTCATACTCACCTAACTCATTACTAAGGGTTTGATCGACATTATTTAAAGTCACTTTGGCATTAGGAATAATTAACTCGTTTTCATCTTTGATCTGGTTTTGATTTTGATCCCAATACACCACCCCAGTGATCGAGTTATTCAGTAAATTATTCTCTACATTTAATGGCGTTGGATCCGGATTGGTTCCACCTGGGTGGTCAGATGGCACTTTGCCATTTTGGCCGCCCAAACTGCCAACCACCCCAGTCAGGTAGGCTGTATTGTAAATCGTGCCGCTGTCTAACTTTGGGATATACACATCAATACTAATCTCAACACTGCCTAAGGGCTCAATATTGATGTTGTTAATCTCAAGTAACGCGCCAGTGCCATAATCATTCACCTGCCAACTGTTATCTTCAGCACCGGTTATGGTTAAGGAGTCGGCAACAAAATAACGGCCATCTTCTAACATATCCTGCAGGCCCAGCACAAATTCTTCACCCTCTATTGTCCCTGGCGCCAAACCATTAGACATTTGATAATGATGAGTAACGATAGAATCGATTTGCACAGGGATGTTTTCTTCGCTCACTGCTTGTGAGTTTTGAGTAATACGATGTAATAATATGGGATTAGACGAACAGCTAGCCCCATCATTTTTTCCAGATTCAAAGGACCGATCAACAAATTGAGCCACTGGATTGCTGGCAGCAGGTCGATCTATTCGATAAATATAGCCATTTTTATTAAGGAATATAA
>JALJPK010000190.1 GCA_022968985.1 Pseudomonadales bacterium | reverse complement strand
CTATGAAGGCGCAACTGAAGCATTTAAAGCTGCTCAGCCAATACTTGATGGTTTAGTTAACAAAAACATCATCAGCAAGAACCGCGTTGCTCGTATGAAAAGTCGTATGAATACAAGAATCAAAGCACTTAAAGCTGCTTAATTCTTAGTTTATATGAAATTAAAAAAACCGACTACATGTCGGTTTTTTTATGCCTGCAATATTATTAACCAAAACATTTAACTTACCTCAACTTGTATACCTCAACTTGTATACCTCAACTTGTATACCTCAACTTGTATTCCATTAGTACACTTAACTCGTACACTTAACTCGTACATCTAGCTCACTCATTTAACTTTATTCGCCAAACCAACCTTTTACCTCCATACCAAATCCAGAACAACACATTCAAATACAAAACCTACAGGCACAAAAAAGCCGACTTACGTCGGCTTAAGGTTTCAAGCTAAGAAATAATTCTTAGAAAGAATAACCAGCTGCGAATACGATTTTATTAGCTAAATCATCACCAGCTTTATCATCATTTTCATAGTTTAAAGAAAGGTTTGCACCACCTTTAAGCTCAGTAGAAACACCAGCTTTAAGCTCAGTAGTTTCATCGCCACGCATTGTGTAAGAAGCATTGAATGTGAACGCTTCAACATCATAAGTTGCTTCACCACCAAATTCAGTAGTTTCATCTTCATTTAAGTTAAAGAATGCTTTAGCAGTATAACCAGAAGTAGATTTAGTACCCACTTCAGATTTAACTTCTAATAAAGTATCATCAGCTAAAGTTGCTTTTACAGCAGAAGAACCATAGAAGAAACCTTGATCTTGACGAACATTAGCTTCAACAACGATATCGCCATCTAAAGGTATTGTTACAGTAGCGCCAAAGTTAGTCCAAGAGATATCTTCAGTGATCTCTAACATGTAAGTTGCACCAGCTTGAATAGTGGTATCAGCATCATGTAATGCAACAGAACCAAATGCACCCATTACATTTTTAGAACCGTTATCAGTCCAGTTAACACGAGCAGCTGCATCAACAACTGTACGGAAGTTAACAGCAGCAACATAGTTGATTGAACGGTTAACTGTAGAGTTAACACGAACACCAACAAACGGGTCAGCAGCATTGTTTTCAACTAAATCAAAATCACCATCGTCATTAGCTACAAGTGAACGCCCAGTTAATTCAGAGTACTGAACACTTGTGATAATTGTAGTTTGTGAACCAGGCTTTCTGTAAGTAGCAGTTGCAGCGATACCAAAAGTAGTACCTTCAACAGCGTCTACAGCATCTACTTTATCTGATACTGCAATAGCATCAGCAGCTTCAGTTGTAACATGATCAATAGTTCCACCACCTGAACCAGTAAAAGTAGTTGTCACTTCATCAACAGCGTCAACAGCAGTTGTTACAGCAGCAACTTCAGCTACAGCAGTAACAGTAGCGCTAGAATTTTCTTCTAACTGAGCAACAAATCTCAAACCTTTAACGCCGAATGCTTTTGTATTGTCATAGTAACGGAAACCCGCACCAGCACCAAAAGACATATCAGAAGAACCAGCAATACCAGTTCCTTCAGAACCAATGATTGAACCAATGTTAGTTCCGAAACGGAATGTTCTATCATCATATACAGCGTTACCAACTGTAAACTGAGTATCACCATCGTCGTTATGAGAAAGACCTAGATTGATGTCAAAAACATCATCAGATAAGTTCCACTGAACGTTACCAGCTGAAGAAGCTGAGTTTTTACGTTCATTACTTGTGCTGTCTAAATCGATTGTAGTGTTAAAACCAACACTACCACCAAAACCAGCGCTACCATCAGCTTGTTCGTCGCCATTTACGTCGATAGCCATTGCTGACATTGAAACAGCAGCAGCCAAAGCTGTTACTGCAAAACCTGAAGCAAGTTTAGTCGCTTTCATTTAGAATCCCCTAAGATTTTATTTATTGTTGGCCGAAGCCGATCTTAAAATTACAACCTCCAGATGATAAACACCCTTCAGTCAATTTATTATATTAATATTTCATTGCGCAGACTAACCGCGCTACGCACTGAAAGTCAAAACAAGTCGATTTTTTACCCAGCAATAATTAAAATAGAGAAATCCTTTTTTCAGAAGAACTCATAATTTACTGCTGCGCCAACGATATGTTGGTTATGGGTGGCTATAAAACCAGACTCACTGTTTAAGGTCAACCCATTTATTAAAAAATCATACTTTTTAATCTTTTTTTTCAGTTTTTATGGAACTTTTATCATACTGGTTGTTTTTCATTTTACATTCTTAATTAAATATGCAAAAGCACCAATGAATTCGCGACATTCAGCATAGTACAGATTTAATTAATTACCAGTTTATGCCAAGAATAACTTATAAGCTGGGTTATTACTTTCATTCCAATACTGGTATCCAATCTCAGATAACAATGTTTCGAATTCTTTTAATTCATTTTGTGGGATTTGAATCCCGACCAATACCCGACCAGAAGCTGCGCCATTATTTCTATAATGGAATAAGCTTATATTCCAATTAAAGCCTAACTGTTTCAAAAAATTAAATAATGCTTTTGGACGCTCAGGAAATTCAAAACGATATATTTTTTCATCAGTCACACCACCTGCTCTTCCACCGACCATATGACGAATATGATTAGTTGCCATTGGATTTTGGGTTAAGTCTTCTACTTGATAGTCATTTTCAACTAATTCGCTAATAACTGCCAATCCATCTTCCTGACCACTTACTTGGACACCAACAAATATTTGAGCATTTGCAGGATCATCATATCGGTAATTAAATTCAGTGATTGTTCTTGTACCCACTACCGAACAAAACTTTTTAAAGCTGCCAGCTTTTTCATCAATGGTGACTGCTAAAAGCACTTCTGTTTGTTCGCCAATATTTGCTTGCTCTGCTACATATCGAAGACGATCAAAATTCATGTTCGCACCCGAACAGATAGCTATTAAATTACGGTCACGAATATTATGTTCATACACATATTTTTTAAGCCCAGCCACACCTAATGCACCAGCGGGTTCTGCAACGGAACGAGTATCATCAAATATATCTTTAATGGCCGCGCAAATTTCAGCGGCATTAATAGTAATCACAGCATCCACATGATCTTTTAATATACTAAATGGCTCTTTACCAATTTGAGCCACGGCTACACCATCAGCAAATATACCCACCTTTTCTAAAATCACTCGTTTACCTGCATCCAATGCAGCCTTTAAACAAGCCGATTCTTCATACTCTACCGCAATGATTTTTATTTCAGGTCGTAGGTATTTGATATAAGCGGCCATACCTGCACATAATCCACCACCACCCACTGGAATAAATATCGCTTCGATTGGATCAAATACTTCTTGTAGAATTTCCCGCGCTACTGTTCCTTGCCCTGCTATCACATCAATGTCATCAAAAGGATGGATAAAGGTTAAATCTTCTTGTTTCATTAGTATTTGTGAATACTCAAACGCTTCATCATAAGCGTCACCATGTAATATTACTTTGCCACCTCGATCCCTTACTGACTTCACTTTAATAGCGGGGGTAGTTTTTGGCATCACGATGGTTGTTTTAACATCTAATATTCTGCCGGACTCAGCAATTCCCTGCGCATGATTCCCCGCAGAAGCACATATGACCCCTTTCTTTTTTTGCTCATCGGTCAATTGCTGCATTTTATTAAATGCACCACGAAGTTTAAAAGAAAATACTGATTGAAGGTCTTCACGTTTAATCATCACACGGTTATCTAATTTTTTTGATAACGAAGCAGCTTCATCTAATGGTGTTGCTTTAGCGGCGCCATAAACAGCGGCATTTAGGATTTTTTTAACCGTAGACTCTAACATTTTAATACTCTTTTAATACGTATATATCGTGTCCAAAAAATAAGACACCAAGGAAGGCTTTTAAGATAACCGATCATCTATTTGAGCTAACATTCGATCAACTGATTGGGAATCTATTTTTTTACTTTGTTCATCAAGTAATTCATTCGCAATATTTAAAGCAGCCATCATCGCGATTCTTTCCACTCCGAACACCCCTGCTTTTTTGGCTTTTTGCATCATATCACCCACCATTTGAGCGGCATCCGTCAAACGATTTTCGGCATCATCAGGACAAGCAACACGAAATTCTTGATCATATATTTTTAATTTTACACTATTGTGATCACTGCTCATTTTGAGCTCTCCATTGAGCGTAATTTTTCAATCATGATACCTATTTTCTGCCTAGCTAAATCATTTTGTTTAACAAGTTTTTCGCGCTCTTGTTTCCACAGCAATTGCTGATTTTTTAGCTTAATATTGTCTTTTTTAAGCAAATCAAATTGACCTAACAATTCATTCACCTTACCTTCTAACACTGTTATTTTCACCTTTTGCATAAACACCTCTAACAACTGCCTTTAATTCTAAGCAATTTGTAGTTCAGTTCCTATAGCTAACATTATTTTATAACTATTTATTTAAATTTTTATACAAATACCTTAAGGCTAATTGCTCACCGTAGGCGTAACGCTTTAACCCTTCTGGATGTCCGCTTTGCTTTAAATATTGATTATTTGTCGCTTTAACAGCGGGCTTTAATATTATACTTACAAGTGAATTTTTAGATTTTCGCTTAAACTCTTGCACGTTTAAAGCAATACAGTTTAAGTCGGCTTTAGTCGCGTCACTTAAATTAGGATGATTTATTTCGCCAAGCTGCCAAATCAAACTTAACCAAGCTTCATATCTGAGTTGTTTAGAATGTGAATACCACAAACTCGCGTAAGCCACAAAATCTGCCGCCGCCTCATCTGCAAAACCATTTAAATGTGCGTATTCATGACTTAATGTTTGAGATTGCAAACTTGCAGGCAAACTTTTAGAGATAGCAGGTTGCGCAACAATAGGATTATACAGCCCAGCAATGCCCATCTTTCTAACTAAATCACTGAAAATAAAATATCGACCTTCAGCCGCTTTGATTGGTGGCAGATTTTGTGCCTTTAAGAATGCGATCATCGCCTGATTCACTTGTTTGTCTAATATCTGAAATGAATCCTCAATATCGGCACATTGATCAAAAGTTATGGCATTCTTATTTATCTGCATATTAATAGCCGACTGATTCGCCTGCTCTATCACATAATTGAGGACTTCAATTTGTTCTGTAGCATTTAAAGGTTCATTTAATGCAAAAATTTGTTCAACCGGATGGCGTAAGTGATTTAAGCCCCACATAAATACCAATAAAAAATACATCCAACCAGCAATACTCACTACGGATAAAAAGGCCCCATGTATCTTATTCCACCATTTTTCATTGAGTTTAAAATCCAAATACAATAAAAATGATACCAATAGAATTAACGCTATAACAACCAGTTCATGTAATGCAAAACTAAACACTGAACTTATTGCTGAAATATTTTTAATCAGGACTGGGTAAAACCCCTGACTGTAATACACCTCAACCCAATCGGGGTTGCGCTTTAACACCTGCCAAATGATAAATATGACAGGTATCCATATAATTCCAAGTATTTTTAACGCTATAAATCGTTTCACTTTCTACTCTTTTATTAAAAATTAATGACACTTCCACATTTTGTACACATTTCTTGCTCAATTAAATCCCATACTGTGTATACCGATTCAAAGCGAACTAACCAACCAATTAGTTCACACTCAAATTTGATCACATATTTTAATTTATACACACTGAGGGTAAAACCATGAAAAACTCGATTGTAAAAACAACATTAAGCATCGCATTAACATTTGCAACACTTTCAACTGCATTTATCGCTCAAGCACAAAATATGACTGATACGCTTAATCTAACAGAAATTCAAATCGAAAAACTACAACAGTTTCGTGAAACTAAAAAAGAAGCACGTCTTCAATACAAAAACGAGCAAAAAACATCAGACCAAATAGCGCTTGAAGCTTTTCTTTCACCTGAACAAGTTGAAGCGATACTTCTAAAGATGCAAACTCCTAAGGGTGATAGAAAACAAAAAGGCCCAAAGGCAAACCGTATTTTAGAATTGACCACTCAACTTGAATTAAATGAGAACCAAATCATTCAAATTAAAGCTATTTTAGAAGCAAACAAACCAACTGATCAATCGGTTCGACCTACAAAAGAAGAAAGAAAAGCACAACGAGAAGAAGTAAAAACTCAAATTTTAGCGGTTCTTACTCCTGTTCAAATAGAACTACTTAAAACGTTACGCAAAAATTCAAACAATCAAAAATCTGCACAACATTAAAAGATAATCTAAATTAAGCCTGAGTCCCTGCTTCAGGCTTAATTTTGTTTTAAATATTCATCTTTTAATTTTACGTAATTTCCAGCAGAATATTTGAAAAACGATTTTTCCTTCTCTGAAAGTTCACGTGCTTTTCTAACTGGACTACCAATATACAAGAATCCACTTTCTAATTGTTTACCTGGTGGCACTAAAGAGCCTGCT
>JALJPK010000019.1:49584-51638 GCA_022968985.1 Pseudomonadales bacterium | reverse complement strand
ATGGTGGACGCGACACTAATATTCTAAGTAAAATCCAAATTTAATAAATAAAAATAATAAAGTTTTTTCTACTTGATTTTTACAATCTTTTGCATAAAAAAGCACTCAAAAGTAAGCAAGCACTCACATTCGTATATATTTGATTTTTAAGAGAAAGTTGGGTCTTGCAAGATCCCCCAATAGACACTATCTTGTTGTTTTTGAGGGCGGTCTTGGACTTTGATAGATTGCCGGGTATTTGTGACATGTAAGTGCATATGCTTGATGGGTGTGATTCCATAGGCGTTAAAAAACAGAGCGTATTTCAACAACTCTGACCCTCTTGAAATTTTTTTGAAATTCACCTGTGAAAAATAACCAACACACCATATATAACATGTAACGTTTTTTAAGGGACTATGTATGTCAATCCAAACACATTTTAATATTTTTGATAAAAATATATATTTGACGAGTCAATCTACAGCTTACAAGAAAGCAAGAGAAAAAGATGAAAGTATTTTACAAGAAATAAAAAACGCTTTTAAAGATGCCGATTACCCTATAATCGATTCATTTATGCAGGGTTCTTTTTCTGTGAATACTGCAATTAATAGTATTGAAGGAGACTTCGATATTGACAGGGCTATCGTTATCGAATCAGATACAGCACCTGAAGATCCTTTAATCCCCAAAAAATTGATTTTGGATATTTTAACTAAGCGTAACTTTGAAAATCCCAAAGTTAAAAAACCTTGTGTTACTGCTGATTATTTAAGTACTAATTTGCATATCGATTATATTGTGTATAAGCGTGTAGGTGAAAATTATTCTTTAGCTGTTGGCAAGCTTAATTCTGCAATCGCACACAAAGAATGGTCTGCATCAGATCCTAAAGGGTTAAGCGATTGGATAAATACTTCCGTTAATTATGGCGAATCACAAATTAAAAAGAAGAAACAATATAAACGGTTAGTACGCTATATAAAAAGATGGAGAGACGTTAACTTCACCGAAGAAGTCAGAAAGAAAATATTTTCAATTGGTTTAACGGTAATGGTTAAAGAACAATATAAACCTAATTATTTTGATTCAGTCATATCGGATGATCTCTCTGTTTTGAAAACAGTAATAGTTAACATTTTAGCTTCTAATTATTTCAAAAAACAATTTCAATCTGAGGATTATAGAGTTTACGTTAATCTTCCAAAAAAACCTTATCGTGATATTTTTCAGCATAAAATTGCTGGGGGTGAGAGTGAAAATGGCAGTGATTTAAATGTTGGTAATCAGCTTCGTAATAAACTTATTCAATTGCAAAATAAATTACAAAATATTTTGGATGAAGTTGATGAAATTAAGCAATGCACGATATTAAATGGAATATTTGGAAGTGATTTTCAAATACCGTCTAAGAGTGACAGTAGTAATGGTGGTAAAGTAGCCGCAGGTGCAACTGTATTCCCTAGTGCTGGTGCTTCAGGAACATCTCAAGGTGCATAATTTGAACTACGAATCAATTTTTAGTTATTTCTTGGACAGTGATTTTGATGTTGAGCCAACAACATTACTTAATAGTGATGCTTTATCAGTCTCTTTTGAAGTCGATTCTAAAATCGTTACTATCGTGCATACATGTGTTGAAGAAATAACTAAATTACCCCATTTCTTTTTAGTGGATTGTCAAAAATTTGGTCGTTTAGCACATGTTTTAACTAGACCTGACAAAGACGATATGGGTTCTATATGCGTTAATGAACAAGATTCGGTCTCTATAAATTTTGAGAGGCCTGAATTAGCCTTTGAAGAGTCAATTAAGCGACATATAGCTTTATTGACTGCTCTTATAAGTGATTCGAAGTTTAATGATGATGAATTACTAAGGGAGTTCAATGTAAATTGGCAACTGAATATTCGAGAATTGTTAAGTAAAAACGTAAAGACATTGTACTGTGAGCCAAAAAAAGAAGTATTAGAATTATTTCAAGTCTACAAACCAATAAATGAAACATCGTTTATGAATCTTTCATCATCATGGATTGCTATAGCGAAAAATGATGATCATTTAAATGTTA
>JALJPK010000019.1:0-49574 GCA_022968985.1 Pseudomonadales bacterium | reverse complement strand
AAAAAGAACGCCAAATTCATAAAGAAGCAATTGCATGTGTATTATCCCTACAATCTGTTGAAACAGATCTGCCTTCTAATGTTGAGCTACTGAAAATTTGGCTGTGTGATACTTTTCTTCGTCTTGATAAAAATACACAAGAATTTTTTACTTCAAAATTATTGGGCCAAAAAGCAAAAGAATTTTGGCTAATATTTAATGTTAAAACGCCATCAGGAGTCTCTTGGTTTGGTATACGGTTAGTTAATAAGAGTAAGAAGCCTTTTCCTAATACGATTGAAAAACTCCATTCATGGAATTTGAAACCGTTATTACTTGAAATATTTAATAAAGAGCTTCTAATGCCTCGCAGTGGTGCAAATAAAAGCTTAGAAAACAAAAAAGTTTTATTAGTGGGAGCTGGTTCTGTAGGAAGTGAATTGGCCGATAAGCTGGGTGCGATGGGGGTTGGTCATTTAGACATAACAGACCCAGACGAGTTTAGTACGTCTAACTTATACAGGCATACACTCAATCGTCAATATATTGATTGTCCTAAATCAATGGGTATTAAATGGCAATTAGAATCTAAATACCCATGGATAAAAGTGGGTGGTTATCGTGGTAGATTACTTGATTATAGAAATTTAGATGTTTTAAATTCGTATGATTTAATTATTGTTGCTATCGGTTCTCCGACTCACGAGCGAATATTTCATAATGACGCTTCAAAAAATAAACTTCAAGTTCCTATTATTTACACATGGTTAGAAGGCTATGGTGTTGGTGGTCATGCTGTATTAGATATTCCGAATAAAAAAGGGTGCTTACGTTGTGCCTATGTTGATCTTAATACAGGTGGGAGAGGCTTAGCTTCTAATCTTAACTTTCTCCAGTCAGATCAAAATATTGTTAAAAATTATGCTGGGTGTGGTGAAATGTTTATTCCTTATGGAGCGATGAGTTCAACCCAAACTGCATTAATTGCAGGCGATCTTGCAATGAATTATTTAAATGGGAAATTAGTTGGATCAACAAAAGTAAGTTGGAAAGGAAGTGATGAAGATGCAATAAGTGAAAAATTAAAATTTACTGAACGATATAGATTGTACTCCTCATCTTTAATGAAACAGCCTTTATTTCACCCCTTATGTGATGTTTGTAACGATGAAAATGTCACAACTTTCCAAAAAGGTATACTTAGAGTTATTTTACCTCATTCGGTACAAGAGCAATTAATTGAGTTTAAGCAAGATAATTTGAGTGATTGTGAATCTGCGGGGCTACTTGTTGGGCATGTTAGGAATAACGGTGATGTATGGATTAATAAAATAACAAAGCCAAAGGAAAAAGATATAAGGACTCGAGCATACTTTAAGTTAGATGCTGATGCGCATCAGAACGAGTTGAATGATATTCATACTAGTTCTGATCAGTTACTCGGTTATATAGGTACTTGGCATACTCATCCGCAAAACATTCCCACTCCCTCAGGACTTGATGTTTCTGATTGGAAAAAGCACTGCAATGAAAATGTTGATAGACCATTAATTTTTGTTGTCGTTGGCTTAAAACAAGTATCTGTTTATATAATTGAATCCGATGAAGCTGTAGAACTTTACTCTGTAGAAGGTGATAGATAATGAAATGGGAAAGATTTAAATGGCTGATTATTTTAGCTTTTAAATGGAATAAAACAGCATACCCTAAAACGAAATGGGGAGTGAGGCTGTGTTTAGCTGCAATGGCGAGTAGCTTTTTTTCATTTGGAGTCGTAGATATTCAATTTAAAAATGAATTTATTGTTGATACTTTAAATTTAACAGGGCAAGAGCCATCATTGTACTCTATGTATTTAAGCGCTTTTCTTGCACTGATTGGAACTGCGCTGATTTATTCAGAATGGAATATTAAAACACGGCATACAGCTAAAGTACTTATATCTGCATTGCCTGGTATGTCAGATGTTTTTCCTGACAATATTTTAGATTCAACTGAAAAAGCATTTTGTAGAGAAGCCGTTACCTTAGGGAAAGGCCAAGATATCGAAGAAAATATAGAACTACAAATAAAGCGTTTTAACGCTGAATTAGAAATCAATATATTTAAACGTTTTATACTCCAAGAGAAAGGGCAAAGGCTTTATATTGGAGGATTAGCTCGTATTCCATTTCTAGTTTCATATGGAACCTTACTAAGAAACCTATCTAGTGAGTTGTTTTATTTTGACAAGTTTCATCATAAAGGTGAATGGCAACTTTTATCATGTGAGAATGAAAAAATTGAAATTATACAGAAAAATGAGATTGATTCAGTTAATGAAAATGGTGATGTTGGAATTGTCGTAAATTTCACAACCGAAATAAAAAAACATCAATTGCCTTCAAATGTGCAAGAATATGTTATTGAAATCTCACCTAGTATTGCACGTGAAAGAAATCTAATAAAAAATCAAGATAACTTACAACACATATCTAAAAATATTGGAGTTATTATTGATAAACTTTCTGCTCTCCCAAAGTGTAAACGTGTTCATTTATTTCTATCTGTTCAATCTTCTTTAGCCATAGAGATTGGTCGTAGATATCAAGAAGGGACTCATAAAAAATGGATAATACATAATTATGATGCTGAATCTGGCAGATATCATTGGGCTTTAGAGTTATCTAAATTTGGCGTTGTTACATATGAATACCTTGATATCAGTAAAACTAATTAGAGGAAAATCTTGACTTCATATGTCACAGTAGTCTGAAGTCAAGATTCTAGATTTGCTCCCGATATTATTGAAATTTAAAAACGGGTTATTTATAACTTGAATATTAATCAACATAAGGCTTGGTATTTAGAATTTAAACTTTCTAAAGCCTCGTTAATCGTACATGCAGATAGAGTTGAACGTCATTCCTATAATTGCCATCGTCATTTCGTTAATTGCATTAACGTTCGTAATTAGTAACTATTTAAGAAAATCAGGTATTAATGTAAAAGGGCAATTTTCCATTTGCTCAAGTGCAATTGCAGAAGATAAATATGTAAGTGACTTTACTCTTGAGAATTATAAAGATAGACCAGTAATTATTTTTAAAGTTTTTCTTCGTATAGGGCATAATTATTATATTGAACTTTCTAATTTTGATCATAATCCAAAAATTTTAAAACCATACGAGTCATTTACTCAAATATTAGACCCTGTAGATTATTACAGTTTAAACTTGAATAGAATTAAGTTAAATAAATTACTTAGCTCAGATAAAATAAAAACTTGTTTGGTTTTATCAACATCGAATGGTAAGTATGTTGTAGAGGATTGGATTAAAAGATGGGACCCAGTATTTGATTTCTTTAACAACCATCTAACAGCACCTATTCAACCAATGCGCTCAAATAATAAAAATGGATATTATGGAGCAGGATTCGCATTTTTAGTAAAATTATCTACTGAAGATAATTATACAAAGACTATTGCTGTTTACTTAGAAGATTATAATTATCCGCGTTTCCAAAATTTTAGATTGACAGAAGAATCATTAACATCAAAAGAAAGTCTTGAAGAGTTTCTAACTGAGCAAGCAATAAATGGAAAGCTTAATTGTGAGAATATTGAGGTTATTGATGGTAAAGAATTACTAGATAATTATTTTGGTTCGGGTTTTGATAAAGTAATTGAAGCTGAAAGTTATAATTGGTTTATTTATTTTATTATAGGTAAAATAATAACAAAAATCAGTAATATACGACTTTATATATTAAATCGTAAGAATAGAAAAGATAATAAAAATAACGAGAATTAGATAGGGTCAAATCTTGACTTCGGACTCCTGTGAGGAATGAAGTCAAGATTTGACCCCGTTGGTTTTTTAATCAAGTGCGTCATGGTATTCGTGTTATGTTTCGGGGTGTCTATGTCAAATGTAAGGCGCGACCCCAATGGTTCCATATTGTGGAGAGCGTTTTGTGTGAAACTGGAGCAACGCGACATACACAAAACGAGCGTAGCAATATGTGTCCGCGTGCAATTTTTTGTTAGGTTTTACCTAGTTAATGTAAAGAACTCTTCTTCTCGTGATTCATCACATAATGCTTCAATAAATTTTCGCTCTTGAAATGTTGCTGATATTTTATCTAAAACAATATCGCCTAACACTCTGAGGCGCCTTAATTTTGCAGGTGGTTGAATTCTCCTCCGAAGCAAATCACTTTGCTTTATGCCTTCGATAAAATACAAAGCCGCGTGATCATCAAATGTTTTGAACATGTCAGGAATATAGATTGCAGCGCCATCTGCAAAAAAATCAGTTCGATTCCACCGGGCACTTGAACCCACACGCCCAATGTATGTTTTAGTTAGCGACAAAACATACTCGCCCATTAGCTCTTCTGGTATTAAACTCGCGTATGGAACTAGCGCCTTGACAGCTTCGTTCTCACTTGGGAAATCATCAAATGCTGCAGTTAATGCTTTTACAAGTGGGTCTGTTTGATAACGCCGAGATACAACAGATAAATATCCTTGGTTCTGAACAAGCTCAATAAAACCAAATGCAGATTGCGTAATATCAGAGTTACCTTTTTGAATTTCTTGGTCTACTCTACGAGCTGTTTGTATTTTTATCGTCTTTGGTAATACTCGCCACAAAATGGGTGCAACAAATTCAATATTTGACCTAAGAACGCTAGTAGACTGAGGGTGTATATATGATGTAAATAGTCTATTTGCTAATTCATTTTTATAAATCTCGGGAAGGTCTCCTAATGCACTTTCAATCGCTACAACATTCCTATCAAAATTTTGCTCAGCAAGATTGCTAACATAGTCATTAACATCAATAATTTGGGAAGGATATTCTGCGTTTAAAACATATTTAATACAGTCATCCATCATGGATAAGACTTTAATTATCGATGGATCACTACTTTTCGGATGCCCGGAGAATATATGGCGGGTTTCCTTCGCATGCTTGAGGACTTTACTTGCCTCCCATCCGATAACACCAATTTTGTACGCACCTTCAATTAATTGATCGTCGTTAACAAAATTTTGAAAATCCTCATAGTCTTTCACCTGTCTTCCTAGCTCAACAGAGTCATTAAATAATTTGAGGCTTCTAAACATTATCTTATTACGAAGGTCATCAACCACTGCATTCCAAAATGAACCAATTGAGCTTCGGTAACCTCCTACCTGAAGGACTTTTACAGCCTCGATTATATAGGGGTCATCTCGCAACTCTTCTCGGACAGACGTAAGCGCTCTCTCCATGATCGGCACCATTTCAGTTTGACTTTCGAGAGTTACAACTAATTCATTTTTATTCATTCTACATCCCTTTTTCCGGAGAATTGAAAACCTAACAACTAATACGACAAGTCACTAAATGCTAACTTGTCGGGTTATTTTTATTTTGAATTTGAAACTATACCCATACAAATACGACAAGTCCAATCTACATCGGCCTTCACAACAACCAAACTGTCTAGCACGTCTTTTGTTACAAAAGTAAACACGTCAATATCACAAAGAATGTCGCATGCATCCAAATAGTCGGTCATATAAAAATTGGCTGTAGAGCTTATAAATACTGACTTACATTTTTTAACGTCGCGACTCTCTAAAAAGAATTGGAAGGATAGTACGTCACATGACGTAAAACTCTAAATTCCCTCGATATACTGACATTAAAATCAAGAGGGTCTATGTTGAAAAACAAAACTCTAAATTGAGTGTCTCGCTTATCCTTCACGTCAAATTATGACTCTTCAACCTCCTCCAAAGCGTAGCCCTAGATATCCCCATTTCATTCGCCACATCATTGCGTTTGCCATTATACTTTTGCATCAATTTAGCCAACTGCATTTTCTCATCATCAGCATCAAATTCCAATTCAAACAAGTCCTGCGGTAAATCCTCAACCCCAACACTTTCACCTAAACCTATAGCATGCATATATTCACAGGCATTTTGTAATTCGCGTACATTACCTGGCCATTCATAATCCATTAAAACAGCGTAACTTTCTTTAGTAAATGAATGAACTTGACGAGGGTTTTCTTTATTAAGTTCTTCTATAAAGTGCCAAAGTAACATTTCAACGTCACCGGTGCGTTCTACTAACGAGGGCAAAAATAATGGAATCACTCGTATACGATACATTAAGTCTTCGCGAAATAGTTTTTGCGAAACTAATGATCTCAGCGATTCGTGGGTGGCGGAGATTAAACGGATGTTGGTTTTTAAGGTTTGTGATGATCCAACTGGGGAGAACTCTTTGTCTTGTAATACTCGTAATAATCGCGCTTGAATTTCAAGTGGCATTTCGGCTATTTCATCTAAAAACAGGGTGCCTTTGTCAGTGAGTTGTAATAAACCTTTTCGATCTGAAATGGCCCCTGTGTAAGCGCCTTTTACATGACCAAATAGTTCAGAGGTCATTAACTCGCCAGTTAATGTGGCGCAGTTAATGGCTTGGAAACTATGTGTTTTGCGTAAACTGATATTGTGTATGTGTCTTGCTATTAAATCTTTACCCGTACCTGTATTACCACGCACTAAAATAGACGCATTGGTTTTTGCCACACGTTCTACTTTTTGTAAAAAATCTTTCATTTGAGGGGAGACAGTTAATAAACCTGAATAATTCTCAGGCTTTAACTTTGGATTTGTAATCATGTTATTTCACTGTAAAGCTTAATTGGTTTTCGACATAATCAATGTGAATGGTTTGCTCTGGAAGCACTCCACCTTTTAATATTAAATTGGCTAATTCGTTTTCAAGTAAACGTTGAATGGCTCGTTTTAAAGGGCGGGCACCATATACAGGGTCATAGCCTGACTCACATACTTTATTTAAGGCTGCGTCTGTTAATGTCATTGTTAAACCTTGCTCAGCAAGGCGTTTATCAATAATACCAATTTGAATCGCCGCGATGCCTTTAATTTGATCTTGGGTTAATGGATCAAACAATACCATTTCATCGATGCGGTTTATAAACTCGGGTCTAAAGTGATTACCCACCACTTGCATAACAGCTTGTTTGGTGTCGTTGTTATTTTTACCTTGAGCGTTCATTTCTTGAATGATATCGCTGCCCAAGTTAGAGGTCATCACAATCACTGTGTTTTTGAAATCGACAGTACGACCTTGACCATCGGTTAAACGCCCGTCTTCTAATACTTGTAATAGAATATTAAATACATCGGGGTGGGCTTTTTCTACTTCGTCTAATAATAAAACACTGTAAGGGCGACGGCGAACCGCTTCGGTTAAATAGCCGCCTTCTTCGTAACCCACGTATCCTGGAGGCGCACCGATTAATCTTGCTACGCTGTGTTTTTCCATGAATTCAGACATGTCGATTCGAACCATCGATTCAGGGCTGTCAAATAAGAAGTTGGCTAAGGTTTTACAAAGTTCGGTTTTACCCACGCCTGTTGGGCCTAAAAACAAAAATGAACCATTAGGTCGATTCGGGTCCGAAATACCAGCACGTGAGCGTCGTATAGCATTACTCACCGCTTTAACCGCTTCAGGCTGTCCAATAACATTCTTGGCGAGTACGGCTTCCATTTGTAATAATTTAGAGCGTTCGCCTTCTAGCATTTTATCAACAGGTATGCCTGTCCACTTGGCTACTACATTGGCAATGGCTTCTTCATTTACAACGTTGTGTAATAACTGCATGTCGAGCATTTCGGCTTGGCTGGCTCGGTCTAATTGTTTTTCTAATTCTGGAATTAAACCATATTGTAATTCAGACATTTTATTTAAGTCGCCGATACGTTTGGCGCTGTCCATTGCTTTGCGCGCGCTTTCAAGTTGCTCTTTAATTTCGTGACTGCCTTGTAAGGCGGCTTTTTCTGTATTCCAAATTTCTTCTAAATCGGCGTATTCTTTTTCATAGACTTTAATGTCGTCTTTGATTTTTTCTAATGTTTTTTGAGTGCCGATGTCTTTGTCTTTACTTAATGCCTGGGCTTCCATTTTAAACTGAATAAGTTTGCGTTCTAAGCGATCTAATGGTTCAGGTTTTGAATCGATTTCCATACGAATACGGCTGGCCGCTTCATCAATTAAATCAATGGCTTTATCCGGTAACTTGCGTTCAGAAATATAACGTTGCGACAATTTAACCGCCGCAATAATCGCATTATCAGTAATATCCACCGCATGGTGAATTTCATAACGTTCTTTTAGTCCACGTAAAATAGCAATACTGGCTTCTTCATCAGGTTCTTCTACTAATACTTTTTGGAAACGACGCTCTAGTGCACCGTCTTTTTCAATAAATTGACGATACTCATCAAGTGTAGTGGCACCGACACAATGTAATTCACCGCGGGCTAAGGCAGGTTTTAACATATTGCCTGCATCCATAGCGCCTTCAGATTTACCTGCACCGACCATGGTATGAATTTCATCGATGAATAAAATCACACGGCCTTCTTCTTTGGCCAATTCATTGAGTACCGATTTTAGACGTTCTTCAAAGTCACCTCGAAATTTAGCGCCGGCTAATAACGCGCCTAAATCTAAAGACAATACCCGTTTGTTTTTTAAGCCTTCAGGTACTTCGCCATTAACAATACGCTGGGCTAAGCCTTCAACAATAGCGGTTTTACCAACACCTGGTTCACCAATTAAAACAGGGTTATTTTTACGACGGCGTTGTAATACTTGAATGGTGCGGCGTATTTCATCGTCACGGCCAATAACAGGGTCTAATTTACCCTGTTCGGCGCGTTCGTTTAAATCAATACAATAGGTGTCCAGCGCTTGTCGTTCTTCTTCTGCGTTGGGGGAGTTAACGTTGTCGCCACCACGTAAATCCAAGATGGCTTTTTCTAAACTTTTAGCTTGGATATTGGCTTGAGCCAACAGTTTGCCAACGTCACCTTTGTCGTGGCTCATGGCTAATAATACTAATTCACAGGATATATATTGGTCGTTACGTTTTTGCGAAAGTTTGTCAGCCATATTCATAATACGAATGCAGTCATTAGACATATGGATGTCATTTTGGTCTTGAATGGTGGCCATATTAATTAATGAGGATTTAATGCTGTCTTGTAATTTTAATAACTGGCCACCGGATTTTAAAATAAGCGGTGAGATACCCGGTTTGTCTTTTAACATGGCACTTAATAAATGAATGGGTTCGATAAAGTTATGATCTTTGCCTAATGCCAATGATTGAGCATCGGACAATGAAAGTTGTAATTTATTGGTTAATTTATCGATTCTCATAACGGCCTCTGTGAAGGTTAACTGTGTTCAATTAGGGGGTTACTATGTGGCTTTTGTGTGTTTAAAAGCAAGGTCTGTTTAGTAAATTGCAGTAAATCTCAGAAAACCGGAGCAAATCACGACAATTAGTTAAAATGTGATAAAGTTGTGATTAATACGAACTTAAATTTCTGTAAACTGTCTGAAATAAAAATTTGTCATAAATAGTGGATTATTAATGAGTGTAATGAACGCGACCGAGCAATTATCTTACCCAGAAGACCGTGAATTTGTACGCTTAGCTTTAACCTCACAAGCGGGTTTTCGTGATTTGGTTAAGCAGTATTACCCAATAATGCTGATTGTAGCTAGGTCAATTGCAGGTGAAAACTTAGCTGAAGACGCCGTACAAGACAGTTGGATCTCAATTCATCGTAATTTGGCGAAGTTTGAGTTCCGCTCGTCTTTAAAAACTTGGGTAAGCACCATTGCCGCTAATGCCGCACGCGCTCGTATCAAAAAAGAAAATCGTTTTGAATCCCAAGAAGACAGTAACTTTTTTGATCGTTTTGATGATGATGGTCATTGGAACAAACCACCGATTAAATGGGAACAAGACAGCCCTGAAGCGTTATTAGGGCATAGTCAGTTAAAAGAATGCATCGACAAATTTATTAATTTTTTAAAACCTTCGCAAAAAGCAGTATTAAGTCTAAAAGAAATGCAAAACATGAATAATGAAGAAATTTGTAATATTTTAGACATAAGTGAATCTAATGTAAGAGTGTTGTTACACAGAGCACGAGTTGAAGTATTTTCACATATCGAGCACTACCAAGAGACTGGCGAATGTTAAAATGTAATGAAGTGAGCAAACAAGCAAGTGAAATTGTTGATGGTAACGTTTCTGGTTTATATAAACTAAAAGTTCAAATGCATTTATTGATGTGTAAACATTGTCGTAGTTTTGTTCAAAAAATTAAATTAACCAAACAAATGGTCAGCCAATTAACCTTGACACCAGTGAGCGATGAAAAAGTAGATCAAATAATGAATGAGATAGAAGAAGACAGCAAAAAAAATCCATCGGAGTAAATCATTAGCTTTTTATTAGAAAAAATCAAACAAGCAACTGGCGCCACGTCAGTTGTTGAAATTCAATGCCTACAAATACTGTGGAGTGGTTACGGCAAAATTCTGCGATTTGAATTGAAGTATGCCCAATTAGAGCCTCCAGCAAAACCTCATTCAAAACCTCATACAAAACCTGATTCAATTATTGTTAAATATATCCAATTACCTAATGAATTTAATCATCCACGTGGTTGGAATAGTGCTATATCCCATCAAAGAAAATTAAAATCTTACGAAGTTGAGTCAAACTGGTATCAATCTTTTAATCAACAAAATGATTGTTTTAAAATGCCTAAATGTTTGGGGGTGTTTAAAGACAATAACGAGCGTGTAATTGTATTAGAGGATTTAGACGCTTCAGGATATGAGGCACGTTTAACCAGTGTAAACGACAGCCAAATCAAACAAGTGATTAAATGGTTGGCCTATTTTCATGTGGCGCATTTACAATTAAAAGTTGATTCATGTTTTGAGGATTTATGGGGCGATTTATGGGGTATAGGCACTTATTGGAATTTAGATACCAGACCAGAAGAGTTAGACGCTTTAACGGATATTCCGTTAAAACAAAACGCCAAACGCATTGATCAGTTATTAAATGACTGTCCTGTACAAACCCTTGTACATGGTGATGCTAAACTAGCTAATTTTTGTTTTGATTTAAAAAATGAACAAGTAGCGGGTGTGGATTTTCAATACATTGGGAAAGGTGTGGGGGTAAAAGATCTAGCCTATTTTTTAGGTGGTTGTTTTGAGCCTTCTTTTTATGCTGAAGGCTTTTTAAACGCTGACGGCTCTTGCTCTTTATGTGCTGATGGCTCTTGCTCTTTATGTGCTGATGGCTCTTGCTCTTTACACGCTGAAGGCTCTTTATATGCTGAGGGCTCAAAATGTGCAGGCACAAAATGTGAAATAGTTGTTAATCAATATGTTGATTATTATTTTGAACAATTAAATACAGCGTTAAAAGAGTCGGCTAAAACCTCTGATAAAAAGTCAGGTAAAGAATTCGATCAACTTGAAGAGTTGTGGCGTGATTTATTTGATATAGCCTGGGTCGATTTTCAACGTTTTGTAAAAGGTTGGAGCCCTGATCATTGGAAAATAAATAATTTTAGTGAACAACTTAAAAATAATGTACTTGAAAAAATGAAGAAGGATTCAAAGTGAAGTTAACAGCAATACAACTTAAACAATTAAGTGAAGTGGCAAAAGAGGCGGCCAAACAAGCAGGTGATATTATTCAAACCGCTTGTGTTGAAGAGTTAAACGTAGAAAACAAAAACGGCGCAACCAGTTTAGCTTCAAGTGTATTCACAAAAATCGACTTACAATGCCAAGAATTAATATTTAATCTATTGTCACCTTCAATCAAACAATACGATTTAGGTTGGTTAGGTGAAGAATCACCAGATGATGGCAGCCGATTTAAACAAGACTATTTTTGGTGTGTGGATCCATTAGATGGCACCTTGTCGTTTATTAAACAGCGCGCTGGATTTAGTGTGAGTATCGCTTTAATTAATAAACAGGGGATTCCAGTTATTGGGGTGGTATTTAATCCACAAACTTCAGACTTATATTGCGCGGTTTATAAACAGGGTGCTTTTAAAAACGAAAAGGCTATTAAGGTTAAATATCAAAAACACATTACCTTGATTAATGATGAGTCTTTTTTAAATACGCAGTATTATCCTGAACTAAAAGCGCAGTTAGAGTTTAAAAATCAACAATGTGTACAACAAATATTACAAGGTGGCGCCATAATGAATGCCATATGGTGTTTAGAATATGCACCTGCTGTGTACATCAAATACCCTAAAAAAACAGATGGGGGTGGTTGTATTTGGGATTATGCCTCTACGGTTTGTATTTATAATGAGTTGGAACTTAATGCAACAGACTTTCATTTAAATGAGTTGAATCTAAATCCATCTGGTACGGCATATATGAATACAGAGGGGGTGTTGATTAGTACATTGTTAACTAAAATGGATTTTAGTTAGAACTAAATATCAAAGAAAATGTCTGCCTATTAAGTTTAATAATAGTAGGTTATGGAAATATGAAAATTAGTTATGTATTAAGTTCTATTCTTTTGGTTGTATGTTTGTTTTTTATATTGCCTTTTGTTTTTTCATGGGATAAAGAATTTAATACTGACCAAGTGATGGATCAAAAATCAAAATCACAAGCTGATTATAATTTAAGTGAACCAATATCTTTAGAAATTGAATTGAGTAATAATTCAACAGACAATATAGATCTCAATAATAATTCAGTAAAAAGTCCTCCAGAAAAAACACTCGCCAGATCTCCAAATTTCATCGAATCTGAATCTGAATTAGAAACAGAAGTAAAAACAGAAATTGATGAATCATTACAGTATCCGGATAAAACAGCTCAATATTATTCTACTCCACCTTCTGAAAATACTGCAATTAAAACGTTAGTTGATAATGATAAAACAATAAGTGTATTAAAATTCACTAACGAATTAGTGGTAGGTTTACCCGTTAGTTATCAAAATGCAGATGAAGTTGTTATCGAAGAAGTGTTAAAAGAGTTTAATTATAGGTTAGAGGATAATGATTTAATTTATAGTGATAAAGATCCAGACTATCAATATAGTTATATTGATGAAGTACATGATTTAAAATTAAAATCCTGTTTGAAAAAAGTTACATCTGAAAATTTAAAAAATCTATCATGTAAGGGGGTGTATAATTTAAGTGGCATTGAATCATTTACAAGTCTAGAGAGTGTTTTCTTAACTGATTTTAAGGGTCGAGATCTCACACCTTTATCAGCATTAAGTCATTTAAAAAGTCTGCTTATTATGGGGTTTAATGTAGTTGACCTTGGGTCAATAAATTCTAATTCTTTGAAATTTCTAGATTTGTGGGATGGTCGAATTGAAAATTATTCAAGTCTTATGAATATAAATAATATTGATTTTCTGATGTTAAGTAATATCAATAAAGATGAGTTTTTCCCAATTAATCAGCTGGATAAATTAAAAACATTATTTATATCTAATATGTTATTTAAAGGGGATGAGGTTCAAAAAATTGGAAGGCTTAAAAACATTGAATATTTATCATTGATGTATACCAATATTAAAAATATTGAATTTGTTAATCGTTTAAAAACTCTAAAATCATTATATATTGAAGGATCTATAGTCGAAAGTATCCCACTGTTTGATCAGATGAATATAAAAGATCTGACAATATCAAATTCAAAATTATCCAATATTGACAATATTTATACATTAAGCGAATTAAAATACGTTGATTTATCCAATAATGCAATCGTAGAAATGAGTGGTTTGTATCCATTATATGGATTAAGAATCTTACATTTATATAATAATAAAATAGAAAATATTTACGGTATAGATAACATGAAAGGGTTAATTGATTTAACTGTTGTTAATAATCCAATTGTTGATTGTGAACCAATAAAATTACTTGGTAATTTACAGGGTATTGTAGACTGTTAAAAAAGTACAAAAGGTGACTGTGAACCAATTAAATTACTAGGTAATTTACAGGGAATCGTAGACTGTTAAAAAAGGACCTTGTTTAAAATAATGCACTAAAAAAGTGCATTAAAAACTTCACTTGAAAAAATAGAAAAAGGTGACTTTTTGCATTTGACGCAAAACAAGTTAACAATCAAAATACAGTTTATGACTCTCATGTAATTATTTTAATGTTAAATACAATAATGACATTGTTAGTCTTTTGGATAACTAATAAGTTCTATAAAGGAAATAAAATGAAATACCTATACACTGTATTGATTAGTGTTATGTCTTTTTCAAGTCAAGCACTACCAAGTCAAGCACTACAAATAAACGACGAAAGTATTACCCACGGCTATTTAGATAATGGTCTGCGTTATATTATCAAACCCAATGTTGATGAAGGTGATGACAAAGTCTACTTTGGTCTAATTGTGAACACTGGCAGTTATAACGAAGAAGACGATCAGCGTGGTTATGCCCATGTTTTAGAGCATGCCATGTTTCGCTCACAAACTGCTGTAGAAGACCCATTTACCTTTTTTGAGGAAAAAGGCGGTTCGGTTAATGCTTATACCTCATTTCATGAAACCGTTTATTTTCCAAGTGTACGTAAAGGTAATGAGCAGGATGCTTTAGACTTTTTAAGTGATATTGCTTCTAGGTTAAATATTGATGAAATCGGTTTAAAGTTGGATCAAGAAATTGTATTAAATGAATTTAATTCATCTGGTAATCCTCATGCACAGGTTTCACCTTATTTAAATCAATTTTATTTTGGCCGTACTAATCGTTATTTAAAAAGATTTCCTATTGGTACTAAATCATCATTATTGGATATTAAACTTAATAGAGTAAATGATTTTTATCAATCTTGGTATCACCCAAAGAATATGACGTTGTTGATAATTGGTGACGTTGATCCTGAATTATTAGTCACTCAAGTTAAAGGCGCCTTTGCTTCTATCTCTAAAACGGGTGAGTCGGTCATAGAGTTGCCAGTTGTTGAACCGCGTAATACTACTTATGATAGTGGAAATAATGAAGATGAAAATTTCTTATATCAAGAGTTTGTATTTAATTCAGGGGCAGATAAATCACAACAAGAAAGAGATTATCTAAAATTTACATTGTTGACTATGTTAATCCAAAATGATCTGGATAATAAAATCAAAGAGTTCGAGCTACCGTTTAAACAAGCATATATTGAAGATTTAGATTTTGGAATTGGTCAATTAAAAACATTCAAATTAGAATTAAGTGAAATTAAACAACGTTCGGATTTAGAGCTTGCATTGATTTTTTTAGAACAATATAAACTTGATATTATTCAAAATGGATTCTCCAAAAATGAGATTAAATTAGCTTTAAATCAGCTAAAAAACAATATGGAATTATTTATTGATGATCCATCTATGCAACAAAATTCGACTCTTTTTGGGTTGTATCTACATGAAGTTAATTCAGGTTATGAACTTTATCCAATAGACGATTTTTTAACTGTTGTTGATGCTTTTATAAATAGTATTTCAAATGATGAAATTAAATTAAATATAAAGACTATCTTTTCAAGTAATGTGATTACTCAGGTTATATTTGACTCTGGTTCAAGTATTCGACAAAAAGAAATGGAAAGATGGCAGAAAGAAGCCAACGCTTTATTTGAAAAAGAAGGTTTAATTTTAAATAAAAAAGATAAAGAAGTTACAGCGATATATTCAATACCTGAATCCATTACATTTAATAGCAAAATAGAAAATGAAAACTCTGAGTTTTTAGAGTATCCCGTTCAAGTATGGACATTAGATAATGGTGTGACAGTTAAGTATGTTCATCAACCAAATGATGCTAAACAAACGTATATGATGTTTGTTAGTGATATTCAACCCTATCATTTGGCAAGTGATTTACGTTTACCCTTTGTTAATTTTACTCATATTCAATTGTTGAGTGGTTTAAATAATTTAAGTATTGAAGAAATAGGTACTGATTTTTCAAGCAAAAAAATGGGTCTTCAAAATATCCCTGAAAGTACGTCTTTTTATGGGCTTGCACAGTATGAACAAATTGATGAATTAGCCAGTTATATGCATAGAATGTTGGCAGAACCTGTGGAGTCAACTGAAACTGTATTAGATTTAATTGACAACTTAAAAAAGGATTATGCAGCGAATCAACAAAGTTTTCCTTGGTTAAGTGAAAAAAATAGAGGTGAGCATTTATTTCAAGGCTCACCCTATTTATCTGCAGTGACAGGAGCTGACGCTGATAATTTAACTGTTAAAAATATTGAAAAAATACGCCAGTTATTAACTTCGAAAAAAAGTAATCCAACCATAATTATTACAGGTGAATTATCTAAAGAAGACGCGATGCAATTATCAGAGCGTTATTTTGCAACTTTATTGATTACGGATGAATATAAAGAAATTGAAAAATCGCCAATTAATGATTTGCCTTTACCTGAATCAGGTCGATTTAATATTGGATTTAATCATATTCAATATGACAATGTGATCATGTATTACACAAGTAAAAAATTAACTAAAAATGCTAAAAATATTGATCAAGCAAAGTTATTTAACTATCTATTTTCAACGTATCTATTTGAGGAACTACGTGAAAAACGTGGTTTAGTGTATTCACCATTTAGTACTTACCAGTTCAATGATGATGCTCTGCCTTTTGGTTTTTTCTATGTGTCTTTTCAAGCGGATGTGCTTAATGAAGATGAGTTTTATGCCATAGTTGATGAAGTAACTGACTCGTTTTTTGAAACTAAGATTGATCTAGAGACTTTAAATCGAGCAAAAGAGGCGTTAAACGTTGAGGTACAAGCTGAGTTAGTACTTACAACTATTCTTAGTGTTTATTTGAATCACTTTAAAAACGATTTCGACTTTGATTTATATTACGAACAAAAAGGCGTTGATGATTTAAATTTGGATGAAGTGAATGCGTTTAAGGGACAAGTTCGAGATGAATATGTTCGAACTATTTTTACTACGTATCCGCGCTAAGAGATAGAGCTATTATAAATTTTCTAAGAGTAACGTTGTAATGTTGTTTTGGCATTATTTGAAAAAGAGCAAATGTAGCGGGATAATAAGTAGGTAATAAATAATAGGTTGTAGTGTATTTATACTACAACCTATTTTTTGAATTGACAGGGCTGCTTAGGTTTTATCTAAAATCACCGATTATTAATTTTAGATTCTCTGAAAAACTAATTGAGACTGCATTTATTTTTGCCCATCGGTTGAGTAACTCTCTACCCACTCCACGATTTTGTGTGGGTTTTCTGACTGCTAAATAATGCGCAATATGTTCTTGTTTATTTATTTTCTCTAAAAATATCGCACCTACAATTCTTTCATTAAAAATCCCGAATACCCAAAATCCATTTTGAATGTCTTGGATAGTCTTTTAAAAGTTTTTCCATTCCATCTTTATGTTTGTCTGAAATTGTTTGATCGTTTGATTGTTCGAATATTATCGGCATTGATTGATCTTCTTTTTACTGATTAGGTTGTAAAAAACCTTGCAGTTCGCGGATTAAAAATTGAGTTTACAAATGTAAATGATATTTTTTGACAAAGAAATGTAAGATTTTTTGCAATCTAAATTATACTTTTACTTTGATGTTGGTTCGTGGCACACAAACACAGGGTAATATTTCCCCTTCGTTGATCCAAGCTAAAGGTTGGGTTAAATACG
Organism: Pseudomonadales bacterium; assembly: GCA_022968985.1. Classification (GTDB taxonomy): domain Bacteria; phylum Pseudomonadota; class Gammaproteobacteria; order Pseudomonadales; family Natronospirillaceae; genus Marinicellulosiphila. The sequence continues at coordinate 31,991 of JALJPK010000019.1, read as the reverse complement.
CCACTTCACCTTCTAATAAATCAGTTCGACAGCTTCCACAATAACCTTCTCGGCATTGATAAGAGATATGCACACCTTTTGCTTCTAAGCTTTCTAAGACATTATTGGCTTGTTGGAATTTGATGTTTCGATCGGTGCCTTCTATTTGAATATAATGCACAGGTTTTTCAAAAGAATTTAAATCGAGTTGTATTTCGTCTTTTTTAGTTTCGGCGTCTTCTAAAAAAAACAAAAATTCATTTTGTTCTTCTATTTCATCATAATTGATTAAAATATTAGGGTCTGGAGTGAGTTCAAAGTCAGGTGTGTTGTCTGCTAAACCATCTAAAAAGAAGTCCATTTGATTTGGGTTGATTTTTTTACTGCGAGGTTTAGGCATATTCTTTTGATAAAAAGTGAGAGGTAAAAATAAGGCCAGATCAACTGGCCTTTTATTGTGGATCTTTAATTATTAAATACTAAAGGTCAAAATCACCAAAGTCATCATCATCTAATTCTGAATCAATTGCGCCAACTAAGTAACTTGAGATTTCAGATTCTTGTGGTGCAACTTGTACGTTGTCACTGACTAACCATGCATCCATCCAAGGTAGTGGATTTGATGTTGCGCCAAACACTTCATCAAAACCAATGGCCTTTAAGCGTAGGTCGGTAATGTATTCAACGTATTGCGCTAAAATGTCTTGGTTTAAACCAATCATTGAACCGTCTTTGAATAAATATTTTGCCCACTGCTTTTCTTGACGAGCAGCTTGCATAAATATACGTACTACATCACCTTGGCATTCTTTGGCAATTTCACCCATTTCTGGATCGTCACGACCCGCTGCCATATGTTGTAAAATATGCTGGGTGCCTGTTAAGTGTAATGCTTCATCGCGTGCAATTAATTTAATGATTTTTGCATTACCTTCCATTTTTGCACGTTCTGCAAAAGCAAATGAACAGGCAAAACTTACGTAAAAACGTACAGCTTCTAAGACATTCACAGAAACCATGGTTAGGTATAATTTCTTTTTAAGTGAGCGCATAGAGATTTCTACGGTTTCACCTTTAATTGTATGTGTGCCTAAACCTAATGTATGAAAGATTTCAATTTCATAAATCAATGCGTCGTAATGTTCGGTTACGCTGGCTGCGCGTTCTACGATTTCATCGTTTTGAGTGATGCTGTCAAATACTTCAGTAGGATTTGGCATAGTATTACGAATAATATGCGTGTATGAACGTGAGTGAATGGTTTCACTAAATGCCCATGTTTCAATCCATGTTTCTAATTCTGGTAAAGAAACAATCGGTAAAAACGCCATGTTAGGCGAACGACCTTGAATTGAATCTAAAAGTGTTTGGTATTTTAAATTACTAATAAAAATATGTTTTTCATGTTCGGGTAAATCAGCGAAGTCAGAACGATCGGTTGATAAATCAACTTCCTCTGGGCGCCAGAAAAATGAAAGTTGTTTTTCGATTAATGATTCGAAGATTGGATATTTTTGTTGATCATAACGCGATACATTTACGTTGCGGCCAAAAAACATCGGCTGTTCTAATACATTAAAGCTGTCACGGTTAAACGTTTTATACGCCATATTTTTATTCTCAGTATTCTTTTATTTTTAATTTTTTAATTTAATAAATGATTTAATCATGGTGTAGGTTGTGCAGAATTTCATTCAGAACAAGGCGAAAAATATGAATTTACACGTGTAAATGATTATTTTTCAACGCTGTTATGGGTGAAATTATGCGCAAGATACCCAGTGATTTAGATTTTGCATGCACCGCCTTCACAACCCTCGTCTTCTTGTTCGCCTGCACCATCACGAGTATTGTGATAATAAAGTGTTTTTACACCATATTTATAAGCGGTCATTAAGTCTTTTAATAACACTCGCATAGGTACTTTGCCGTCTTTAAATTTTCTTGGATCATAATTTGTATTCGCTGAAATTGCTTGGTCAACAAATTTTTGCATGATACCAACAAGATGCAAATAACCGTTATTATCTGGAATATTCCATAATAATTCGTAGTTGTCTTTGTATTTTAAATATTCAGGTACAACCTGTTTTAAAATACCATCTTTAGAAGCTTTAACCGATACATACCCACGTGGTGGCTCAATACCGTTTGTTGCATTACTAATTTGTGATGATGTCTCTGATGGCATAAGCGCAGTTAAAGTTGAGTTACGTAAACCATCTTTTTTGATGTTTGTACGTAATGTTTCCCAATCTAAAAGTAATGGCTCATTACAAATTTTGTCTAAATCTTTTTTGTAGTTATCAATAGGTAAAATACCCTTTGCGTAACGTGTTTGTTCAAATTTAAGACAAGGGCCAAATTCTCTTGATAATTGGTTAGATGCTTTTAACAAATAATACTGAATTGCTTCAAATGTTTGATGGGTTAACTTGTTAGCTGAACCATCTGAATATTTAACACCATTTTTAGCTAAGTAGTATGCGTAGTTGATAACACCCACACCTAAAGTGCGTCGATCCATTGAACCACGTTGTGCCGCTTCAATTGGATAGTTTTGGTAATCTAATAAACTGTCTAAAGCACGCACGATTAAATCGGATAACTCTTCTAAATCGTCAAGCGCATCAAGTGCACCTAAGTTAAACGCCGCTAATGTACAAAGTGCGATTTCACCACTGCCGTCATTTAAACCCGTTAAAGGTGACGTAGGTAATGCAATTTCTAAACAAAGATTTGATTGACGAATAGGTGCAACACTTGGGTCAAACGGAGAATGGGTATTACAGTGATCAACGTTTTGTACGTAGATGCGGCCAGTAGAAGCACGCTCCTGCATGAACATTGAAAATAATTCAGCCGCTTTAATTGATTTTTTACGAATTGAATCGTCTTGTTCGTATTGTTTGTATAAAGATTCAAACTTAGCCTGATCTTCAAAAAATGCATCGTATAAACCAGGTACGTCACTTGGGCTAAACAAAGTAATATAGCCGCCTTCAACAAGACGTTGATACATTAGTTTATTGAACTGAACACCGTAATCCATATGACGAACGCGGTTTTCTTCAACACCACGGTTATTTTTAAGTACTAATAACGATTCAACTTCTAAGTGCCAAAGTGGGTAAAATACTGTGGCTGCGCCGCCACGAACTCCACCTTGTGAACAGCTTTTAACCGCTGCTTGGAATAATTTGTAAAACGGTATACAGCCTGTGTGAAATGCATCACCGCCGCGAATGTTTGAGCCTAACGCACGAATACGACCGGCATTAATGCCGATACCTGCACGCTGAGAAACATAACGGGTAACCGCAGAAGTGGTTGCGCTGATGGATTCTAACGAATCATCACATTCAATTAAAACACACGAACTGAATTGACGAGTGGGTGTACGAACCCCTGCCATAATAGGGGTTGGTAATGAAATTTTGAATTTAGAAACCGCATCATAGAAGCGGCGGATATAAGCCATTCGAGTATCAGCGGGGTAACCAGCAAACAAACATGCACCAATTAATACGTATAAAAATTGTGGGCTCTCAAAAATCTCACCAGATACACGGTTTTGGACAAGATACTTGCCTTCTAACTGCTTAACCGCTGCGTAAGAGAAATCTAAATCACGACGGTGATGTAAGAAATCATTCATTTCATTAAATTGCGCTTCGTTGAAATCTTCTAACAAACTCTTGTCATATAAATTTTTGTCGACCATTTTTTGTACGTGTGCATACAAATGTGGTGGCTCAAATTGACCGAAGGCTTTTTTGCGTAAATGGAATATGTTTAAACGTGCCGCAAGATATTGGTAATCAGGGCAGGTTTCGCTGATTAAATCTGCTGCAGACTTAATGATAGTTTCGTGAATGTCACTTGTTTTTATGCCGTCGTTGAATTGTAAATGTGCTTTTAATTCAATTTCAGAAACAGATACATTATTTAACCCTTCAGCAGCCCAATCAATTACTTGATGGATCTTGTCTAAGTTTAATTTTTCTTGTCTGCCATTTCTTTTTGTAACGATGAGATTGCTGTTCATTAATAGACCGTATTTTTATGCTAGTGGGGGGGCGAAAGCCGTTGGGTTTCGTCCTTGTCGGCTTTTGTTGATTTTGTGCCAATAATTACTCAATTAGGGTAAATTTATTGATGAATTTACTCGTTGTATAAATATCGTCCAAAAATCACATAACCACTAGATGTTGTGTTTGAAAATCAGAAAGGACACAAGATAGTGTGTATTGGGTGATCTTGCAAGAGCCAATTTTTACTTAAAAATCAAATATATACGAATGTGAGTGCTTGCTTACTTTTGAGTGCTTTTTTAGTGAAAGATTGTAAAAATCAAGTAGAAAAAACTTTTTTTTCGCTATTTCTAAAGTTGTATATTCGTTGCAATATCTTGATTAATTTGCAAGCAATATGAGTGTTAAATGAGCGCCTTAATAAATTGATTTTTCACCTTCGGGTCGAGTTTTAAATCGTTTATGTAACCAAAGGTATTGAGAGGGGAATTGTTCTATTTCAGATTGAAGCCAGTTGTTGTAAATTTGTGTATCATTAAAGTCATCACCACTTAGAAAGTTCTCTGGTTTAAAGAATCTAAGCTCATATTTGCCCGGTGATACCTCAAAGTATGAAGTGAATAATACTTGGGCGTTACCTATTTTAGCTAATCGGCTTGTGGCAGTGATTGTGGCGGTATCAATGCCAAAAAATGGTGCAAATATACTCTCTCTTCTGCCGTAATCTTGATCAGGTGCGTACCACATGATTTGACCACTTCTAAGTACTCGTATCATCGCTTTTAAATTTTTCCGATCAATTCCACTTGTTGTGAATCGGCCTCTGGACTTAATCATGAAATTATTCAAAATTGGGTTGTTATGTTGACGATAAACGGTGTGATAATTGGTTATTAAGCTAAGAAGCACACCAGCCATGTCCAAAATTGTAAAATGTCCCCCCACCAATAATACGCCTTTACTGGATTTAATGGCGTCATTGAGTATTTCTATATTTTTTACTTGTAGGTTTTTTTTGAAATGTTTGGCTGGTCGACACCATGCACTAGCTGTTTGGAAAAACCCAAGAATATTACGATAGAAAGTTTGTTTGGCAAGTTTGATTTGTGTGTTTTTATCTAAATGCTTAAAACAAAGTTCGATATTACGCAGGGCTACTTTTCGTCTGCTTTTAATTAAGTGCCACGCGATCACTGAAAATAAACGAGCCAGTATTTTTTGAATCAACAATGGACAATACGCAATAATATAGAAAAACACGATAAGACTATAAGCGCTAATAATTTGTTTAAAATTGGCTTTTGGCACGGTGAATAATGACCCTAAAAAAATGTTGATAAGTTTACATTACGTGAAAGATGGCAAGTTTGGCAAGTGCGGTCTAGTATAACTGTAACAATTTGTAATTACACAACTGAATATTATGGCTAATAAAATTCCGAAAACGTTAACAAAATTAAAACGATCTCACCGTTTAATTACTTGGTTACATGCCTGGAATATCCGCAGAAAAGCGCGTAAGGATATTAAATCGGTCAAAAAATCCCTAAGAAGTTAGTTTGTTTGTTCTAAGTATTTAAAAAATTCATTTAATTGATTTTGATTAAATACTTTAATGCCATTTTTTTGTAAAAGTTGTGCTGTTATTCCTGCCTGTTTGATCAAAGTACGATTAAACTCCCCATTATAAGTTTCAATATTGCCACAACTTGGGCTTTTTGCTGCCATTAGTGCAATGTCTATTTTATTATCTAAACAAATCTGCAGTGTTTTATTGGCGCCTTCTATAAATTGTGCCGTTACATCGATTTTTTGTTCTGTTTTAACTCTAATGGTTTTGCTCGTAGTAATGATTTCAGCAGGTTCCCTTGGTGTAGGTAATCCACCTAGCATTTCTGGACAAACAAGAATAAGTCTATTCTGAGTTTTTAGTTTGTTAAGTGTTATATGTTCAACTAAGTTGTGTTTACCGTCGTAGCGAACTTCTTCACCCATCAAACAAGCGCTGACTAATATTTTATGCTGCATAAGACAGGTTTTGTTTGATTAGTTGTTTTAGTGTTTCTTTATTGATATCGGTCAATTTGTTGATATAAAAACAGGCTTTTTTTGTTTTGTGTTCAACTAAATTTAAGAATTCTAAAATGTTGCCATTATTTTTTTGAGTTTTTAGTTCTGCCATTACAATACCTTGGTTTTTAATTACGCCCATTTCTCCTATTATGCTCGTTTAGTTAGAATAATCTAGCCTTGAGTAAACCCACCCATTTCACGTGTAACCAACCCTTTTAGTTCTAACTCAAATAATGTTTGTTGTACTTGATGAAACTCAAGTTGGCTAATAAACGCTAATATTTCAATGGGTTGGGGTACGTCATTGATTAAGTTGAATATTATCTTTTGCTTGGGTTCTAAATCTAGATGTGCTGTTTGGATATCTAGCGGTTTTGGGTATTGATTACGCCAACTGATTACATTTAATACGTCCTGAGCGTTTTGAATCAAATGCGCGCCTTGTGCTATCAGTTCATTACAACCTTGCGCTGCTGCACTTAATGGTGAGCCAGGAACAGCCATTACTTCTTTGTTTTGCTCCAACGCCAAGCGTGCAGTAATAAGGGATCCACTTTTTTTATGCGCTTCAATCACTAATACAGCGGTGGATAATGCGCTGATGATTCTATTACGCTTAGGAAAATTGAAGCGACTCGGTGCTGTGTTTAATGCAAATTCACTTATTAGAGCACCGTTTTGTGTAATATTTTTAAAAAGCGCTCGGTTTTGTTTGGGGTAGAAACCATCCACTCCCGTGCCTAGTACAGCAATTGTCTTTTTTTGATTTTTTAAGGCTTGCTGGTGGGCGACAGTATCAATACCTAATGCACCTCCGCTGATTAATAGAATGTCTTCTAAGGCGAGTTGATTACAAATTTGTTGAGTAATTTGAATGCCTGAAGCTGTGCAGGCTCTTGATCCTACTACGGCAATTTGAGTATTGTTTAATATCGAAATGTCCCCTTTAACCCATAGCAACATAGGGGGGTCATCGATTTGTTTTAACAGTTTGGGGTAACACTCGTCGTTGATATGTAAAATGTATTGCTCTGCTGCTAAATCAATCCAGTCCAGATTGTCTTGAATTCTTTGCCAGCTTACATGCTGTTCGTCTCGAAGCATTGATGTGTATTCATGTTTAGCTTTTGCAGGAAAAAGCTGTGAATTGGCCAGTATATTTAGGGGGTTGTTTTCAATGTGATAAAAATCAGCTAAACGTTTACTGCCAAGTGAGGGTAAAAAATATAATGTTAACCAATGTTTAATAGTATTCAAATCATCCATATTCAAGTCCTTGAGTTTTGGATAGGCAAAAAAAAGACAGCTCGAAGGCTGTCTTTTTAGTAAAGCAAAATTAAATCATAGTGCAATAATCTAATTCTGATTATTTAGGTGTGATAGCTAAATCTTCAACCTTAATCGGTTTAAATGCTTCTAGAATTAATGCATAACTTGTTTTGTCATCAACGGAGAAAATCATTGCTAGTCCCGCTTTAACATCAGGAAGGTTATACTTGATGCGTGTTAGAGGGTCAATTGCTATACCACCATTTTGAACGATAGTTAAAATATGGCCGGCTTCTAATCCGTCGCGCTCACCTTTACTTATTAATACAACATCGTATTGGCCAATAGCACTCACACCACGAGATACCGATAGGATATTTGCGCGAATGTCATTTTCAGGAGCACGTGGAGTATAAAATGGTTCAAGGTATTCGTCTTGAACAGGATATAAATAATCTCCAGCGCGAATATTGAATTGTGTATTTTGTAAAATTAGAGAGTGAACGTTGTCATGTGACTCAGCGTAATCAGCTAATCCTAAAGAGCGTATCTCTAAACCTAATACTTCTTTAGTTTCAGGATCTTTGTGGATTTCACCTTCACGATAAACCATATAACGAGAAGTTGAACTGTCAAAATCGCCTACAGCGTATACTTTATCGCCACCACCTAAAATGATTCGACCATCTTGGCTTGCTATAATATGAGGTTTGTTTTCTAAATCGGTAGGGCTAACTACTTGGTTGCGATTTAAAAAGAACTTGATATGTTCGCGTGGAATCGTATCAATTGCGCTATCTCTAGGGACTACTGTTGGTTTTGGAGATAAAACAATGGTGCCATCTGATCTTACGTAAGTAGAGTTTGTATCTGAGTTTGAAACTGATGCTAATGGATCTTTTGATGTATTGTTATCAGTAGATTGTGTTGGGTCTTTTGGGTCGCCTGTATTAGTAGGTTGACCTGTTTTACCATCAATTACTGTTGTAACTTTACATTCGTCCATATTTTCGCAGTTCAAATATAAAACATCACCTGGATAAATTAAATGTGGGTTATTAATGTATTCATTATAACTCCATATTTCTGGCCAGCGCCAAGGTGACTGAAGATACATTGATGAGATATCCCATAATGTATCACCTTTTTGTACTGTGTATTTTTCTGGGGCATTTTCTTTTAACTGTAACGCGTCACCGTTTATTACTACTTCAGCAAATGCTGCTGTGCTTACACATAAACCAAGTGTGAGTGAGATTATTTTTCTCATCTTATCAATACCTTTTTAATCCAGACTATGACAGTCATCTTATTAAGAAAATTATGCAATTTAATATTATGTCATGATTGAGTCGTTGGTGTGTACATTTTAGAATAGATTTAATAGAAGATAGTTTGTTTTTGTGATGTTAGCTGCTTTTTATATTAAGAATTTGGTTATAAATTGAAATATCTTGGTTAATTGATCAAATTGAGGCATACAAACGAGGCGAAATTTTTTACAATATCACTCTTATTTTCAATAGATGAATTTCAAATGGCTTTATTAGATATATTAGAATTCCCAGATCCACGTTTGCGCAAAAAAGCTAAGCGTGTAGAAGTGTTTGATGAGCGCATTAAACAGTTATGTGATGATATGGTTGAAACTATGTATGAAGCACCTGGAATTGGTTTGGCTGCGACTCAAATTAACGTGCATGAACGTGTGATTGTTGTTGATGTATCTGAAGATCAAAGTAATCCGTTAAAATTAATTAACCCAGAGCTAACATTGACGGGTGAAAAAATGGATTATCAAGAAGGCTGTTTGTCTGTTCCTGGATTTTATGAGCAGGTATCTCGATATGATAAAATTACAGTCAAAGCCTTTAATGAAAAAGGTGAAGCGCTTGAATTTGAAAGCACTGAATTAGAAGCCATTTGTATCCAACATGAATGTGATCATCTTGATGGTAAATTGTTTGTTGATTATATTTCAAACCTTAAGCGTACCCGAATTCGTAAAAAATTAGATAAAATTCATAAAGAGCAAGCCAGACAGGGTTAATGAAGTAATGAGAATTGTTTTTGCTGGTACGCCAGAGTTTGCAAGTGAACATTTAAAGTGTTTGATAGAGGCAGGATTTAACGTGGTTGCAGCTTATACGCAACCAGATCGCCCTGCTGGGCGTGGGCGTAAAGTTCAGGTCAGTGATGTAAAGGCAGTGGCGCAGGAATATAATATTCCAGTGGAGCAGCCGGTTAATTTTAAACACGAAGACGAGCTTGAGACATTAAAGTCATATGCTGCTGATCTTATGATTGTTGTGGCGTATGGCATTATCTTGCCAGTTTCAGTATTAGAAACCCCTGTGTATGGTTGTCTTAATGTACACGGCTCAATTTTGCCAAGATGGCGTGGTGCAGCACCCTATCATCGTGCAATTTTATCAGGTGATAAACAAACGGGTGTGACCATTATGCAGATGGATAAAGGTCTGGATACTGGTGATATGCTGGTTAAACATTATTGTGACATTACCGCTGAAGATAACGCCAGTACGTTACATGATAAATTAATTATAGTAGGGAAATCCGCGCTACTTGAGTCGTTGACGCAATTGCAAAAAGGTGAATTAACACCTGAAAAGCAGGATGAATCATTAGCAAATTACGCGCATAAATTAACAAAAGAAGAAGGTAAAATTAATTGGTTACAATCGAATGAGGCAGTATTAACTCATGTTCGAGGCTTAAACCCATGGCCAGTGGCTTATACGTTTATTCAAGATTTACCTATTCGTATTTGGGAAACAAAACCAGCGGCCAGTATATTTTCTAAAAAAGGGGTGGCCGGTGAAATTATTGCAATCAAACCCAGTTTAATTGTGGCAACACAAGATGGTGTCGTGGAAATCATTACTTTACAAGCAGCTGGATCAAAAGCCATGCTTGCTAGTGATTTTATCAATGGTAAAGGTCAGTGGATGCAAATAGGAATGAATTTTGTCAGTTGAAAATGAATACAACAGTTACATAAAGGTATCTCCGGCTAAATTAAGAGTATTGGTGGCTAAAATCGTCAATCAAGTGGCTTATCATGGTGATAGTCTTTCTAATTTGATTCCTGACTATTTAAAACAAATAGGCGAAGATCAACGAAGTTTATTCCAAGCATTAGTTTATGGCTCGATTAGACATTATTTCCAATTACATCAATTAACTCAAAAAAAGCTAAAAAAACCACTGCGTGGAAAAGAAACGATTGTTGAGTCTTTGTTGATTGTTGGTTTGTATCAAATATTATTTAGTCGCATAAAAGAACACGCGGCTATTAATGAAACGGTTAATGCCTGCGAAGTAATGAAAAAAGATTGGGCAAAAGGGTTAATTAATGCGGTTTTACGTGATGTGCTACGTGAAAAAGAGGCCACTTTAGAGCAGATTCAAACTTTCGATAATCTACCAAAATGGTTAGTTAAGCGCATCAAAAAAGATTGGCCAAAACATAAACAAGAAATTTACGAGCAATCTGACAAGCAAGCACCCATGTCACTTCGTTTAGAAAAGTCATTATCAACACAAGAATATTTAGAAAAGTTAGAAGGTCTTGGTATTAGTGCTCAGCTTGGTGAGTTTTGTGGACAAGCTTTAATATTGGATAAACCTTGTGACGTTTTGGATTTACCGTATTTTGATGAAGGTAAAGTCAGTGTTCAAGATGAGGCCGCACAATTAGCCGGTCAACTATTGCCAATTAAAGATGGTGATCATGTATTAGATGCATGCTGTGCACCAGGTGGTAAAACGTTACATTTATTACAACAGGCCAATATTACATTAACCGCGTTGGATCAAGATGAAAAACGTATGCAACGTGTGTATGAAAATTTAGAGCGCGCAGGTTTAACGGCAAATTGTATTGTTGCAGACGCAACAAATACCGCTTCGTGGTTTGATGGTAAGCAATTCGACGCGATTCTTTTGGATGCACCTTGCTCGGCAACGGGTGTAATTCGTCGTCATCCCGATATTAAATTATTGCGTCGTGAAAGTGATATTGATTCTCTTGGTAAACTCCAAGAAAAAATCATTAAAGCACTTTGGCCACTTTTAAAACCAGGTGGTTTTATGTTGTACGCAACCTGCTCAATTTTAAAGCGCGAAAACGAACAACAGATGAATGATTTTTTATATCATAATAAAGATGCCAAAGAGTGTGAACTACCCGACGGATTTGGAATAACTACAAAAATTTGTAGACAGCTATTGCCAAACAGGCACGACGGCTTTTATTATGCACTGCTACAAAAAAAATAATCATTATAAAAATAACACGCACACATAGATAATAAATTATGAAAATCATCATTTTAGGTGCAGAACGAGTTGGCTCAACATTGGCAGAAACATTAGCCAATGAAGATAACGATATTACAGTTGTTGATATCGACCTAGTCAGATTGCGTGAGTTACAAGATAAGTTAGACATTAAAACCATTCAGGGCCCAGGCTCTGACCCTGATATATTGCTTCAGGCGGGTGCTGAAGATGCCGACATGTTGATTGCGGTGACAGGTTCTGACGAAACGAACTTAGTGGCTTGCCAAGTTGCGAATTCAATATATAGAACTCCGCTTAAAATATGTCGAATTCGAAATCACCAGTATTTACGTCATAAAGATAAGTTGTTTGATACTAATCCTACCCCTGAAAGTTTTCCGATTGACGTGATAATTTCACCAGAACAGATTGTGACCGAATACATTATTAAGTTGATTCGTTACCCTGGTGCGTTACAAGTATTGGATTTTGCAAGTGGTTTAATTCAGTTAGTTGCCGTACAAGCAATTAAAGGTGGGCCATTAGTAGGGCATCAATTACAAACCATCCGTCAACATATGCCAGATGTTGAAACACGAGTAGCAGCAATTTATCGACAAAATCATTCTATCATTCCAACGGGTGAAACCATTATTGAAGATGGTGACGAAGTGTTTTTTATTGCCGCTAAAGACAATATCTTTAGTGTGATGAGTGAATTACAAGAAAGAGAAAAAGATTACAAGCGTATTATTTTAATCGGTGGTGGTAATATCGGTTTTTCATTAGCTAAAAAAATCGAGAAATTTTGTTCGGTTAAATTAATTGAGCGTGATGCAAATCGTTGTTTATGGTTATCTGAAAATTTAGATAAAACCTTAGTACTGACAGGAGATGGTTCTGATAAAGAATTGTTATTAGAAGAGACCATTGAAAGTACGGATATTTTTATTGCACTAACCAATGATGATGAAGCCAATATTATGTCTTCAATGTTAGCTAAAAGGTTAGGTGCTCGAAAAGTAATGACGTTAATTAATAACCCCGCTTATGTTGATTTGGTTCAAGGTGGTGATATTGATATTGCAATATCGCCGTCACAAGCCACTATCGGTAGTTTATTAACCCATGTTAGGCGCGGTGATATTGAAAATGTGCACGCACTTAGGCACGGTGCGGCAGAAGCATTAGAAGTGATTGCCCATGGTGATAATAAAACATCTAAAGTAGTGGGGCGTAAAATTAAAGATGTTAAATTACCAAAAGGTGTAACCATAGGTGCAATTGTACGTGGCCAACAAGTGATTATTGGAACCGGAGAAGTCGTGATCGAAACTGATGATCATGTGATTATGTTCTTGGTAGATAAAACTAAAACCCCCGAAGTGGAACGATTGTTTCAAGTCGGTTTGACGTTTTTCTAGGGAATATAAATGCATTTAACTGTAATTTTAAGAGTTTTGGGTATTTTGCTGATGTTATTCAGCTTCGCAAGTTTACCTTCAGCTTTTGTTTCGTTGTATTATCAAGATAATACCTATGTTGCCTTTTTTGTCGCATTTGCTTGTACGTTTATTGTCGGGTTGTGTTGTTGGTTGCCAGTTCGAAAACATCAACATGAATTAAGAACACGAGATGGGTTTTTAATTGTTGTATTATTTTGGTTGGTTCTAGGGTTTGCTGCATCGTTACCGTTGTATTTGGCTATGGATCAAATTACTTTTACGGATGCTTTTTTTGAAGCTTTTTCAGGGTTAACGACAACGGGTGCAACGGTTCTAACGGGTTTAGATAATTTACCGAAAGCTATTTTGTTTTACCGCCAGCAATTACAGTGGTTAGGGGGCATTGGGATTGTTGTTCTAGCCGTTGCTGTTTTGCCGATGTTAGGTGTGGGTGGTATGCAGTTATATCGTGCTGAAACACCAGGGCCAGTTAAAGATTCTAAATTAACCCCAAGAATTACTGAAACCGCAAAAGCGTTATCTTTAATTTATTTATGGTTAACAATTATCTGTGCGTTGGCTTATTGGGTATCGGGAATGGGGTTGTTTGATGCCATTTGTCATTCGTTCTCAACGATTGCGATTGGTGGTTACTCGACTCATGATGCTTCTTTAGGCTATTTTGATAGCTGGTTGATTGAAACAATTGCTGTATTTTTTATGTTGTTAGCTTCGGCTAACTTTAGTTTGCATTTTATAGCTTGGCGTAAACGTAGTTTAAAACATTATTTTGTTGATCCCGAATTTCGATTTTTTCTTTTTGTATTTTTAGCGATTGCTGTTATTACTGTTATCACTTTAGCGGTCACGAAAACCTACGACGATCCATTAAAGTCATTTAGGCATGGTGTGTTTGAATCCGTATCCATATTAACAACCACGGGGTTTTCGACTGAGAGTTTTGCTAGCTGGCCACTGTTATTACCCATTTTATTGTTTTCATCTGCAGTAATGGGTGGTTGTGCAGGCTCTACTGCGGGAGGTATGAAAGTAGCGCGTGTCCTGCTTATTATCAAACAAGGTTATCGTGAAATTAAACGTTTGATACATCCACAGGGTGTATTTCTTATTAAGTTAGGTAAAAAACCGGTTTCTGATAAAGTGGTACAAGCGGTTTGGGGGTTTTTCTCGGTATACACATTGGTGTACATTATGATTATGATGTTATTGATGGCTAGTGGCTTAGATTTTGAAACTTCTTGGTCTGCAGCAGGGGCGAGTTTAAATAATTTAGGCCCTGGGTTAGGTGACGTTGCTAATCATTATGGCTTAATTAACAATTTTTCAAAGTGGGTTTTATGTTTGGCGATGTTATTAGGCCGGCTTGAAATCTTTACATTATTAGTGATTTTAACGCCCATGTTTTGGCGAAGATAAATGTGTCACTTTATGTGCGATGCACTTTATACATGAATGTGTATAATACCCCATCTATAAAAAGGTAATATGAATGCAAGATAATAAAACAACAAACATTACACATGACGATGAAATAAATTTAGGTGAATTGTTTATAAAACTATGGGGGCAAAAGTGGATTGTCACAATTAGTGTGTCTCTTTGTTTGATCTTATCGATTATCTATGCGCAAACTAGGCCTGTTGCCTATGAAGTGAAAGCGGTAGTGACAACCCCTGGCAATGACCAACTTTTGGATATTAATTTAAACGGCTTAACCAAATATACCCCCGAGTCTATTTTTAAATTATATTTTAAAGAATTAAAGTCCCCTGCATTATTAAGAGACTATTTTGAAGATAAAAAGATGCACTCAATTGAAGATAATGTAAATAAAGAGTCTAAAACTCAAAATGAGATTGATGCTGCTTTTTTATCATTTCTAAAACAAATGAAGGTTATTAATTCAACACCTGAGTTTTTACAAAAAACGGTTGAAGGGAAAATTGTAAAAGGCAGTGATGCTAGTTTATTACAAGCTGATATTACTTTGATTACGGCTGATTCTCAGATAACTGCAGAGTTTATTAATGGTTATATTGAGTTTGTTAACGAGCAACTTTTAGAAAAAATGCAAAAAGAACAATTGGCTAGAAAACAACAACAGTTGTCCGAATTAAAAAGAATACAAGACTTAGTTTTAAGTGTTGAGAAAAAACAACGTGAATTGTCAATTCTAAAAATGAAGGAAAATCAAAGTATTCAAGTTGTAAAAATAGAAGCTGAAATTAAATCGACGATTAATGTCTATTTTGAAAATTTAGAAGCTCAAATTGTGCAATTAAAAGCATCGTTATCAATAGCTCAACAATTAAATATTGTTGAACCGAAATCGTTAGCGGACTTCTATTCAGATTCAAGTTTGGCTGGTAAAATAGAAATATATACCTCTGAGAATAAAGGTAATAATGACTATATGCTTGCTGATAAAGGCTATTTGTTAGGCATTAAATTTTTGATGGCCGAAATTACAGAATTAGAAAAACGCAGAAAAAACTCACGTTTTGTAGAAGGTTTAGCTGAGTTAAATCAAAAATTATTAATTGCTAAAAATAATCCTGAATTAACAGCATTACAAAATCGAGCCGATGATAAACCTTATGTAGCAGCTTATCTAAATACGTTAGATAAAGTTGAAAAACTAGAGCAGGTTAATTTGAAGTTTAATAACCCGAAATTTTATCAATTAACCCAAGAAGCCATTGCACCAGGGAATTTAGTTGGGCGCAGTAAAAATATATATTTAGCATTGGGAATAGTGCTTGGTGGCATGCTGGGTTTAATGCTCGCATTAATTAGAATCGCGATTGCAAATTATAGAGAAAAACATTAAAGCGCTTAATTTAAAACATTAAGCAGTAAAAAGTATTTTCAATTTGGCCCACTAGTTGGGTCATTTGTATTTTTAAAATAGGTCAAAATATGTCCAAAAAACCTGAAACATTTCAAGAGCTCATTTTATGCCTGCAACAATTTTGGGGTGATAAAGGCTGTGCGGTTTTACAACCATTAGATATGGAAGTAGGTGCGGGTACATCACACCCAGCTACTTTTTTGCGTGCATTAGGCCCTGAAACTTGGAACTGTGCCTACGTTCAGCCAAGTCGTCGTCCTACAGATGGTCGTTATGGTGAAAACCCAAATCGCTTACAGCACTACTACCAATTCCAAGTAATATTAAAACCAGCCCCTAAAGATATTCAGCAATTATATTTAGATTCTTTGGTAGCTATTGGTGTTGATCCTTTAGTACATGATATTCGTTTTGTTGAAGACAACTGGGAAAATCCAACATTGGGTGCTTGGGGCTTAGGTTGGGAAATTTGGCTAGATGGAATGGAAGTGACTCAATTCACCTATTTTCAGCAAGTCGGTGGTATTGAATGTTTCCCAGTAACAGGTGAAATTACTTATGGGTTAGAGCGATTAGCGATGTACCTGCAGGGCAAAGATTCTGTTTACGATCTTGTTTGGACCTATGATCCTGAAGGTAACCCCGTTACATATGGTGATGTATTTCATCAAAACGAAGTGGAACAATCCACTTATAACTTTGAACACGCAGATGTAAAAGGTTTATTGGAAGCGTTTGATCGTCATGCAGCAGAAAGTAAAAAAATGATCGGTGAAAACTTACCATTACCTGCTTATGAACATGTATTAAAAGCGGGTCATTGTTTTAACTTATTGGATGCACGTAAAGCCATCTCGGTAACAGAACGTCAAAATTTCATCTTAAAAATTCGTGGATTATCTCGTGAGGTAGCACAAAGTTATTACAATAAACGTAAAGCTTTAGGTTTTCCTATGGCACCAGAAAAATTACGTCAACAAGTGCTGGATCAGGAGAAGTAATCATGGCGCAAAAAGACTATTTAATAGAATTAGGTACCGAAGAGTTGCCACCCAAATCACTTAAAAAATTACGTGATGCATTTTTACAAAGTTTTGAAACACAACTTAAAGCCAGTGGATTAGAATTTGACTCTGTTCAAGCATTTGCTGCACCTCGTCGTTTGGGTTTATTGTTTAAAAACTTAGATGACACTCAGAAAGATTTAGCATTTGAGCGTAAAGGCCCAAGTAAAAAAGCAGCCTTTGATGAAAGTGGCGAGCCAACAAAAGCGTTATTAGGTTTTATGCGTGGCGCCGGTTGTACAGTTGAAGATTTAGTGACAATTGATACACCAAAAGGCGAGTGGTTAATGTATCAAGGTATGACTAAAGGTAAAGCAACCAATTCATTATTACCAGCCATGTTAGATAAAGCATTAACTCAATTACCTATTGCAAAAAGAATGCGTTGGGGGGCTCGTCGTGATGAATTTGTACGCCCTATTCAATGGTTAGTATTTTTAGAAGGCTCAGAAATAATTGAAACAGAAGTAATGGGTGTTCAATCATCAAATACATCTCGTGGCCATCGTTTTCATTGTAATCAAGACATTAAAATCACAAACCCTAATGATTACGAAGTGTTATTAGAAAAAGCCTATGTGATTACAAATTATGAAAAACGCCAAGACATTATTAAAACTGGTGCTCAAAAAGTAGCTGCCGACAAAGGCGTGAATGTAATTATTCATGATGACTTATTAGATGAAGTGACTTCACTTAATGAGTGGCCAGTTGCATTGATGGGGCAGTTTGAAGAAGAATTCTTACAAGTGCCACAAGAAGCATTGATTTCTTCTATGAACGAACATCAAAAATATTTCCATACTGAAAATGAACAAGGTCAAATACAACCAAACTTTGTATTTATTGCCAACATAGAATCAAAAAATCCACAAATTGTGATTGAGGGTAACGAAAAAGTAATTCGTCCTCGTTTAGCTGATGCTAAATTCTTTTGGGACACTGACAAAAAGACACCTTTAATTGATCGTTTAGAAAAATTAAAAAGTATCACCTTTCAAAAACAATTGGGCACACTGTTTAACAAAGTAGAGCGTATTTCAAATATCGCCAGCCAAATTGCAGTCAATACTCATGCAGATTTAGAAACGGTGCAAACTGCTGCTAAA
Source organism: Pseudomonadales bacterium (assembly GCA_022968985.1). Taxonomy (GTDB): domain Bacteria; phylum Pseudomonadota; class Gammaproteobacteria; order Pseudomonadales; family Natronospirillaceae; genus Marinicellulosiphila. The sequence continues at coordinate 13,841 of JALJPK010000019.1, read as the reverse complement.
TTAATAAAAAGTGATTTAACCTGTGACATGGTGTTTGAATTTACAGACCTTCAAGGTATTGCAGGTAGTTATTATGCAAAACACGATGGTTGGAGCGATGAAATCAGTGCGTCTATTAATGAGCATTATTTACCAAAATTTGCTGGGGATGAATTACCAGCCACACCAACAGGTATTACATTAGCCATTGCTGATCGTATGGATACTATCGTAGGTTTATTTGGTATCGGACAGCCACCAACAGGTACAAAAGATCCTTATGCATTACGTCGTGCAGCTCTGGGTGTTTTACGTATTTTGGTAGGTAAGAATGTTGAAATTAATTTACATGATTTGATTAAAAACGCTTATGAACAGTTTGATAATCTACCGCAAGGCGAAGCTGTCATCGAACAAGTTTACCAATACATGTTAGATCGCTTTAGTGCTTGGTATGCAGATGAAAACGTTGCCCCAAGTGTTTTCCAAGCGGTACGTGCTATTAATCCACAACAACCATGTGATATTAATTTACGTGTTCAAGCAGTCAATGAATTTTTACAAATTGCAGAAGCTAAAGATTTAGCAGCAGCTAATAAACGTGTGAGTAATATTTTAGCAAAAGTAAAAGACTTACCGTCACAAGATGTGAATGAAGCTTTATTAACTGAAAAAGCTGAAAAAGACTTATATCAAGCAATTATAGCTAAACAAACAACTGTCACTAAATCAGTTAACTCAGCAAATTATAGTGCAGCTTTAAATGAGTTGGCGAGTTTACGTGACAGTATTGATGCGTTTTTTGAATCGGTTATGGTTAATCATGAAGATGATTTAATACGCTTTAATCGCTTGGCATTATTAACTCAGTTACGTCAATTATTCCTACAAGTTGCGGATATTTCCGTATTGCAATTTTAAGGTTAATTAGACAATGAGAAATTTTATTGCCGGTATTAGAACTGTCGTATTTATGACTTTGTTATGGGGTATAATTACCCCGTTATGGTGTATTCCGATGTTAATTCTTGGGCGATTAATACCCAAGAATAAACGTTCAAATTACATAGTACGTCCTTATGCTTATGTCGCGGTGCAGTTAGCGCGTTTTATATGTGGTATTAAATATGAAGTGATTGGTTTAGAAAATATTCCTAAAAACAGAGGTGTAGTGATTGCATGTAATCACCAAAGCACTTGGGAAACTTTTTTCTTACAAATTTTATTCACACCACAAACTCAAGTGATCAAAAAGTCATTACTGAATATTCCGTTATTTGGATGGACGTTTCGTTTACAAGACCCAATTGCAATTGATCGTGATGCGAAATCTAAAGCGTTAAAACAGATCATAAAAGAAGGCACTGCTAAAATTGCAGCGGGTGTGAGTGTAAGTATTTTTCCTGAAGGCACACGTTCATCGGTTAACGAAGTGGCTGAGTTTTCACCTGGCGCTGCAATGTTAGCTAAAAAAGCGAATTGTAATTTGTTACCAGTGAGTTTAAATCCTGGTGTGTTTTGGCGAAAAGATACTTGGCTTAAATATCCAGGCACAGTCACAGTAGTGATTCACCCTGAAATATCAGTTGAGAATACGAAAGCGACCAATAAAATATTAGAAGACACTGTTAGAAGTGGTGTTAAAATTATTGAGCAAGGTATTTAACATGACTCAAGATGAATTAAAAAAACAAGTGGCACAAGCTGCTTTAACTGAAATTGCAGATTCATTACATGATGATGTGATTATTGGTGTAGGCACAGGTTCAACTGTTAACTTTTTTATCGACGCTTTAGCGCAGTATAAAAATAGATTTAGAGGTGTAGTGGCTTCAAGTGAAGCAAGCGCTGATCGTTTAAAAAAACACGGAATTGAACTGTTTGATTTAAACGAAGTATCAAGTCTTGAGGTTTATATTGATGGCGCAGATGAAGCCAGCCCAACTTTAGATTTAATCAAAGGTGGGGGAGCGGCATTAACTCGTGAAAAAATTGTAGCAGCTGCTTCTAAGAAATTCATCTGTATTGCCGATGACTCAAAAACCGTTGAAATATTAGGTGGGTTTGCATTACCTATTGAAGTTATTCCGATGGCAAGAAGTTACGTGGCGCGTCAAATTGTTCAGCTCGGTGGTAATCCAATTTATCGTGAAGCTGTTCTAACTGATAACGGTAACGTGATTTTAGATGTACACGGTTTAAAAATCACCGATCCGAAAGCGCTAGAAACAACGTTGAATAATATAGCAGGTATTGTCACTAATGGTTTATTTGCACTACGTGGTGCCGATTTATTATTAATAGCGACACGACAAGGTGTTCAACGCTTCGAAGCCTAAACTTTAAAAAGGAAGCTTAAACTTAAGCTTCCTTTTAGTTTAAATATTCTTATCATAGTTAGACTTCCAACTTCCAACTTCCAACTTCCAACTTCCAACTTCCAACTTCCAACTTCCAACTTCGATTTTATTTAATAAATCAAAAAAATATCAAATGTTATAAATTCGTGATCTTTTTGTGAAGCTTGTTATTTTTATTCTGATTATTCTTATCCTGCAATTCGCAATTACCAGATGTCTTCGTAACTATTTTAGTAACAATTAAAACGAAGATTTCAATAGGAGAGTCACATGAAAAAAACGTTATTACTGTCTTCAATATTATTATCAAGTTTTGCAGCTCAAGCAGCGCAGCTTGAAATTTCTGTTCAAAACCTAACTCAAGGTATGGTATTCACGCCTAGTATCATCGCGGCTCACGATTCATCTGCTTATATTTTTAAAACAGGTATGAAAGCAAGTGACGCGCTTCAAGCAATGGCAGAAGGCGGTGACACTGCATTATTGAATACAATGCTAATGGATGCTGGCGCAAATACAGTGATAACTGAGGGGATGTTAGCGCCAGCGGGACAATACAGCGTAATGCTAAATACTGATATGGAAAATATGTACCTTTCATTAGGTGCCATGTTATTACCAACTAACGATGCATTTACTGGTTTAGATAGCTGGATGATCCCAACACAAGCGGGTACTTACACAATAATGATTAATGCATACGATGCAGGTACAGAAGCAAATACAGAATTAATGTTACCAATGGCGGGCGGTGTACCGGGTGTTGTTGGTATTCCTGGCGATCCAACAATGGCTGCTGGAACGGGTGGTTCAGGTGTTGCAGATATGTCTCCAAATCAAATGGTACACATTCACCCTGGCAACATCGGTGATGATATGGAATCTGGCGGAGCAAGTGATTTAAGTAACACTGTACATCGTTGGTTGAACCCAGTAGCAAAAGTGACGGTTACAGTTAAATAGTTACAGTTATATAAAAGGTTCAATATGAAATCGATTAATTTAAAAGTGAATGTAACCGTTAAATAAGGTATGCAAAATGAAAGCTATAAATACAAAAAATATTACAGCAATCGGAGTCGTCAGTTTATTAATGTTAAGTGCATGTAATGACGATAATGACGATATGTCTGACGTGGTAGATACCATGACAGAGACAGTAACTGAAACCATGACACATACATATTCAGTAACAATAACAAACCTAACTCAAGGTCAGCCAATGTCTCCATTTGTTTTATTGGCACATGATGAGGGGATGTTATTTAATATAGGTGATAGTGCTAGTGAATCTTTAGAGTATATTGCTGAAGGTGGTAATTCATCTATGTTATTAGCTGAAGATTGGGTAAATGAATCAACTACGGCTTCTGCTATGTTAATGCCAGGTGAGAGTGTTACGTTGATGTTAGAAAATTTAGAAATGATGCCAAACTACTTATCAGTAGCATCTATGTTAGTGGTCACTAATGATGGTTTTACAGCGGTTAATGCATTTGATACTTCAATGTTAAACAGTGGTGAAAGCTACACATTAATGGGGAGTGTTTACGACGCTGGTACAGAAATGAACTCAGAAATGGCAGGCACAATACCTGGTATTGATATGGGTGAAGGGTTTAATTCTGCACGTGAAATTGAAGGTGTTGTAACAATACACCCTGGTGTGGTATCTATGTATGACGGACTGACACAATCAGTGTTAACTAGTTTTCATCGTTTTGATAATCCTGCCATTAAAGTAGTGATTAACAAAATGTAAATATATGTAAATAATAAAGCCATCATAGATGGCTTTTTTTGGATTTAATTTATGAGTTATCAAGTATTAGTGGTTGAAGATCAGCCCGATATTGCAGAACTAATAAAAATTAATTTAGAGCAGTTAGATATTAATTGCGAAATTGAGCAAGATGGTAAACAAGCTTTAAAACGAGCATTAAATAAGCAGTACGACGTTGTGATTTTAGATGTCATGTTGCCTAGTCTATCTGGTTTAGATATATGTAAATCGCTTCGTTTTGAAAAACCAGAGCAATCAATCATTATGCTTACATCTAAAAATTCAGAACTCGATCGTGTATTAGGTCTGGAATTAGGTGCTGATGATTATATGACCAAACCATTTAGTATTTTAGAATTACAAGCTAGAGTAAAAAGCCAATTACGCAAAGTTGACTTACTTAATAATATAGAAAAACCCAAAAATATAAATGAACCTGAAACGTTAGTATTCGATACTCTTACAATTAATATTAAACATCATCAAGTGATACGTGATGAAATAAAAATAGAGTTAACCAATTTAGAATTTGATTTATTATTATTTTTAGCAAACTCACCAGGAGAAGTATTTTCAAGAACCCAATTGTTAGATAATGTATGGGGTTATCAGCATGCAGGGTACGAACATACTGTTAACTCTCATATTAATCGATTAAGAAATAAAATTGAAATAAATGCAAATGAACCAAAATTTATCCAAACTGTTTGGGGTGTGGGTTATAAATTTGAATTAAAAACTTGAAGGTTATTATGAAGCTGATTAAAAAAATATTTATTTTATCATTATATCAACGACTCGCTCTGTCATTAACTGCGTTTGTTATTATATTAGTGAGTGTACTTCTATGCTTATCTAATAATATTCAATTACAAACTAAATTAAAAGCCGAGCAGAATTTACACCAAAATTTAGCCAGAAATTTAGTAAATGACAATCAACATTTAAGTGAAGGTAAATTTGATTACGCAACACTAAAAGATTTATTTCATACCCAAATGTTATTAGGACCAGCCTTTGAATTTTATTTTTTAGATGAAAATGGTAAAATATTAAGTTATGCGGTTCCTAAAGAGTCTGTATTATTAGACTCAATTGATATTAATCCAATCAAAACATTAATTAATCAATCACAAGCGTTACCTATATTTGCACAAGATCCAAGATCAAAAAACGTGACTAAAATATTCTCTGCATCAGCGATATATAAAAATTCAGAATTAATAGGGTATTTATATATTATTATTGGTGGACAACAATACGATGAGGTTTATTCTATATTTAACGATCAAAATCAATTTTCCAATGAGTTGTATTTATTACTCGGCACCATCTTCGCATTATTAATATTTTTGTTGGTTCTATTCTATTTTTTCACCCGTCCGTTAAATAAAATAAAAAAATACGCTGACAAGATATGGTTAGAAAGCCCTAATTTTGATCTAAAAAATGATATCAATTGGTCACAAGATAATAATGAAATTCATCAATTAGGCCGAAGTGTAAATGAAATGACAAGACGCTTACAAAATCAATATAACCAGTTACAGAAAATAGACATACAAAGAAAAACATTATTGGCTGATTTGTCACATGATTTACGTACACCTCTGGCATCACTAACAGGTTACCTTGAAACACTTAGTATTCAAACGACACTAACGGATGAACAGCAAACACAATTTATTCAAGTTGCTTTAAGAAACGCCACTGTATTAACCGGGTTAATTGATCAGTTATTTGAATTGACTTATTTAGAAGGTGGTCAAATTAAACTGCATAAAGAAAATATTAATTTAACCGAGTTATTAGGAGATATCGTTGCAAAGTTTCACTTAATTGCTACTCAAAAAAATATCACATTTAAATTTAATGCCACCGATCATAATTTAGAGATATTCACAGATATAGGTAAGTTAGAACGTATCTTCAGTAATATTATTGATAACGCTATTCGGCATACACAAGATAATGGTGAAATTACATTATCAATTTCTCAAAAAAATAATCAATGTATTGTTAAAGTAAAAGATAATGGGGTAGGTATAGCACAAGAGGAATTAAGTTTTATATTTGATGCACATTATCAAGCAAGTAATAGCGAAAATAAAAGTAATAAAAACGTAGGGTTGGGTTTAGCAATAACAAAAAACTTAGTTAAGTTATTAGATGGTGAAATTGAGGTGGATAGTCAATTAGGGGCAGGCACAGAATTTACTTGTTATTTAGCCAATTAAAATAAGTCGTCTCTATTTATTTTTAACCAAAACCCAGCGTACAACTTAAAAAGCAACAATAAGTCAGTTCAAAGTTACAGGTCTATTTTATGAATTAAATGAATTTTAAATAGTAGTAATATTTGAAAATGAATCAACAAAAGCGGTGGCTTGTAATAACCTAGGGTCTTCACCGTGATTGTATCCATAAGTAACACATATTGAATTTATACCAGCTTCATTAGCGGCTAAAATATCACTTTTTGAATCCCCAACCATTATGACTCGTTGTTTATCGACATCAAAATAATCCAGAGCAAAAAACAATTGAGCTGGATCGGGTTTTTTGGTGGCTAAAGAATCACCACTGACAACTAAATCAAAAAACTGATCAATACCATTTGCCTTTAATACCCTTGGAGTAAATTCTTCTGGTTTATTGGTGATCACACACATCTTGATATTTTGTTTTTTGAAATGAGTTAATGTTTCAAAAACACCCTCATACAAACACGAAGTTAAACCACTACATAATGCATAATGTTTATTAAATATTATCATTGCAGCAGCAAGGTTCTGTTGACTGATTTGATTTTCATTTACCTGAGTCACAAATGCAAGAGTGCGAATAACCAATTGATGTGATCCATTTCCAATCCAATGTTGCACCTGCTCTAAAGTCACACTTTTAAGGTGCAGCTCTTGTAACATATGGTTGGTAGCGTGGGCAATATCTTGTGAGCTATCAACTAAAGTACCGTCAAGGTCGAAAAAAATGACTTGTATGTGTTGGTTTATAATTTGGTTTGGCATGATTTTTATAGCTATCCCTAGTAAGCGGCGCATTATAAAGGATCTTTAAAAGAAATCATTACTTAAATTGTAGGAAAATTAAATTCTATAGGCTTTTTAAGAGTAACGATCAACAAAAAGCAGATTGAAATGGTTAAATAGTGGGGTTTTAGCGGTTATTAAGGATTACTCTTACCAAATAATAAAATCTCATGTTACCCATCAAGCTCAGCCATCTTTTGCAGAAATTAAACTAAAATTTATTCAAGTCTGATTTATACAGAAAACATCATGAGGGAAAATAACATTCAATTTTAATCTGGTTAAAATAGTCTTTCTCAACTTTAAGGATTACGTAAATAAGATTAATGTGAACAAACACTTTTTAAGTAGAAATGGCCGGTTGTTTTTTGCCCGCAGAGCAAAACTATTCAATTTTGTACTCTTAAAAGCAGATGGTACATCAGTGTAATCACTAAACTTCAATCATTAGTAATACTATTTCTGCTTATACAAAATTAACCTTAAACCTTTGGTGTTGTGATTCATTTACTCACATTAACTCAGACAGCTGTTTTTTCATTAGAATTAATACGAAATATCAGAGCAGTATGGTTGTTTGCGGTGGATTAAACTGTTTTAAGAAGTTACAAAAGCGGATTGTTTTCATATGATCGTTGTAATAAGTTGCCCTAAAGTCGTACTTAAATATGAGTTTAGATGGCTAAATACGATGATCACTAATGTTAAAAATGCGTTGAAAAGGGCTTATCATTTAATTAGCTCAAAATAATTACCCAGATATTTGAGCGAATTTTGTTATCGATTTAATCGAAGTTTTTGACCGAGGTTAGTGGATACCTAGGGTGAAGTACCTAACACTGCGCACAACAGTAAGCCAAATAGATTACTGAAACTGGTTGAGCTTTATGGCTAATTGGTTGAGTTTATTTTTATTTATTATGTTTAATGCAATAAAACGATAAAAGGGGAGGAGGGTGATCATACACTTTAATAGAAGTGTAAGATAATTGGGTATAAACACTTATTTAATAAAATCGACACCTTTTGTAAATTTAGACTATCAAAAGGTGGTTGTTAAAAAAGTTAAACAGCAGACAATAACTTTAGTTTTCTAGGGTGTGGTTTTTCATTCTCCACATAATATTTTAAATCATCAAGTAATACATCACCCACTTTACCTAATTTGATTTTAACTAATGGTGCTAGAATAAAAGTGATATTTTTAAATTTAACTTCAAAGTCTAAGGTTAAATAAGTGCTGTTCTCATCTTTTTTATTAAGTATCCATTTAGCATTAACACTTTTGAAAAATGGTGGTGTACCAGAAATAGCTTTATATGCAATAGTGAAATTCTGAGGGTCAAATTCAGTTAATTGTTGTTGAGTAGGGCCACCAGTTGTTTGGGTGGATCTAATTGAATAATCCACCGCTTCTAATGTCGATTCCCCTGACACTTTTGATTCTATAATTAAACTCGACCACAAATCAATTTCAGCAAATTTATTGGCAAGTACGTCCCATACATCTGCAATTGGTTTATCGATGGTTAAATTTTTAATTATTTTCATGAGTTATCTCGTTTATTTGTATTGTTGTTTATTAATAATATAGTGTTTGGTTTCCAGTATTATCATAGTCGATAAATCATTATGTATTTAAATTAACATCATACAAAGTGATGATGAGGTACTTAGTGAGGCTGACCACTTCACTTGTTGTAGTTTGATAAAAATGAAGACTAAAATACAAATATTAAGAACCGAAAAAATGATCACAACAATAATTGGGTAAAACTATTAATGTGTTAAGACAGGCAATAAATGCAAATGACAATAAAAAAACGGCTTTGAATCACATGTTTATGTTTTAAATTGGGTGGGTTTTTTGTAAACGCTGGTGGTGAAGTCACGCTGAAAACTAAAAGTTGTGTTTGAAAAATACAGTGGCTAATCGATTATAAATATCGATTGGACAGTCAGAGTTTAATAAAACCGGTTATGAATCGCATTTTTTACCTATTTATTGTCAATAATAGACGAAATTAAATTAACATTTTACATATTCAATGTATCAAAAAATATTATTAGATAAACTAGATTAATTAAATCAATGATCTCAAAGTTTGTATGTTGTACTTAAACTGTGCTGAACTAGGAATTTGCATTGATTTTTGTAAATTGGTTTGTTAGAAGTAATCAATTTATTATACTTATAAAATTCATTTTTAATAAAAACTGTTTAAAATCAATGGGTTATGCTGATAATGAAATATTTGTGTAACATAAGTATTTTGATTGCTACAGTGAAGTTAAACGTTAACTACTTAGTTATCAATAACCTCTGAGTTTGTCTGTTATAGGGTTGATATATGAACAAATTAAGCCGGGAATGAAAATTAAGGACATTAATGAACTGTTAATTATGTCACTTAGAATAGATAAATCGGTCAATTTCACAGTTAAAACTAAACAGAAGAATGATATTCGTGCGTGATACACTTAAGCCAGCTATAATCTATCTCTTGAAGGTAGGGTTAACGCTCAACTAGGTTCAAAATCTGTTTTTGTGATGGTGATAAGCAAAAATAGAATATTATTACTCACTACAAGATAAAGAGAACACTATGAGTAAAGGTACAGTTAAGTGGTTTAATGCTGATAAAGGTTTCGGTTTTATTACTCCTGAAGACGGAAGTAAAGATTTGTTTGTTCATCATTCAGAAATTCAAGCTGGTGGTCAATACGCCACTTTGAACGACGGCCAAGCGGTTGAGTTTGAAGTTGGTCAAGGTCAGAAAGGACCTTGCGCAAATAAAGTTGTAGCTATTTAAGCGTTAATACAATTTGACAAAACATCGAGCTTATTATGTGTATACATTTTGAGCTCGTTGTTTTGTTGTTTTCTCACTCCATATTCACTTTAAATCTAAATATAACAATAGATTTCCTCTTAATCCCCTCATATTGCTTTATTCAGTATAACTTGGTGTAACTTTAAAATTATTCTTGCACAAACCTAATCAAACAAGCCCTCACTGGCTTAGTTGTTGAAAACTCAAAAATAATTGAAAAAATACACTTAGTTAGTAGTTGTAATAACAACATTGTTTGAAAACATAAGTAAATTACAGCCAACTATTGAGTCCCTCTCTTTCACAGCTCATCCAATTTATATTATTGTTAAACTTATATCATTCGGCGCTGCAGTCATAAATTTGTTACCCGCTTTAATCAGAGTAATCACAAATAGCACTACAAAATGAAACTTGACGAAAATGTAACGGTTGTTATACTGAGTGAAACAGTTAGTTCATTTACGTTTAGAGAGGGCATCATGATAACCACTAAAATAATTACAATTGAGACATCAAGCGATAAAATTTGGCAAATATTTGCACACGATTTTGATAATGCTTATAAGTGGATGGCGTCTGTGCCTAATTCAGTTGGCCACGATAATGGCAAAAAATATGAAGGGTCATCTTCAGCAGGTCGAGTGTGTGAGCTTGATGGCAACCCAAAAGGGATGAAAGCCAAAGAGTCGTTCTTAGCATACGACGAAGAAAACAAGACTTGCACCGTTCTGATTGAATTCTTAAATACACCATTTGGATTTCCAATTGTGCAAAACGTTGCGAAATTTTCACTAACGCAGACTAGCACCAAGCAGTCTGAGGTGACTTTTTCGGTGACATCGACATTAAAACCATTAGCCTTTATAATTTACCCGATTATAAAATTCGGTTTTGGTTTTTTCATCAAACAAATTGTTGAAGAGTTGAAATTTTATGTTGAAAACGACACCCCACACCCTCGAAAAATTAAAGCCATTAACAAAATGAAACTGACAACTAAAGAGCAAAATTAGCCGCTAAAAATGAAAACAATTAAAAATAATGCTAAAAATTCTAATACCACAAAAGAACGGCTCCTATCTTCTGGGGCCATATTAATTTGTGAAAAAGGGTATACCGGTGTATCCGTGCGTGAAATATGCAAACACGCCAACACCAGTATGAATATGATTCATCATTATTTTACTAATAAAGAAGGTCTACTTAATGCAATCACAAATAGCTACGGAGATAACGTATTTAAATTTGCATTAAAGTTATTGGCAAAAGAGCCAATGTCTAAAGAAGATTTTATCTCCCGAATCGAATTGGTGTTTGAAACCACTCTTGAAGCTTGTATTGAAAATAGACTGGTATTGATGATTACAATCAGAGAGCAGAAAAGCCCCGCCGCTCTTATGGATTATATGACAGGATTTAAAGCATTTATTGATATTGGAATAAAAAAAGGATTTGCAAGACAAACACTCGACAGTGAAATGATCACTGGTTTTATATTAGACAGAATTGTGAATCAAGTTCAATTCGCTCCTTGGGTAAATGCAGAATATGGTATTGATTTATTAACTGATCAAAATTATATAAAACGCTGGGCACAATCAAATGTTGATGTGTTTATTAATGGCATAGTAAATTGAATAATACTGTTTACTGTCATTGTTTATTGCAAGATGTGTAGTCTTTAAAGAAATTATTTCTCAGTTAGATATTTTCAAGTGTAAACAATGAATCTATTTTCTTATTACTGCAATATAAAATGTAAAAATAATATTAATTTTTATCAGTGTTTCCTAAAATATATTAAAATTAAAATTATAATTTACTCAATATAGTTAACTTAGATGGTGAATGATTATTTTATATCTTTTTCCTTCTGACTTGAATTAACCAAATAATCACGTTGTTATCTATTTAAAAAATATTCAACTTTTTTATCCAAAGTAGATATGACTTTATTTAAATTAGTAAAATGACTATTAAACTCTTATAGAGAATCAAACATGAACAATATAGCAACAATATTAATTGAATTACTGTGTTTTATCTCAGTTGAACCCGATGGAGGGTTAGACCTTGATGAAACAGCCGATTTACAAATCGATGCTTGGCAAGCACTTATCCATGACCTAGAAGGTTCTGAGAAAGAGATGATTAAAGAGGCCGTCAAACATAAACTCACTGCATTACAATCCTTAAAAATAACCAGTCCAGAGCAAGAGCAGTTAATAGGTATCTTGTTTGCATTTATTAAGGACGAATTACAATAACAAGTTCAGGGTGTATCATAGCGCTTTAAATGGATAAATTCTTTATTTAATAAAATACCTTACATTATCCTTGAATGTAATGTTTTAGCTTTTAAAATTAAAGCGTATTGGGTGAGTGTGATAAATATATTAACCTGTTTATTGAATATAAAAATTTCATATTAAATTATTACTGCCCCATAAAATAATAATATAAAAATCATCAATAAATAGGAATAAAAAATGCAAACTCAAAACAAATTACAAGAGACAAAATACACCGATCAACAAATCGAAAAAAGTGAATTAATCCAATCAAAAGGTTGGTTGTTATTAGAGTTTGGTGAGAATTGGTGTCCGATCTGCCAACAAGCTCAGCCGTTAATTGCAGCTGCTTTATTAAGCTTCCCTGAGCTTAAAAGAAAAATGATCATCGATGGTAAAGGCAAGCGTTTAGGGCGGTTGTTAAAAGTTAAACTTTGGCCAAGTTTGATTTTGCTTTATAATGGAGAAACAAAAGGCACTTTAGTGCGTCCAAACTCTCAATTACAAATTGAAAGTTGGTTAAACGAAATAAAAAATACGTAAGTTTGATATTTATATCAAAAAACAAAACAAGGCAACTAAATGAATGACAATCCAGAAATAATCGCACGACTACGCGAAAATATTCCAAGTTTTAAATGTGTTGAAGGTTGTCACGATTGTTGTGGTCCGGTGACTACATCCTCAGAAGAGATGTCACGTTTGCCTGTAAAAACAGACGCCGAACATGATGCCGCATTAGAAGAGTTAAGTTGTGTGCATTTAGGTCCAAAAGGTTGCACAGTATATGGTGAACGACCTCTGATCTGCCGATTATTTGGTACAACTGCTAAAATGCCCTGCCCAAATGATCGTCGCCCAGATGTTATGGTAGACAGTCAAATAGAAGCGCAAGTACATCATTATATAGCTACTACAAGACAGGTATTAGTGTGATATGTATTTATACTAATAGTATAAACACAGGCTCAGAGCATTATTCTATTGCTTCTAAATATTACTATTATAAGACAGCTATTGGTGTAAAACGTGTTAGTCAGCCAATAAAAAAACATCTAATAAACAACACATAAAAGTAACAACTAACAATATATATATATTTAAATCAACCTCTGCAGTTCATTGTAGAGGTTCTGTGCATTCTTATAAATCCGATAAATAAGTTAATCATCTGTATGTCGACGCTAAAAGTATAAATAATCAAGGACCATAAACAGTTTGTATTAATAAATTATTTGCTAAACTATTAAATAAAAATGGCTGTTATGTTTTAAGGGTAATTCATTTTTTACTTTTTACTTTTTACTTTTTATAGATTATAGATAATTCCCTATCTTCCTTATCTTCCTTATTTATAAGTGATATTTTAGTTTTTGAATAGTTTTAACAGAATTAAATAATTGATAAAAATAGATCTTATTATTTTATTTATTATTTTAAAGCAAAAAAAACCCCAGAAATTCTGGGGTTTTATATTTTTTAAAGTACTACAAAATTAGAAAGTTAATGGAGTCGCAGGGTTTGTTTATCAATGATCCTTA
>JALJPK010000189.1 GCA_022968985.1 Pseudomonadales bacterium | reverse complement strand
TCGAAAAAATGGGCACCCACCGAAAACTAGAAAAAACACTGGTGAGCGCGGTGGTAAGGCTTAATACAGTGCCATTCTGACTTGACCCTAGATAACTCAAGGCGATAAATATGCTATTTGGTATGACCAAAAGTCAGGCGAAGGCAACTAACAACAGACTTGATCCTTTATAATTTTAATGTCTTAAATAATGGTTTTTGAAGATCGATTAAGGTCAGTACCTAGGGTGACTATTCTGACACACAGAGTAGTCTAAACAAAAGTTTACATAGTATTAAATAACTTAACTAAAGTATAAGAAATGTTACAACCCCAGAAAGCTTATTGGGATTACTCTGTGTGTCAATATAGCTCTGTTTTGATGCATGGGCAGAATATTCCTACTGACGTATACATAGAATCGACCGCGCCTATGATTTTGTATGCAGTGCCTGTATTTATTGTTGTGGGTTTGGTTAATTATTTTATTTTTAAGAAGCGAGAAAGAAAAGAAGCACGGGGTCGCGTCTAGCATCTTGACTGTTTTAAATTCAAGATGCTAGTCACGACCCCGCTACTCATGAAAATACAAAATATGTTTGGGCGCTGGGTTGCGCAATCATTAAACTGGGTAACATATTAAACAACTAGGGACATCCATTAGTTTGACAAGCCCAAATTTTGCCCGCACTTTATCTGTATTTAAGTTTTGGATGTCCCTAGTTGGTTCCCAGTAAAACCGCGTTGGAAAGTTGCGCATGCTGAGAAGAAGAATATCGGAAAACCGTATGAGGGAGAATCGCACGTACGGTTTGATGAGGGGAGGCTGTCATGGCTGTTTCTACTCTATTTGACTTCGGACTGCTGTGAGGTCTGAAGTCAAGATTTGACCCTATTTATTTCAAAGTCTCGTAAATAAAACTAAGAATTTCAAACCTAAATATAAAACAAAAAAAGCCCTCAAAAGAGGGCTTAAAACAAATCATTAAAATCGCAGTGCCTACGACTCATCAATGACTGAAATAGTGGCAGAATCAGCAGTATGTGATGTAAGGGTAAAATCATAGGACTTAGACTCTGGATCATCACTCATTAATTTAACAATATAAACACCTGCTGGAAACTTATAACTCACTTCATTACGATCCCTATAGCGATTATTGCTAAATATAAGTTCACCGTCAGCATTTTCAACCTGCATGGTTGTAAATGAGCCTGATATTAAATGCAGAGTATAAATAGTTTCTTGATCGATCACCATTGTCACACTGTCATCTGGATTAGCTTGCGACCAGACGCCTTCAATTTTACCCAATTCAATTTCAGGCTTTTCATGCTCGCCGACAAATTCAAACATTGTATTATCCGCTTTTAATTGAGCATAAATTTGGCCTTCGAGCGCACCATAATTTGTATCGTCTTGTAGTAACAATGTATAAACACCCGCATCTAAAACAGTATTCATTGTTTCTAAATTGGAGGCATAATAGGAGCCAAAATAATCACTAGATTTAATCGCCTGACCCGAAGAATCAATCACCTTAACCAGTAAATCGTACTCTTGATCCGTTGTCAGAAATACAGCATCAAACGCCGTCGCGTCATTTTCAACGGTCATTGTATATTCTAAAATATTTCCTATTTTTTGAAAGCCACGATCTATTTCAAAATCATAATTAGACACACAGTAATCTTGATCACTCAATTCAACATCAAAGATATTATCATTTAAGTTATGCTCTTTCACATTATGAAATAAACAACGCTCATTTTCATCAATTACACTCTGCTCGCCACTTACCTTAAGAAAAGTGCCATCAGCACCAAAATAGTTTTGACTCCAAGAGTCGCCTCTTACAAAAAAGCTACCCAAATTTTCAACATCAATATAATACTCATCATCACTATAATAACGACTTAATGACTCGGCATATTCTACAGCCATTGTATTACCATCACTTTGCACATAACT
Source organism: Pseudomonadales bacterium (assembly GCA_022968985.1). Lineage (GTDB taxonomy): Bacteria > Pseudomonadota > Gammaproteobacteria > Pseudomonadales > Natronospirillaceae > Marinicellulosiphila. Next base: position 4,565 of record JALJPK010000189.1, on the reverse strand, counting down.
GTAATTAACTGACTGAGGACGGTTATTACCATCCAATGTAGTAGAGTGGTATTCAACCAAACCACCGTTTTGCACACATAATTCAGTATCGTAAGTTGATGAGATAATTTGTCCGTCCAATGAACGTGTTATTTTAACAACAAACGTACCAGAAACTTCACAAGAATAAACAGCAGTCTCCACACTATTGCTTAGATTAGAAGAGGTATTGGTAGAGACAGCACCCTGTTTTAATTCAGATTCTAATTCAATATTTGGAATGTCTATACTTTCAAAAACATCAATCATCATCAAATAATTAGCAGGACTAATGGCTAATGAATAATCGCCCACTGTGTAATCGTTATCTAAATTAGTAGAATAAGGAGTATTAAGTGTCACCGTTTCGGGAACAGTGGCATTATCAGCAACGGATAATTGGGCAGAATTATCTGAATAGGATTTTAAATATAACATTGTCGATATAGGCGTCAATATTTCAGTAATATAATAATCCCCACTTTCTAAAAATACAGGATCATTCCCCCAATTTTCGTAAAAAAAGAATCTGTTTAATATAATGCCTTTCTCATTTCTTATATCAAAAGTAGCCAGATCTGCATCAACATTAAAAATAAACGTGCCTGCTTGCTCTACTTCTAATAAGTAACTGTTAGAAGTGCTGAGCTCAATTTCAGCAATTGTCATTGGTGGATCAATCTCTTCTAAAAACACAACATTAGAATTCAAAGCATCTATTTGCACAAACAATTCTGGAATCTCAGTATCAGAATATACATGCAAAATTTCAACCGTATATTGACCGGCACTTAAATAGCTGAATTGATCTTGAAATTGGAATGCTGAATCAGATGAAAAATAAGAGACCTCCACCCCAGATTCATCCTTCACAGTTACTGTAAATTGTGAAGTTAAATCTTGAGAAATAAGGGCGATATTTAAATCTTGAGAGGCACTAAATTCATCACCAATCAGCGTAACTGAATAGACTAATGTCGCTTCTTTTTGCGTCCACGCTCTTGACTCTTTAAAAGCAGAAGCGGTATTAACCAAACAAAGATCATCAATTTCACCTAATGTGATGATGGATTCCCCATCATTTACAATGGTTTCATTTTCATAAAAATAAGCACATTGGCTATTTTCTTCAAATTGGCGAGGTAATTGATTGATTAAAACACTTGCACCATTAACCTCGTAATACGTTGAATTCTCTAATTCTGAATAACTATATTGTTCACCTGCTTCATCCGTAATAGTTAGAGATTGACCCTTGTTATTATCAGTAGCCACTACTATTAATGACCATAAACCCAATTCGCTTATCGCGCGAAAACTGTAGTCGTATTCGCCATTAATACTCCTACTTAGCTCTAGGCTCACCTCACCGTTTTCATTCAAACAAGACTCTGATGTATAGCTCACCTCATTGTTCGATTTTTGAATAAAAGTAATCGTTCCTGATACAGGGCAACTGAATACTTGAGTGGTCACTTTAACACCATCAATGGTCGTTATGGTTTCTTCAGCAGTATCTTCATCAAAGATTCCCTCCCAAATCATGTTCAACTTACCATTATATTCCTCTACAGCATCATCAACTGTAGAAACAATGACGTCTGCATCCGTTTCTATGTTGGTGTTGGTATCGGTATCGGTATCGGTTGTTGATTCGGTATTCGTATCAGTGCCAGTCAATGTTTGTGTATCTTGTGTCGCAATGACTGTATCTTCTTTTTTTTCTTCATTGATAAAATCAAAACAGCCCACAAACATTGTCGAACAAACTGCGGCCACTGTAATCAAGCTTACTGATTTGAATAGTCTCGCCTTTTGACTCGTCTCATTTATTTTTTTCATAACATTCTCATATTCATAATTATCATTTTTACGCATGATTAATCCATAGCGTATATGTGCGTCATTCTAAAGTAATGATGTTTGATTAACAATGATGCAGAGGGTCAGGCCTTTAGTTTGACATAGACACTCATAATGCCATGAGCAATGATGCAGAGGGTCAGGCCTTTAGTTTGACATAGACACTCATAATGCCATGAGGGTCAAGTCCACCATCACCCAAATGGTGTTTGGTGGACCTGATCCTCATGTCGGTAACACACATAATACTCTCAAAAATCTCAAACTATTTCTTTGCGGTTGAACAGATGTTTAGGCCCATTCAATGTGTAGCGGTAGGGTTTTTTATAGGTACATAAATATGAATAACACTATCAGGGTGGTTCCAGCGAAATTCACGATCGTAACATTCAAAATGAATAACACACCTGTTTAGATTTAATACGATGTTGGTTTGAGGAATGATTTTTTTATATATTATATTGATTGTAAATTTAATTAAATCCATTGAACCTAAATGTTTGAAATAAAGACACTCACTTTCGGGTAAGTTTATTTGTTCAAAGCCGATTAACTCGACTGCTGATGGCACTGCAATCATATAATAATACACCCCCTCAATTTTTAGAGTGATGCCGTATTTTTTCCAATTAGACTCTAAAATTACATTATTAGATTTAAGTTTTCTATTAAATTGTTTCCAATGATTTGAGATAAGTTGTTGGTTTTTGCTTTGCGAAGTACTGAGCTTAATTTTTAATCCATAAAGTGTGCTGGCTTGTTTGTGTACTCGCTGATAATTCATTTAGGTTTCCTTTTTAACTTTTAACTGTATTTATATTTTTAATGGGTATAAGGAGTAATGGTTGTTTGCTCTATTTAAAAAGTTGTATTGGGTTGATTTAATGTCGTCGACTATTCTAGAAAGTTTCAAACCAATTAATAGGTTTTTATTTAATTCGATGGTAATTCCAGATAGTTTTGAATAAGGTTTGTTTCTGAATAAATGAAAATTACCCAAATCAATAATACCCCCTCCACTGATTCCTCTCGGTTTAATGGGGTTTAATATAACGCTGCCATCTTTGTTTTCTAATGCTTTAGTGTTGTAAGGAATGAAAATATGATTTGTATATTCCTTAAATAATGGATCGTCAGTTTTTGTCCCCGCGGAATTGTAATGCCAGCAACCAGTTTTTGTTCGATTGCTGAATTTTTTGTTTTTTGAATATGGAAATCCAATAATACTAAAGTATCTATCTTGGCATTTATTTATATTTAAATTCATTCGTTCTTCTGGGATAAACCGTACATCTGATATTTTTTCACTTAATTCTTTATTTATTTCAATCCAGCCAAAGTCATCTGGACCATCGCCAAGTCTTTCGCCAGTATTAGTCTTTGGGACTCTCCATGCACCGCCGACAGACATTATTTTATTGTTATTCAAAAAGAAAATAGGAGACTTTTTTGCAGGTTCAAGTACGTGGGCGGCTGTTATTAGATAGTATTTTTTGTAAATGGTAATTAATACACCGCTACCAATACTTATTAAATCTCGTTGCTCGACATTAGGAATGCCTCTTTCATGTCTGTCACAAAATAATCCAATTATTTTATTAGAAAAATATGTAGAGGCTTCTTCGCATTTCGCATGAATATGTTGTTCGAAAACTTCTTTATTTAAAATGATGTGAAGTTTCTCCTTTTTATAATATAAAACTGCCGTTCTAAATTTAGATTTTAATTATAATTCTGTACTTATTCTTTAATTGTTTATTTAGTATGAACTATTTGGAATTCCAAAAAATAAAAAAGAGTCGCCAATCATAAAAATCAACGACTCACAAAAACTCTAAATCTTTTCCTTCAAAAACCCACCAGTAATACTATTAGGATTATTAGCCACATCAAACACGGTGCCTGTTGCTACAATCTGGCCACCTTTTGATCCGCCTTCTGGTCCTAAATCAATTACCCAATCCGACGTTTTAATCACGTCCAAATTATGTTCAATCACCACAATGGTATTACCGTCATCACGTAAACGATGTAACACATCCAACAACATTTGAATGTCTGCAAAGTGTAAACCTGTGGTTGGCTCATCTAAAATATACAGTGTATTACCCGTATCACGCTTAGATAACTCTTTAGCTAATTTCACCCGTTGTGCTTCACCACCTGAAATAGTCGTAGCGCTTTGGCCAATGCCGATATAACCCAAACCCACATCCATTAATGTTTTTAATTTTCTTGAAAGCTGGGGAATGTGTTCGAAAAACTTGGATGCGTCTTCGACTGTCATCGATAATACTTGGTGGATGTTTTTGCCTTTGTATAATACTTCTAAGGTTTCGCGGTTATAACGTTTGCTTGAACAGGTATCACATGACACATAGATGTCGGCTAAAAAGTGCATTTCTACTTTTATTAATCCGTCGCCTTGGCAAGCTTCACAGCGTCCACCTTTTACGTTAAAGCTGAATCGGCCGGCTTTGTATCCGCGTGTTCTAGACTCTTCGGTGCCTGCAAATAAATCACGTATGCCAGTGAATAAACCTGTGTAAGTAGCGGCGTTTGATCTGGGTGTGCGCCCAATTGGCGATTGATCAATGTCAATTACTTTATCTATATGCTCTATACCTTTGCTACTTTTATAGGGCATTGGTTTTTTAACGCCTCTGTATATATGTGCGTTTAAA
>JALJPK010000188.1 GCA_022968985.1 Pseudomonadales bacterium | reverse complement strand
TTAGTTTGGTCATACAGATTTCAAATGATATTAAACAACCAAATTTTATTGCTATTGCAAGTGACCCTTTTGGTAACTATTACGGATTTCTAAAAGAAAGTAATAGTAAAATATCTAATATTTATTTTTGGGACCATGAAAAGAATGGGTTAATAAAATGCGCAAGCTCATTTGATGAATTTAAAAGTCTTTTATACTAATAATTGGCTCTTCATAATTTTTCAAGCCTTTGAAATATAAGGCTTGAGAAGTTAATGGATAGTAATAATTATATTATTAGAATCTAAATAAAAAATATATAACCACGAAGGTTTGTTGCATACGAGTAACTCAAAAAGTTAGTCTAGTATAGTCGAAATTCACTACTTATATTTAACGTCTTTGAGTAACATCCCCGTCCATTCAATATTATGAGTTATTGTGGATTTCAGATCAACGAGAGTATGTTGAAATGGATTTACCAGACAGCCATGATTGAGTAGGCTTAATGTTAAAAAATTGTTACCGCAAAAGTAAGCGATGACATTTATTTATTAAATAAATGATGAAATAAAGTTATTGATATGGAATTTAGATTGAACAAAGAATGGATTCCTGTATATATTATACGGGAGAACGATTGCTGATATTTACAAAAATAGGTGGGAAATTGAGTTATTTATTAAAAAGGATAAAACTGCATCTAAAATTAAAAAAGGTTATAGGTATTTAAAAAAATGCAGTACTAAGTCAAATATGGGTGGCTATGATCACTTATATGATAATTCGATATTTTATACTAATTTCACAATCTACCTCATACAAGTCATTCCTTTCAAACAATTTAAAAATCTCATACTAAAACTCAAGAACAACTATCAAGACACACTGAATAACAAAAAAATCGTCACAAAAATAAAATAGTAAATATACCTTCTTAATCTAATATTAAACCTAATAGAAATATTAATTAATGCGTTTGTTTAAGAAGGTGAATCATGTCAATTGCCAGGGAATAGTTAGTGTCATTAGATGCAACACCTTATTATCATGAGATAATTTGTTTGTCTTAAAATCGACCAATCTGCACAAATTTCATCATTTCAAAAACACTAAAAAATCAAAGCAAAAACTTGATTAACATGATCGAATTTATTTGTTAATTATTAATTAAGTGTGCCTGGTAATTCTTTGATATTTTATAATAAAAAATCAGCCACCAAACGAGATTCGCGCACCATCAGTGTCCCGCTATTTAGATCCGACTTATATGAGAATTCATTCAGCATTATTGCCTCCAAATAAATGTACTGATAACTTTTTTCTATCATTTACAGATAATTGAATGGGATATTGATTCACACGTGTAATTTCATCATCGGTAATAGCCGCTTGATAACGCTGTAATGTGTAATGCGCCAAAGCTTTACGAACTGATAATGTTAAGCGCCCATCAGGCATCATATAGTCACGTTCTATTAAGTTTTTTTGAGGTAGGTTTAAATTTGTATTAGGGATCAAATCAATTGATATTACTTCATTCCAATCCACATCGTCAGCGATACCAATATATGAAGTGTTGTTGCTTGATTTAGTTGGAATCCGATCAATACGCGATAAATTAAAATCTCTAAATTGTTGTCTGATATGGCAAAAACCACGCAAATGCCAGCGAAAACCAGTATATACAAGGCTGTGCGCAGAAATTTCACGCTCACATAAAGCAGGGTTTGCCATTGATGCATATAGAATTTTGATATTGTTTTTTAAGCGAATAGAAGCAAGGATTTCACGCACTACTTCAGCACGAACAGAGCGATCGGGTAATTGAACGCTGACTAAATTCGATTGTGTTTCTGTTATTACATCAGATGAATGCCCCGAAAAACGAGCTAATAAATCCATATATTCACTGATATTGCCTTGGGTTAACACCGGCTGAAAACCAGGTGTGGGCACATATGCGCGTACTGACAGGTCGTGAGTTAACGATTCAGGGTTAACCTGTTCAATATAACGCTTAATATCAGATGAGGCTTGTTGGCGACTGATACCAAACCAAGTAATTAATTGGTTAGTAATTAATCGACCCTCCCAAAGAGCAATCAGCTCAATGGCTCGTAGCCTTAATGTCACTTCGTGTTTTTCGGTATGCATGGTAATCGCTTGAAAAATTGAAGCGATATATTGCAATATTTAGCTGTATATGTAAAACTTTTGTACTGTAATAAAACTTTACAGTAAGTTTTATTACAATATAAACATATCAAAGCTTTCAGTTTACAGCAGGATTACCGTGAATTTAGCATAAAGGAGTACCAAATTATGGACTTGTGCTTGTCATGAATTTTTCTTAAACTGAATTATTAATAATTTTAAATTAGAAGAGGAAGTAAGGATGTTTTTATCGTCATTAACATTAGATCAAAAAAAGTGTTTTTTAGGATTAGCAAAAGAAATATTAATTGCAGATGATGGGAAAATTGATCAACATGAAGAAGCATATTTAAATGGTTTGTGTTCTGAAATGTCATTAAGTTTTAATGATGAATCCCAAATTGAAAAATCCCAATTAGTAAAAATATTTGATGAAACAGAAGTTAAACGTGTTGTATTGCTTGAGTTAGTAGCATTGGGTTATTCAAATGGATCATATGACAACGCTCAAGATAAATATACCGATGATATGGCTAATACTCTAGGTATTCCAATGCCAGACTTAAGAGAAATAGAAGCATTATTAAAAGAATATTATTCATTTCAGAATAAATTCATCGAATTCATTGAAAAATAAATAGGGATATCAACATGGGTTGGTTTAAAGATAAATGCCGAGCAGTAGCAAACTTTGTTACATTTGGCGCGGTTGATAAACGTGAAGCTAAAAATATTGAACGTGATTCTGAAAATAAACGTATTGAGATTCAAGGTGACTTTAAAGAAGCTGAAGATTTAACTAAAAAAAGGTTAGCTGACTTTGGTACATTTAAATCAGATACGTATCTTAGAATAACACCTAATTTCCAGCAGGCTTTTGACGTATTGAGTGATGTGAATTTTTCTGATCTTAATAATCAAAATGAAAAACTAGAACAGTTTAATTATGACTTCAAAGAAATGAAGAAAATTTCAACGAGTCTTAGTGAATTAGCATTATTAGGAGCTGGATCAGCATTAACTGGAGCGGCAGTCGCTACTGGCGCTATGGGTTTTGTTGCACTGTTAGGCACAGCTTCAACCGGTACAGCAATTAGTACGTTATCTGGTGTTGCTGCAACAAATGCTACGGTTGCTTGGTTTGGTGGTGGTGCTTTAAGTGTTGGTGGGTTAGGTATAGCCGGTGGTACCGCTGTTATTGGCGGAATTGCTTTAGCACCTCTCGTTATTTTTGGAATGGTAAAAGGTGTATCAAAGGGCAAGCAAAAACTAAATGTAGCCAAAGATCATGCTGATGAAACTGAAGTATTAGAACAAAGAATAATTACTATCATTGCTGAATTTGCACTTATTCGAAGAGGCTGTGATCTGTTAGAAAAAACAATCAGAGACCTAGAATCTGTACTTATGTTTCACATTGAGCGCATGCAACTTGTACATGAGAATTTTAAATTACGTTGTAGTGAAGCTAATGATACACATGAGCGAATGCAAAAAAACAGTAAAAGTTTAAATGATATATTTTTAAACAAAATCAATTCAATCTCAAAAAGTATGAATCCTAAAAGTACATTAAGGACTGGCTTCGTCGATTCTATCGCTATTAATGTTAAAAAATTAGAAAAAATTGATGAAATGCAGAAACAAGAGTATACCGATCGTGAAAAACAAGTATTCATGGATGCGTTTAATTGCATGAGTATCATCAAACAATTATTAGATAAACCAATAATGGGTAATGATGGTGGTTTTCTAAGTAGTGTAATGGAAGATGCACAAAATGCTCAAGAATATGCCAATTTTGAACATGGTGAAGTGTACTCATAAGTTATAGTCAGTTTTGATTAACAATAAAGGTGCTTAAAATGGATAAGTCTGACACTAAAAAAGATAAAGATTTTACAAAGGAAATTCATTTAGCTACAGCAGCTGAATTAGAAAGGTTTGGTTTTGCAAATGCTCAGCATATATTGAGTATTTCTGAGTTAGATAAAATTGCTAGCTCAAAAATAAATCCTGAATACAAAAATACAAACACCATTCAACAAGCTGGTTTTTCTGCAGAAGTTAAACATACAGCAAGAACAAACGCAGATAATATTATTGCTGGTAAATCAGAACGTATTGCACGCACTGATGATGTAGGCTCTGTAAACCATCAAAATTTTGACCATGTTGCTGTAGATACAAATGGACAACCATTACTTAATTCAGATGGTAGTTTTCAAACAGGTACCCAACAAAAATGTTTTAGTAAAGTTGAAAATTACTCGAAACTTCTTACCGATAAACAGTTTGAAAAATACAAAAGTGGAGACATTAACGTACCATCAGATCAATTGCCGGAAATTAAAAAAGACTGGGAAAATAAAGTCACCAAGTTAAAAGAGCAAGAGCAAACACTCAAAGCTAATGGTGATGATCAAGGTGCAGTTAATAAAAGAAAACAAATTGAAAAAATTGAGGATGCTAAATCACGCTTAAAAGACTCAGGTGTGACATTTGATGAATCAATTGAAGCGCGTACCTCTCCTAAGTTAAGTGTTATAAAAGACATTGCAAAAGTGTCACATAAAGCAGGTATAGAATCTGCAAAAATGGGTGGTACTATTGGTGGGACGTTAAGTGCAGTAAAAAACACTTACGCTTACTTAAATGGTGATAAAAAAGGTTCAGATGCACTTTTAGATATCAGTAAAGACACAGGTAAAGCAGTAGCGGTAGCCTATGCTTCAGGTGCTACAACCTCCGTGATTGGTGGTGCTTTAAGTAGTTCTGGAAATCAAATTGCAAAAAATTTAGCTAAAGGTAATACACCTGCACTATTACTCCAAGCAGGAGTTGCACTTGGAAAAAATACAAGTTTGTTGTTATCAGGAAAAATGACAGCTAATGAGTTTGCCCATAGCATGACTAAAGAAAGTATGACAATTGCAACATCACTTGTGGGTGCTAATTATGGCGCACTAGTAGGTACTATGATACTTCCTGGTGTGGGAACAGTAGTTGGTGGGGTTGTTGGGGGTATTGCTGCATCAATGGTTAGTAGCTCATTGTACAATGAATTAAAAACGATGATGAATGCGGTCGATTTATCAAATGCAAGACGTGCAGAAATGGCACGTATTTGTGAACATTTAATTACTGAAGAGAAAAAAAATAGAATAGCAATGCTTCAAACCTTTGATCATTTCTTTGAAGATAAAGAAAATGAATTGCATTCAGGATTTGAATCTATTGCATTATCTATCCAAAATGGTGAAAGAATGGATAAAGGTTTAGACATATTATCATCTTCTTTTAAAGCCGAGATAAAATTCAAATCTTTAAGTGAATTTGATCAAGTTTTAGAGAGTGATAAAGGTTTTACAATATAAGTATTTATAACTTATAGACAGCTAAAACCTATTTATGAGGTTCATCAAATATACGGAAACTTAATAAGTATATTTGATGACTTGTTTTAAAAATTTCATATAATTAATAGTTTAAATTCTAAAATAAAAGGTCATATTAACAACGCCGTAAAATCAATACGTAGCGCGGTAAACAAAATTAAAATTTTATAAGTTGCCTCATTTACTATCAATCAAATATCCCATAAGCTAGAGCGAACAAAAAATACACAAAACTGACATTTTTAATAAGGAAAAAATCTTGAATTCACTAAAATTCAATGAGCAACTGCAATTGAACATACAAGCAGGCGCACCAATCATTCAAATAATCAGTCACGAAACATTACGAATACGCGCTGCGACTTTTAAAGTCGCTAATGAACTAGGCCGTTCTGTCTATATTTGGGAGCGAACAAATGGGCTTAGGGAATATATTAATTCATCTCCTGAGGCTTTGGAGAATGATTATAAACAACCTCATGAAATTTTAGAGCTTATCAATAATAATAGTAATGACGACGATGAAATTTCACTTGATGATAGCATCCTGTTAATCGAAGATTTTCACCCTAATCTACAAGAGCATGAACATCAACAAATCAGTCGATTAAGAAATTTCGCGACCTCTATTTCTACAGGTACATTGTCTAACCGTAGCATAATATTATCACAGCCTTACCCTCAGTTACCTGCAGAGCTTGAGAAAGAAGTGCAAATCATGCTTATGCCATTGCCGGACACTCAAGATTTAGAAAAATTAGCCCAGCAAGCCAAACAGCGTTTTAATCTAGATGATCGTGACTTTAATCCGTCGGCTCAATTATTAGAATCTGCTCTTGGTCTTTCAACTAGTGAAGCACAACTAGCTTTTGCTAAAGCAGCTTGTGAGAAGAAACGATTAACCGATGCTGAAATACCGCTAATTGTTGCTCAAAAAGAGCAGGTAATTAGAAAAAGTGGACATTTAGAATACTTTCATCCTAAAGCAACCCTAGATG
>JALJPK010000187.1 GCA_022968985.1 Pseudomonadales bacterium | reverse complement strand
CATCGTCGCTGTTACCTTCAAATAAACGTGTGGCAACATCTAAATTACCAGCATCAATACCAAAACGTTGTTCACCAAAATAATTAGGTATTCCGTTTGTTTTAAGTAACTCAATACGATTAATAATATTGCTTAAATCAGACTCTTGCAGCGGTTTATTGTTTAAAGCAAGATTCGATACTTTAATAGTGAATAAATTACCACGCAGAGCTGAATGTTTTAGCGCTTTATTATGGCGTATTGTTTTTAGAATCTCACAACCCTCTAACTTAAATTTCTCTAAATCGGGGTCGGCTTTGCCGGGTAAATAGATTGAAAACCATTGGCGAGTGATTGCGTAACGATCTTTTAATCCACCAAAGTTTACTTTACGCGGCTCAACTTTTGCCCAGCGCGCAATTTGTTTGGCTAACCATGTTGTATTTTGATTGCGTTTTTGCACCCATAAAAATAAATGCTCGCCTTCGCCAGTTGGCTCAAACGATATAATTTCCTCAACCACAAAATCTTCACTGCTTTGTTTGATTTCGCCTGATAGATTTAAACTGGGATAGCTTTTATCGTATTTGATTAAACTGCTCATTAGGCTTTTACCATCACAACCGCTTCAACTGCGATACCTTCTTTGCGTCCTGTGAATCCTAGTTTTTCTGTAGTGGTTGCTTTTACGCTGATTTGACTAATGTCACATTTTAAAACATCAGCAATACTTTGGCGCATGGCCATTACATGAGGGGCAATTTTAGGGGTTTGCGCCAAAATGGTAATGTCGGCATTGTGCAAGAAATAACCCTTATCTTTGATTAAATTGTAGACATTACTCAGTAACTCACGACTATCTGCATTTTTATAAGAGTCGTCTGTATCAGGAAAATGAAAACCAATATCACCTAAAGCTAACGAACCTAACAGTGCATCACATAACGCGTGTAAGGCTACATCGCCATCAGAATGCGCAATTAAAGGCGCAAAACAATCAATCTTTACACCACAAAGAAAGATATGGGCTTGTTCTTTTGGGGCTTCAAATTTGTGTACATCAAAACCGTGACCGATACGAAAATCCACTGATAGTCCTCTTGTTTCTATTTAACTTGTAATTTGGAACCTAGAAAAAATTGCGCTAAGGCTAAATCTTCTGGCTGAGTAATTTTTATGTTTGAGCGTTTAGCTTCAATTAATGCCACTTCAAATCCCATCGCCTCCATGGCTGAAGCTTCGTCGGTAATAAGAGTATTGTTGCGAAGCCCTGTTTGTATTGCGTTAATTAAATCGTTTAAACGAAAACATTGTGGGGTTTGAGCTTGCCATATATTTGAGCGATCAATTGTGCTGACTTTGTTATTTTGTTTGAGTTTTAAAGTATCGACTACTTTGTTAGCTAAAATTCCACCTTGCTGAGTTTTTGTGCAGTGCTCCATTAATTTTTGGATGTCGTTAAGATCTACGCAAGGTCTGGCAGCGTCGTGTACTAAAATCCAAGGGTTTGTATTATCTTGTTGTTGTATATGTAATAGCGCATTTAAAACAGAATGAACCCGTTCATCACCACCCAAACAACTTTGAATGTGATCATCAATATTTAACGAATTAAAATAGTTATCATGTGGCGCAATCGCAACAACGATACCTTTAATACTGTTAATACCTAGGTCATTTAATTTGGCCATTTGATTAATCGTAATTTGCAAAATCGCTTGGTCATTAATTTTAAGATATTGTTTAGGCAAACTCGCTTGCATACGAGCGCCAATTCCTGAAGCTGGAATCACCACCCAAAACGGGTTGTTAGATGAATTAGTCATTAGATTTTTTAGGCTCTACAAATAAATAAATTTCTTCGTCTTCTTTAATCAGGCCTAATTTTAAACGCACCATTTCTTCGTAAGCGTCATCACCATTTTTTAAATCAAACACCAATGCTCGCATTTGGTCAGTTTGAGTTTCTAAATCAGAATTAATCAATTGTTGTTGTGTAATTTGATCTTGAAGAACATTTAAGTGCGCTAAGCTATTTTCACCTGTCCATAGGCGAAATTGTAATGCAATAAACATCAACAACAGTAGGGCGATCAGCACTCTCATTTAAAAAATCCAAATAAATAATAACGTCTATTTTGCTTGTTTTTGTGGGATGATGCCAGTGCTTGAGACTATAGTTTTAATAGAATGTCATTTTTTACGCAAAAGACAGCAATATCGCTAAAAAAATAGACTAAATGTTGTTAAACTGACCGATCAAATGAACTGATCAAATAATATATAGGTGATTTGTGGGGAAGCTTGCAAAATTAATCGAGAATAATCAAAACTGGGCAACACAAACCACTAAGGCAAACCCAGATTTTTTCAAAGAACTTGCCGCTCAGCAAACGCCAAAATACTTATGGATTGGCTGCAGTGATTCACGAGTGCCAGCGAACCAAATAACTGGATTAAAACCAGGCGAAGTATTTGTTCATCGTAATATTGCAAACATGGTTGTACATACTGACCTTAATTGTTTGTCGGTATTACAATACGCAGTGGATATTTTAAAGGTCGAAGAAATTATAGTTTGTGGTCATTACGGCTGTGGTGGGGTTCATGCCGCCATGCACGATCAAAGAAATGGTTTAGTTGATTATTGGCTACGACACGTAAAAGACGTACGCGACAAACATTTACCTATGTTAGACGCACTAAAAGATGATCATCAGCGCCGCAAACGTTTAGTTGAATTAAATGTGATGCAGCAGGTTTTTAATTTATCAAGAACCAATGTATTACAAGACGCATGGGAACGCGGGCAAAAAGTCGGCATTCATTCATGGGTTTACGGTTTACATAACGGCCTGATTAATGATTTAAATTTTAGAGTAAGAAACCACGAGCATGCCAAAAGAAGACATGCAAAAGCATTAAGTGATTTGGACAACTCCAATGAAACTTAGCACAAAAGATTGTATCGCTCGAAAAGAGCATAAAAAGGGCAGACAGCCACAAGCATTAAGTGACTTGGACAACTCAAATGAAACTTAGCACAAAAGATTTTATCGCTCGAAAAGGGCAGACACCTATCACCATGTTAACGGCCTACACAACTCCGATAGCAAAATGCCTAGAAAACGCAGGCATCGAAATAATATTAGTAGGTGATTCATTAGGTATGGTTGAAATGGGTTTTGAATCCACTCAACAAGTGACCATGGAGCACATGGAATATCACATTGGTGCAGTAAGACGCGGCGCACCCAATACCCATATTATTGGTGACATGCCTTATAAAAGCACGCAAAATATTGAAATGGCTATTACCAATGCCAAACGCTTAATAGACGCAGGCGCCGACAGTGTAAAAATTGAAGGCCCCGAAGTAGAAAATATAAAAGCCATTGTAAATATGGGTATTGCAGTTGTGGGGCACACAGGTTTAACCCCACAAACCGCTAAAAACTTTAAACAAGTGGGTAATACGCAAGAAGACGTGGCAAGATTAAAACAAGACACACAATCAATATGCAACGCGGGGGTGTTTATGCTTGTTATCGAACATACCAAACCGTCACTTGCCAGTGAATTAAGTGCCTCAGTAACCGTGCCTACTATTGGTATTGGCGCAGGTAATGAATGTGATGGGCAGGTATTAGTAATAAACGACGCCGCAGGCCTTGGTGATTACTGGCCACCTTTTACCAAACAATATGCACAAGTCAGTGAAATATACGCTGATGTTGCAAAACAATTTAAACAAGATGTAGAAACTAAACAGTTTCCATAAATCAGGAGAACCAAAATGGGCAGAGCGTTCCAGAACCGTAAAGACTCAATGGCAAAAACTTCAGATGCCAACGCAAAACTATACAGTAAATTCAGTCGTGAAATTTACGTAGTAGCCAAAGCCGGCAGTTTTGATCCTGATTCGAATTTAACGTTACGATCGTTAATTGATCGTGCCAAAAAAGCACAGGTGCCAGCACACGTCATTGATAAAGCAATTGAAAAAGCAAAAGGCGGCGCAGGCGAAGATTTCAAAGTAGCGCGTTATGAAGGTTACGGCCCTGGTAATGTAATGGTGATTATCGATTGTTTAACCGATAACCCAAATCGTACATTTGGTGATGTGCGCTCATGTTTCACAAAAACAAAAACAAAAATCGGCACTTCAGGCAGTGTTGCTCATATGTTTGATCATAACGCGATTTTTGTATTTGACGGCGACGAAGAAATTGCATTAGAAGCATTAATGGAAGCGGATGTAGACGTACAAGACATCGAAGAAGATTCGGGTAAACTAACAGTATTTGCACCACACAACGAATACAATAAAGCCAAAGTAGCCTTAATGGGTGTTTTTGAAAATATTGATTTTGATGTAGATGAAATACAATTCCTCCCACAAAATATGATGGAAGTGCCAGAAGATGCCAAACCAATGTTTGAAAAGTTTTTAGAACTTTTAAACGAATTTGATGATGTACAAAATATTTATCATAATGGCGAGATGTAAGCATTAATCCGTAGGTCGTGGCTTGCCGCGTCAAAAGCTAAAATAGAACCCGATATAGTTTAAGCTTGTCGGGTTTTTTTATGTTTGATGATTTTAGTGTTTATTTAAAAAATGAATTTAATTGAAAATTTATGAATTTGGAGGCGGATCAGAAGTGAGATTTTTTTTAGTACTGTTTATACTTTTAATAACACAATTCAGTTTTTCTGAAATTGTAGAGGGCGATGAAGACGATTGGACGAAAGAATATTGTTACGAGATGCTCAATGATAGTGATGTAGAGGACTATGTCATTCAATTGAGTGTACAGCAATCTAATGAATTATTAGATTTAATGCCAAAAACTGAATTTGACATATTCTTTTCGAATGGGGTTTATATTGTTCAGGATGATAATATTCTTAACAAAAACGTTTATGAATATGAAAATTCTGAAAGAAATTATGAAGAAATAATTATAAAAGCAAATGCTAAAGGGTTGATTGATGAATCAATATTACCTTCGGATGACTGGGAAGAAAGTGTGTACCTTATTCAAGTTTGGTCGAATTTATATGACGTAGATTGTGATACATACATACCAACGTATGATGATAAATTTGCATGGATTTTATATGATTTATATTATGACCTTAAATTTACTATAACTATGATGAGAATGGGAGAGGATAATTATTCAAAAAATATAATACTAGATACTAAAAGAAATTTTTATATTAATGTTATGTTAAGTGATAATAAAAAATTAGGTGAAGTTTATAAGATGAATCTGGTGATGCTTAGAAATAATAAAATACAAACTTTTACAGGTTATCATAAAGATTTTAGTTATCTAAAAAAATATATGTATAAAATTATAGTTTTGAACTCAGATAAATACCAAATGACTAATGAATTTAAAATAAAATATTTATGGCATTTATTTCAGTATGAAATAAATGGAGGCTCAATACTATTTTCAAATAGTTATGCGTTACAGATATTGAATGATATTAAAGAAATAGAAAGCGATGGCAAGTTATGGGCGCAAGGAAGAAAAGAGCTCGCAATAAAATATTTGGAATTGAGTGAGGAATTATTAACGAATGAAAGCATTGATTTTAAATATATTCAATCAAAAGAAATAGATAAAAATGCAACTACAGAAACTCAATGGATAGAACTTAAAGCTAATATTGCAAAAACACACTTAAACTTAGCATTTAAAGAAACAACAGTTGATGGTGTGATAGAACATTATAAAGAATCAATCAAACTAGATAAAACAGCAACTACAATTGATCAGTGGGAAAAAGTATATAATGGAATAAGAAGTGAGGTGTTCACGGGTAAGTTGATTTTAATTAAAGGCGAAGGAATTAGTTCAGTTGGGTTTGATAGTGTTGATGAAATTAAAAATGGAAATATTGAATATTATCCACGTAATAAATTTAAAATAGATAATTATTATATAAA
Organism: Pseudomonadales bacterium; assembly: GCA_022968985.1. Classification (GTDB taxonomy): domain Bacteria; phylum Pseudomonadota; class Gammaproteobacteria; order Pseudomonadales; family Natronospirillaceae; genus Marinicellulosiphila. Next base: position 590 of record JALJPK010000187.1, on the reverse strand, counting down.
TCAAACAGAGGTGACTATAAAACAATGGAATTTGTGTTATGAAATGGGTTGGTGTAATAGAAAAGTTACACTAGATAATTTGTATAAACAAAGAATTCACCCGTTAAGAGATCAAGAGTTAGATATTAAACTGTGGTTGAAGTGTATTGAAAATGGACCTTGTAATGAGCGTGAGAAGGAAATAAAAAATATTGATGATTTACCAATTGAGCTATTTTATAATGAAATACATAATCAATTTTTACCATGGCTGAGTACATTGACTGGCATTGAATATAAATTACCAACTGAAATGCAATGGGAACATGCAGCAAGAGCCGGAAAGGAAACCAAATATACATGGGGGGATGAAGTTGGATATGGAAATGCGTATTGTGCAAAATGTGAAATATCTAAAGATGAGGCCTATAAGGTAGACTATTTACATGGGGCTATACCAGTAGTGTCTTTTGAATCGAATGTGTTCGGGTTATATGATGTTCATGGCAATGTGGCTGAATTAGTGAGAAATTGTTGGGAAATAAATAAAAATGAATATATAGAATTATTGACGGGCTTAATAAGGGCTGATTGTAATAATGCCGGTGTAG
>JALJPK010000186.1 GCA_022968985.1 Pseudomonadales bacterium | reverse complement strand
TTGTCTGACTTTTTTTATTATGTTTTTTTATCTTTTTGAATCGCTATGAAAATAGAGAAAAGAGTGGCGGAATGGACGAGACTCGAACTCGCGACCCCCTGCGTGACAGGCAGGTATTCTAACCAACTGAACTACCACTCCGTATCGATTTGGTGGGTGTGAACGGGATCGAACCGCTGACCCTCGCCTTGTAAGGGCGATGCTCTCCCAGCTGAGCTACACACCCAAATCGAAACCCTTTAAAGAAATCTAAACTGCTTCAAAGGAGGTGCGCATTTTACGGAATTTCCCTTACGTGTCAATCATTTAGCTCACTTTTTTTTACTTTTATTTTAACTATCGTATAAATTGCCTATTTAACAATCAACTTACGAATACTAAAGACAACCAAGGAATATAAGTGATCAATAAAACAACACCAAACAGCAAAAACAAATAAGGCAAAGTAGCTTTATATAATTCGCCAATCGATTTATTAAAACGATAACTCGCAATAAACAAATTCATCCCTACTGGAGGTGTAAAATAACCGATCTGCATGTTCGCCACAAAGATGATAGCCAAATGCACAGGATCCACCCCAAAACCAACTGCCACAGGCAAAAGCAAAGGCACCATAATCACTAGAGCAGCAAAAATATCTAATATCGCCCCTAAAAATAACAGCAATATATTTAATAGAATTAAGAACTGCCATTTTTTATCAACATGTTCCTGAATCCACTCTAAAAGCAAACCTGGAATTTCAGCATCAATTAAATAAGCAGAAAACACTAACGCAACCGCCAAAATCATTAATATTCCACCGACCATCTTCATACTTTCTAAAGCGATTTGAGGAATTTTACTTAAAGGGATCTCTTTTTGAATAAACACAGTCACGATCAAAACATAAAGTGCAGTAACAGCAGCAATCTCAGAGATCACAACTTTACCTGTTGCGATACCACCGATAATCACTACAGGAATCATCAACTCCCATTTTGCTTCCCAAAGCGCTCGCAAAAACGTCCTGAACCTAAAACTATGTAACGGGATGTCTTGTTTACGATTCGCCCAAAGACCCCAGCCAAACAAGGCAATAATCATTAAAAATGCAGGCAATATACCTGCTAAGAACAAATCACTAATCGCAACCGTAATCTCCATCTGTTGCGCAATCACACTAAATAAAATCAACGGTATAGCTGGCGGCAGTAATAACCCCAAACTACCCGAGGTAGTAATCAAACCTAATGAAAACTGTTCGTTATAATTTGACTTAACAAGCGCCGGATACAACAAACCACCTACGGCAACAATTGTGACACCCGAACCACCTGTTAACATTGTAAAAAACGCACAGGTTAATAAACTAACCAATACCAAACCACCTGGCATCCAACCAAGTGCGGCCTGTGATAATTTTATCAAACGATCAGCTGTTTTAGACTCACTTAATAAAAAGCCAGCAAAGGCAAATAAGGGCAATGTTTTTAAAACACTAGCCGACGCTGAATCGGTAAATCCAGCCATAATTGTAAAATAAGTCTGCAAGGCAAATTCTTCAATTTCAACACCTGTTGAAAACCACCCTACACTTGCACCTGTAATAATCACAACAAACAAAGGCGCTGAAAACACAATAAGTAATAAAACCAGCAATGAACTAATAGTTAACTTCACATCATTCCCTTAAATTTGATTGATCGTACGACGATTATACAAACTATAAATACCCACTTTAATTAAACGGTAACCAATAATAAAAAAGCCAATTGGTATGACTATCTCAAACACCCACTGAGGTACATTTGCAAATACAATAATTGAATAACCTTCCGTAATATTATCAAGCGTGATCATCGAGCATAAATACGCCAAATAAAAACAAATAAAACCAGAAATTATTGCGCCTACTAGCGCTACATGATATTTAAATCTTGATGGCATGTAATGTTGAAATACATCAAAAGCAATATGCTCACCTTTACGACCCGCAACCATTGCCCCTACAAACGCAATAACCAGCACTAAATGCTGGTTTAAAGATTCGGTCCAACTAAATACAGGTATCTGATAAGTAATATTGATGAAATCAAATTGCTCGGTCAGATAAATTACTAAGGACTTCAAATTGCGCATAACAATCTGCATAACTGTAAGCAAAATAATTGCAAACAGCGCAGATATTAAAAGACTGGATTCCACCAGCCTTAAATATTTTCTAATAAAATGAATTGCTTTCATTTATTCAGCTCTTTGCTCTTCAGCATTGGATTTCTTTTGATCAGCTAAAGGTTTTACTCCAGCGACCAATGCAGTAATTTTCTCAGCTTTAGGGACTACTACTTCACCACCTTGATTCATTAATGCTTTAGCTGCTTTCGCCTTTACTTTGGCTTCCTTATCCGCTTTTACTTTCGCTCTTTGCCCATCAACAATTGATTTCATTTGATCAAAAATTTCTTGGCTAAACTCACCCGCCTTAATCAATTGATCCGTTGAACGTTTAGCATCATCTGCTAAAGCAATAATTTGTTCAGCTGTAGGTGTTACCACCTCTACCCCTTGATTCATTAATACTTCATACGCACTCACATTACCTACACGAGAATCTTTATCGATTAGATCTACCGCTTTAGTTAATATTTTACGTACAATGATTTTATCTTCATCACTGAGTTTTCCAAAAGCTTTATCTGAAATAGCTAACGTTGCATAGGTATACATAAATGGTACATCCGTTAAATACTTAACTTTGCTGTACCATTGTAACGTTATAGCGGCAACTGGCGGAGCAACAATTGCGTTAATTGAATTAGTAGAAAGACCCGTTAGTACTTCAGAAATCCCCATAAATACAGGTGAAATCCCCATTACACTTGCCACTTTTTCAACTAAAGCGTCACCTGATGGCAACCATAATTTTTGTTTTTGTAAATCAGCAACTGAAGCAGCAGGACTATTAGTCATTGGGTATGCAAAACCACCTTCAATCAAACCAAATACATTCCAACCATTTTCGGCTAAACCAGCTTCAATAACTGGGTCCATAATCTCACGAACCGCATCCACTTCGTCATAATTTTTAAAAAACATAGGTGCGTAATACACTTGTAAATCAGTAAAACTAGGCGCCAAAGCGGCTCCTTCTATTAATGCACCACTTAATAATCCTTTACGAATCTGCCCAAGCACACTGTCATTACCACCTTTTACACCACCTGGGTAAATCTTAATTTTAACACGCCCCTGTGTTTGTTCTTTAATATCAGCAGCTGCATTGTGTAACTGAATTAAAGGAAACGTACCGTTAGGGTAAGCGGTTGCGATTTTAAACGTTGTTGCTGCTTGTGTTATTGGAGCGAGTACCGAAGTTAATACTGCGCCAAGTAATAATAGTTTTTTCATAGTTTTTCTCATTTACCTTAATGTCTATTTAGTTTGAACTATTCAAATGAATCCAATCTGAACAACCCAAGTTAATTAATATTATTTAGAAAAATTGCTTAGAAATAATCGTAGCTACTTGCTAACAATCTTTTTGCCTCAGTTTTAGCGTATTCGTTTTGCAAGGTTAAGCCATGAAATTCAGAATCAGCTTCTAATACTTCATTTAATAATCGGTCATGTAATTCTTGTTCAAACATTAAACGACCATAACTATCTGCGTAAATCACTTTAGCAATTAAGTTATTTGGATTTACCTTAATCGCTCTTTCGAAATAGTCTTTAGCAATTTCAGGTTTTCCACCCAGCGCTGGAGGCAAGAAACTATTTAGCGCACCTAAATACATCAACGGCATACCATTTTCATAAGACTCATCTAACAGCACAATTTTCTTTATCATTAATTCAACACGCGCTAAATGCGCAATTGAATTAAAGTCACTAGTTGTTAACTGTATATAACTGGTCCAAGTACTACCCAGAGCATATAAATACGGTAAATCTTTTTCCTTTTTAAAGTTTGTGATTTCTATTTCAAAATCTTCAAACGGCATATTTTGTAGATTACAGGCTGTTTTACGATGTAAACACATCGCCTTATGCGCAAAACTTAACGCTTTACTTGCTAATTTCAACTTACGCTTAGGGTCTGTTACAAACACACCACTGTATGCAGAGTTTAATGAAGAAGCCGTTAACAATAATGATTCACTTTCAGGATACGTAATTAATGCACCATCTACTAATAACAAATAAGTGGGTAACCCTTCTTTAACTGTCACCAAATCATCGTTATTTAATACACCATAACCAATATCATTAGGTAAACGACCGATTGAACAAGCTTGTAATAAAGCCACACAACACAAAATTAATGCAATACGCATAACAGACTCAAATTTTAGAAGTTAGAAAAAAAAGGATTATAACGAGCTAATCATCAAAGCTCTAGTTTGTAGGCGAAAAAAAAGCCCGATAAAGGGCTTTTTTAAAATAAATCGATGTTTTATATTATTGAGATTGCTCAACCATATAATCAACAATAGCTTGCACATCTTCGTCAGCTAGATCAGAAAACCCACCTTTTGGCATCATCATAGTTCCAGCCACACCATTTAAAGCACTTGCATATAAAGATTCAGTACCTTTAGCAATACGAGGTGCCCAAGCATCAGTGTTACCTACAATCGGTGCTCCACCTGCTCCAGTACCATGACAAGAATTACACTTTCCTTTAAACAAAGCTTCAGGCGAATTATCATCTGATTCTGGCGAAGCTACAGCCACTGCAGTTGTACATTCAATACCTTCAATACATACATTGCCAACTGGCGCCAAACGAGACTCAATTGAGTTTTCTTCATTTGCAAATGCTAAAACACCGGCAGAAGTTAATACAGTTAATAATACATATTTAACTAAGTTTGCGATTTTCATCTAAGATTTACCTTTATTAATATTTTTAAGTTAGGTTTTTTGTGAAGTATAAACATTTATTTAACCGCTACCAAACAAATAAACCCACTTTAAATGGAAAAAAAGAGGTAGCAAAGCCACCTCTTTTTATTTTAGCTGGTTAAATCGATTTTACAATTGATTGGATTAAAGCGCTTTAGAAGCTTCAACTACTGCATCAACCGTAATACCGAAATGTTTGTATAAGTCAGCAATGGGTGCAGACTCACCGAACGAATCCATACCAATGATCGCACCATCAAAACCAGTATATTTATACCAAGAATCTTTAGCACAAGCTTCAATTGCGATCCGCTTACGCACTGCAATTGGCAATACAGATTCTCTGTACTGCGCAGATTGTTCATCAAAAATTTCCGTACAAGGCATTGATACAACACGAACTTTACCACCCATTGCAGCAGCAGAATCGATCGCTAGTTGCACTTCAGAACCCGTTGCAATCAAGATAAACTCAGGTGTACCTTCACAATCTTGCAAAATGTAACCACCACGTTGGATATCAGCAATTTGCTGGGTATCACGTTTTTGATGATTCAACGCTTGACGAGAGAAAATCAAAGCCGTTGGTTTAGTTTTTTCTGAAATAGCACTTTTCCAAGCTACTGCTGACTCAACAGCATCACATGGACGCCAAGTATTTAAGTTTGGTGTAGAGCGTAACGATACTATTTGCTCTACCGGTTGGTGAGTTGGACCATCTTCACCTAAACCAATTGAATCGTGTGTATAAACAAATATTGAACGTTGTTTCATTAATGCAGCCATTCGAACCGCGTTACGTGCGTATTCCATGAACATTAAGAAAGTTGCACCAAAAGGCATTAAACCTTTATGCAGTGCGATACCATTCATAATTGCAGACATACCAAATTCACGAACACCGTAGAAACAGTAATTACCGCTTGCGTCATTTGCGCTAATACCCTGCGCATTAGACCAAAGTGTTAAGTTAGATGCCGCTAAATCGGCAGAACCACCAAAGAATTCAGGTAACACTTTAGCAAAAGCTTCAATCGCGTTTTGTGACGCTTTACGCGAAGCAATGGTTGGCGCTTCATCGTTTACTTTAGCAATAATTTTGTCTGCTAATGCATCGAAGTTTTCAGGTAATTCATTCGTAGAACGACGCTCAAATTCAGCAGCTTCAACTGGGAACTGTGTTTTATATTTGGCAAACAATTCGTTCCAAGCTGATTCTTTAACAGAACCCGCTTCATTGGCGTCCCAACCGTCTTTGATCTCAGTAGGAATTACAAATGGGCCATGTGGCCAATTCAAACGTTCACGAGTTAATTTAATTTCTTCTTCACCTAATGGTGCGCCGTGACAATCTTCTTTGCCTTCTTTGTTTGGCGAACCAAAACCAATGATAGTTTTACAAATAATCAATGTAGGTTTATCTGACTCAGCTTTAGCTGTTTCAATTGCTTGATTAATTTCTTCAGAATCGTGACCGTTTACGCGAGGGATAACTTGCCATCCGTATGCTTCAAAACGCTTTTGAGTATCGTCAGTAAACCAACCTTCCACTTCGCCATCAATTGAAATACCGTTATCATCATAAAACGCAACTAATTTACCAAGACCCAAAGTGCCAGCCAATGAAGATACTTCATGAGAAATACCTTCCATCATACAACCGTCACCCATAAATACATAAGTGAAGTGATCAACGATATCTAAGTTAGGTTTGTTAAATTGTGCAGCCATTACTTTCTCAGCAATCGCCATACCTACGGCATTTGCTAAACCTTGACCTAATGGACCCGTTGTAGTTTCAATTCCTGGCGCATAACCGTATTCTGGATGACCTGGTGTTTTTGAAT
>JALJPK010000185.1 GCA_022968985.1 Pseudomonadales bacterium | reverse complement strand
TTTTAACTGAGATTGAAGGGTTTTGTATTGGTCTTTGGTGAGTTTATGTAAGCTATTTAAGAAATTTATAAATTGATAAGACTTCATGTTGAAAACCTTTTACTGCGGACTCTTAATTAGAATAGATTAAGAAATGCTACTTTCAAGTTAACAACATAGTTTTCCTAAATAGCCAAATCAATAAACATTAAACTGAGGCTACACTGATTGCGTATTGCCAATTGTTGCACTTGAGAGCTTAGTTGTGTAAATAATATTCTATTAGAATGTCCCGTTAGAGGGTCATGACATGCACCTAAAGGAATCACTTTGTTATCCGCTTCAATAATTGAAATCATGGTGTAAGTTTGTTGTTGTAATGTGATTGAAGATAATCCAATTTGCAGGTCTATCAATTGTTTCTGTTTGTTTAAAGCACTGAGTTGGCGGTCTTTATTCATAGCGCGGTCGCTAGGCTTAGAGAAATAATTTTTAATCAACTGCTGATGGCTTATTTTAATGATGGTGGAATGAGTTGTTCAATGTTCATAGACTGCAATTCTTGAAAAGTGTAACCCAATATTTTCCCAGATTTTTTATTACAAAATACAAAATTGCCTTCTATATTGGTTAATAGAATTGCAAGGGGTATGGCATCTAAAATATTGCATTTATCACAATCGTTAAATTTCACATACATGTAATTCCAGTTTAGTTGATGTCTGTGAATTCGTTTGTTTAAAGTGGCTTAAAGTCAGCACTAAACGTAAATAGATTGTTTATATACGCAAAAAACTGTAACTCACATACTAACATCTATTAAAAGGTAAGCTTTCAAGCAAAAGGGAGCTTATAGTTGGCTTAATATGAAATCTAGTATTAACTGTCAGTGTATACTTTTGAGTGTTAACAAGCGTTTTAAATATTTGAAAAATTGAAGAAACTATGGTGTATGGATACTCATTAACTCCTCTCATTAATTGGCTGAAATGTATATAACATCAATAGCGATTAACACCTTGATCGTCTTTTATTTATATAGTGTTATTTAACTAGAAAACAACAAATAAACTGCACAAATAATAATCACTCAACAGGCTAAAACGAAATTTTTGACAACTTTTCATATTTAAAAGAAACAACTGTGCCTAATACAGTTATCAGCCAACTAATAAGCTGCTACCCTAAATCAAAAAATATTGGGACTATTATGATTAACGCAACACATTACTTTTTATCCGTAGGATCCTTTCAAGGAATTTTACTGGCAATGTTATTACTCTTCTCCAGTAAAACGGCTGTTTCAGGTCGTATATTGGGGGTGTGGATTTTGATTATGGGTTTGGGTTTTTTAGTCGCTTTTTTATTTCTCGATGACACTTATTTACAGTATCCATATTTGATAGGTATTGTCGGATTTTTACCTGCCAGTTATGGTGCGTTTATATATCTATACTTTGTGACATCCTTTAATGGTAATCGATTTAAACCACTGTATTTATTACATTTTACCCCAGTTGTTATCTGTTTAGTAATGTTGATTAGCGCTATTAATACGAGTATTGATACAAATATAAAAATTACAGACAAATTACATTTTGAAGCAATTAAAGCGTCATTATCTCTGGCTAAACTCATTATGTATGGGCAAGCGTTTGTGTATTTTGGTTTGTGTGTATTGTTATTAATTAGAATCCAGAAATCAGCAAAAATGCATTTATCAAATATTCCTGATGGGTTGTTTAAATGGTTATGGTTTGTGAGTGCTATTTATCTTATTGTTTGGTTAGGCCGAACTTACATCCATTACATAAATGAAAACCAAGTGATTGATGTGATGAGTAACCTTTTAATTATCAGTCTAATTATTGGCATAGCAATGATGCAGTGGCGTAATCCAAAATTATTTATGCTTGATGTACTTGAAACTAAACAAGCCGATAAAGACGAAAGTTTACGTTATGGGGAGAACCGATTACCCGAAGATTTAAGTGAGAATTTGCGTATTGAAATCAACCGTCATATGAATGAGCAAAAACCCTATTTAGACAACCAATTAACATTGCCTAAATTAGCTGAACTTACGGGAATATCGTCACACCAATTATCTCAAGTGATCAATGAACAAGAGAAAAAGAATTTCTACCAATTTGTTAATCAGTTTCGAATTAATGAAATTTGTTTGTCTTTAAAAAATAAACCCGACAGTAAAATTCTAGACATTGCATTGGCATCAGGCTTTTCATCAAAGAGTTCATTTAATTCAGTTTTTAAAAATTTTATGCAACAAACCCCTAGTGAATACCGTAAATCTCTGAGTTAATACATTATTTGTTCAAAAAGTTAAATTAAGAGGGTAGTGTAGGTGCAAACTTACCACTTTGTACGTACAAACCCATAGAATAGGGCGTTTCAAAGCAAAAAAGAGTTGATACTTATCTCAACTTAAATAACTGAAGTGTTTTATTATGACCAACCATATTAGTATTATTGATAACAATAACGAGATTAACAACAACACGACCAATAAATGGAGTCGAAAAATTGGTTTTGGTTTATTAACCTTCTTTGGAATGTTGGTGGGTTTTTATGGTTTAGCCATGCCAATATTAACCCCCATTTTTGCACAGGGATCCGTCGTTCACGCCAACTTTCTTTTGCAGTCTCAAACCCTTTTATACTTTCACTTTATAGGTGCCGGTATTGCATTATTAATCTCACCCATCCAGTTTTATCTATACAAACGTTTTAAAACCGCACACAGAATCATGGGTAGAATTTATGGTTTAAGTGTTTTATTTGGTGCAATTGGTGCGTTAAATATGGCTCAAACTGCTTATGGTGGATTAATTAGCACATGGGGTTTATCAATATTAGCGATTCTGTGGATAGTGTTTACGGGTATGGCAATTTATTTCGCTATCAAACGGGATATCAAAGCACATAAAAGATGGATTATCCGCTCGGTTGCTTTAACATTTGCTGCGCTAACATTACGCGTAATCTCACCTTTTATTGGTTTGGTGGTTGATGATATGACAACCTCACAAATCGTATATTGGTTATCTTGGATAATAAATTTGTTGCTTGCGGAAATTTGGATTGTTAAGAAAAAATTGTGATAGGACTATACATTGGTGCATGTAGAAGAAATGGATTAAATTACAAAAAATTTTAAATTGTAGGGCGAGATAAAAAAGCGAAAAATGAGATTCAAAAGGCAAATATTTGAAACTGAATCTCATTTACCTTTGTTTGTGTTATAAAGTATTTATGGGTGTTTTTCTAAACTTGCCTTAATGTCTTCTAAGTCTTTATGGATCATTTTAAGCATGCTTTTTTTCATAAGTGGCGTAAAAATAAAAGACATAATTTTAGCAAATAAAGTGGTGGTTTCTGCTTTAAATTCCATAGAAAGCTCAACTTGATCGCCTTTTTGTACTACCCGCATAATACTAATATAAATAGCACCACCATTTTCAGCACTGGTTTGATAATAATGATTATCTTCGCTGTGTGTAATCCACATGGTTTCATCTGCTTGTTTTCCAAACATCACCCGAGTTTCAGACCATTTAAAACCGATCAAACCTGATTGTGGTTTCTCTAACACTTCAACTTTGATTATGCCTGAAATGGTATCGGCACAATTTTCAATATCGATGATTTTAGCCCAGACCATTTCAATAGGGCTGTTAAGTAAAATAGACGTTTGTAATTTCATAATGACACTCTTAACAGTAAATAATAAAGTGAATGATTTTTGAACAGTGGTAACAATTTAGCAGATCCATCAACACTGTGCATTTAAATCGACAACCAATACTAGTTGAGCTTGTTTCGTAAGGAGCATGTTTAGGCCAAAATCAGCTGAATACCCATCAAACTTAGCCCGCTTAGGTAGGAGTAGGTCATCAATTTAGTATATTGCGTAATTTACAGAAACCTTGTTTTGATCGAAACGACGATTAAATCGAAAATAAAGACTGTTCAGTTTCTAGATAAATGTGTTGAATTAATTACATGATAAGTTCATTTAAGTGTTTCCTTCACTAATGTAATCATCGTTTTAACCTCGATAAATACATCTTTACATTCTCTTGTAAACCATTTGTAACTCAGTTATGTGCAAAAAACCGATTTTGTTAAAGCTTTTAAAACAGCTAATTCATCCTGATATGTATACTTAAATAATACCTGTGCACCGTGTATTAACTAACCATCACTTATCAATAATAGAGGCAAGCTATCACTACATTAGAGCTGATTTTATTTAAGCTCGAGTTGTTTACTCCACAAAACAGCTGTGAATTAATTTATTAACAGGGTGTCGAGTTTTGTGAGTAATCAATAAACATAGGTGCAGCCTGAGTATGCTCGAAAAAGTCCTCTATGTTTTAACACACACAGTGATAAGTAATAAATCACAACAGCTGTTGATCAATCTATATACAAAACATAAAAACACAGTTAGCTCAACAAAATAAACCTTCAATAAGTTGACCCACCAGCCGCAATCGAATAAATTACTCCTTCATATATGGGTTTTTTATTAACTCGTCCATTAATATTTATAAAGCTGTTTTTTATCATGAATCAAACCGATACCAATCAAAGCCCCAAGAACAAACCACAACCTATGATCGATTTGCTGATCAGTGTATTTATTCCTTCAATTATTCTTATGAAATTCAGTGATGCCAGTGATTTAGGTGCAGAAAATGCGCTGTTAGTTGCCTTAGCATTTCCATTTTTCTGGGGTTTATTTGAGCTTATCAGACATAAAAAATTCAACTTAATCGCGCTGTTTGGTATCGTTAGTGTATTATTGACCGGCGGAATTGGTTTACTTGAACTTGATTTAAAGTGGTTAGCCATTAAAGAAGCGGCCATTCCGTTAGCTATTGGTCTAGCTGTGTTAGGTTCTACATTTACACGTTACCCTTTAGTTAAATCCCTTCTTTATAATCCAAATATTATGGACGTTGAAACCATTCAGAAAACCCTAGACGAACGTGGAAATCGAAAAATATTTGAAACTCGTTTATTAATCACTACGTATTTATTAAGTAGTACGTTTTTGTTTTCTTCTGTAATGAATTACGTGATTGCCAAATGGATTGTAACCAGCCCAACAGGCAGCTCAGCATTTAACGAAGAATTGGGGCGTATGACATTACTTAGTTACCCTATGATTGCCATTCCGTCTATGGTCATGATGTTTGGAATATTGTTTTATCTTTGGCGTAATATTCAAAAATTAACAGGATTAACAATGGAGCAAATATTGATGGCTAAAGTACCTGACAAAATTAAACAGCCATAAAAACCATTTAAAATTGATAAACAAAGCATTACAAACACAAAAGGCAACAAAGCATGATGAACACAAAAATATATAAAACAGTCCATGAATTAGCTGAAAAACTGATGGTTGCTGCTAATAAAGATGACGAACGAGCATTTGGACTATTTTATGAACAACTTAATAAAATATGTGTTGATAATGCAAATACTAAAAAAGACCACCCGGTACAATGGGAAACTTTGGCCGATTTTACCGATGAGTTAGAAGACGCGGTTGTCATTTATGAAAAAGCCCTATTGATGGCAATTGATATCGACTCACATGACTTTATCGCTTCTATTGGCTATTCGATGGCAACATTACAACTTGAGTTAAAACTTGAAAGTGAAGCAATTAAAAATCTAGAGATTGCAAAAATAAGCTCTAACGAAATTGAAGACAAAGAACTAAAAGCTCCAATTCACGATTTACTCTATCCGCTTACCCATGGCTAATTTAGTTTGTGACTTAAAATGTGTTCATAATGCTCAATTGTTAGCATTATGAAGGCTATGTTTTAATTTGTTGTTGCAGCTACATCACCAAGTGTTTTCTGTCGTTTAGATACTGTATCAGTAGTATTTCATCAATTATCGTGTCATAACCAAGTTAAAACTGAATATTGTTTGAATTCAAGTAGTTACAACTACAGCAACACAAATTTAAAACATAGCCATTATGAATGGTTTTGAATATAAGTGTTCACCTAGCAATAATGAGATTCATAAATGTTTAAAAGTAGAACAAACCTAGCAGGTCATCAGTTATATTATTTCACTACCTGTTCATTTTGTTTGTTTGTTCGAGTTAAGATGTGGTGGTTTGGAATAAAAATGCCCCTTAAAGAGATTATGTTTAATGCTCAAAACAAAGTCGATTTAATTGAAGGTGGTGGTAAAAGCCAGGTTCCTTGTTTACGTATTGAAAACGAAAATGGAACAGTGTTTTGGATGTATGAGTCAAAGGATATTATTGAATATTTAAAGTCTAAAAGGGCTAAATAATAGTTTTATTAAACTTAAAAACGAATTATATAACAAAGATAAAAAAACAAACAATAAAAGGGAAATGAGCTTGAAAATACGTCATTGTAAACAATCAGATTCAAACATAATATGTAATATCTATAATTATTACATTAAAAATACAGTTATAACCTTTGAAGAAACAAGCGTTACAAATGAAATTATCTCACAAAGAATTAAGCAATATACTAAAGCTTACCCTTGGATAGTTGTTGAAAATGAAATTGGGCAAGTTGTAGGGTATGCCTATGCAACTCAGTTCGCGCAAAAAACAGCTTATAAACACAGCGTTGAAATAACTGTATATTTAGATAACGCGTTTTTAGGTAAAGGGTATGGCTCGATTTTGTACAAGGAATTATTAAGTTTATTATCAGAAACTCACATTCATAGTGTGATAGCTGGTATCG
>JALJPK010000184.1 GCA_022968985.1 Pseudomonadales bacterium | reverse complement strand
ATCCCCGGATTCACCTTGTTCACCTGATTTAACTGAAGTTTGATACACCGGTGACGTTGATCCACCCGAATAAAACCCGCTAATAGGACTATAACTGGTTCGACTATTTGCGCGTCTATTGTTGCCTTCAACAGATTGCACACTGTGAATTTCAAAATGCTCTTTTACAGAACGTCCACGTCCCTTTTTTGGTGAAATTCGTATTTCACTTTGGCGTCCAGTTAATTTAATAGGTTCTGCATCATGCTCAAACAAATTAATACTGGGTGTAGCATGTAATACAAAACGCTGTGTATTAATAATAGGCATTTTAAAATTAATACGCTCAAGCTTAAAACGAATGGTTAACTGATTTGCACTCGTAATATTCTCTAAACCTTTTAATTTTATAAACAAGAATTTTTCTTTGAATAAAAAGAATTCTTGTAACGTTCTAAACGCGGGGAAACCATTACTTGGAAAAGGGATTAATTTTTGTTTCTCATCAAAACCAATGGCTTCTAAATTATCCGCACTTAATTGATGGACTGTATTTGAATTATCAACAATGACATCAATACTTGATAAATGATGTTGTAATAATAAAAACACATCAGAAGCACCAATATAATCACCACCAATAAAAAAATCGATGCCGTCTTTTGCCCAAGTTTTGAAATCTGCAGAATTGAGATTGATATTAATTTCTATGTCTCGTTTACCAACCCCTTTCTCCTCGACATGAACATCAGTCAAACTCACCGGAGCAATAGTAATATCTTGGCATGTTTGAAAACGACATGACGTACCTTCTACTTCTTTCGAATCAATGAATGTGCCTTTGGGCACAATCAATGACGTTTTTAAAATTGATTTCGGTGTAAATTCAATGACAGTACTTGATGGTAAGGGTTGTAAATAATGCGGAAATATCATTTGCATTAAAGATTGTGCAAATTCAGGAAAGTCATCATCTAATTTTTGGCGAATATTACCCGTTAAAAACGCAACCCCTTCTAATATTCGCTCAACATCAGGATCTGGACTTGGGCCAGATAACTGAGGTGCTAATGCAGGGTGTTTATCAGCAAATTCAACAGCTAACTCTCTTAAATTATTTAATTCTTTTTGATAACTTTCAGTATTCATCTTTAACTCTAATTAAATCGATTATTTTTATTGTTAATATTATTCTGATAACTCAATGGCTACACTGCCATTACCTAACAACATAATGTGAAATTTTATATTAGTGACACTTTCTTGATACTCAACTTTAGCAGTTGCGCCAAATCGAATGATTCCCATATCTTGCTCTCGAAATTCGTATTTTATAAATACATTTTTAAGTCTTGTTTCATATCGCTGCGTTAAAGACATAAACGATTGACTTAATTTTTCAATTTCAGGAGGCGACATAGAACTCATTAAACTGGTGAAATCTTCAATACCAAATTGATCATCTAATAAAACAGTGCCTTTTCGAGTATTATAAACTTGACTTAAATCAGCGAACAATGAACTCATATATGTTGAAAAATCAAGATGAGTGTACGAACGCCCATCTTGAACTGACCATTTTCTTATCCGTTTTAATAATCTTTCTTTTGACATGTATTCCAACCAAACAAATATTTTTTAAAAGTGTCTTCAAATTATTCTGAAGATTCACCCCATACGTCTTCAAACTCAATGCCATCTAATTCCCAAGTCCAACGAATTTTTTCATAAATAAATGAAACATCTTCCATATGGCGATAACCCGATTTTGTGGCATCTAAAGAATTAGGCATCCAAGGTTTCACCTTAGAAACTAAAGCATTGCTAAGAATTACTTTATAATAAAGTTCTTCAGAACCAATTTCATCAATACGATAATAATCAAGGCTAACTTCACTTAAACGCTCACCGGTACATAACGCTTGTAAAATCATTGGTGAAGCTTTATCGATTTCTTTAGTTATTGTTAATGGGCGATGTAATCTTCTACCCGAAGAAACACCACGATTATCTGTAGGTAATTCCACACAATGGTCCACTGCATAAACCAACATAGATCCTTCTCTGCTTGGAATTTCACAAGCGCCTTCTATTTCACCTTGGTTTTCACCAATTATTGTTAAACCGCATGGAATCGCCATAATATTGTCCTATTGATTAATGAAAATTATTCATAAAATGAAATTAATTTTTATCCAGTTTACCTGTTTCGTTTAAAGTAAATTGTGATCCCATATACTTTAAATGGGGGGTCACAGTTAATGAAATCATATACCAATCTGATTTACCATCAACATCACTTACAGTTACTTTTGCTTGCCTTAATGGTCGTCTAATACGCACTGACTCGGTAGGATTATCCATGTCAGTAACGTAGTTTCTAATCCAACTGTTTAATTCTTTTTCAATATCCGGTCCTTTATTCCAAGAACCAATATGTTCACGTTGCATCATTTTAATATAATGCGATAAACGGCTGACAATAAACAGATAAGGTAACTGAGAGCCTAATGAATGATTTAATTCTGCGAGTCTACCAATATCGGTATTGGCAAATTCTTTTAATGCTTGAACGGAACCAGCCCCATAAAATGCAGCACTATCATCACCTTTATGTATCGATAAAGGAATAAACCCCCAACTGACAAGTTCAGATATTTTTCGATCTGAAATTAATATTTCAGTCGGAATTTTTTTCTCTCTTGTCGCCATATTTTGTGATTCGACCATATTTAGGCCTTCCACTTTTCCGTGTTCAGAACCTGATATATCGAGACACCAACGTGAATATGCAAAACTAGCCAGCAGCCTAGTAGCAAAAGCAAAGGCAGCATTACCCCATAAACCTTTATCTTTTTTACGATATTTTTCTGTATATTTAAAAATCCGAATTGGATTAGAGTCACTATATTGTGCGCGTAACATAAAACCAGGTAATGCCAATCCTACATATCTAGCATCTTCTGAATTTCTAAAATTGTTCCACTTTAAAAAACGAGGCTGTTCAAAGTTTGCAGATAAATCTCTTAATCGTGCAAAATCTTTAAAGCTGTCAATATCAAATAATTCAGCAGAAGGAGCCGACAAAAATGGCGCATGACTCATTGCCGATACCGAAGCAATTTGTGCTAATAACCAAACGTCTTCCGCACCTGGCCCAAATTCATACGCACCAATCATTGCGGTATAAGGTTTGCCACCAAATTGACCGAATTCTTTGGTATACACAATATTGTATAATTCAGATTGTGTTATTTCTGGTGCATCTTCTAAGTCTTCTATTAATGAGCGTTTAGAGACATCTAATATTTCAATAATACAATTTTCAGAAAACTTAGTTCGCTCGACTAAAAAGTACAAACTGCGCCAAATCGATTCCAATTCTTGGAACTTTGTATGATGTAGAATGCAATCTAACTGCTCACCTAAACGCTCGTCTAATTCAGTAATACATAAATCTAATAAACCCGTTGTTAGCGGTTCATCATTCATTACCATAGAATCTAAAAATTGTTGAGCGATACCATCATTTAAATTTGAAACAAATAATTCAAGCGAAGACTCGCTGTTTTTATTTTCTAGGATATCAAGTAGTTGCTGGCGTAAATTGGTTAACGTAGAAAGAATCTCACTTTGAGCAACAAAATTTTCAGGGTTAAAGTCATTAATCGATTCGAATTTAAACGAAAATGTTAGTTTATCAGCGTCCTCTATTTCAGTTAATTTATCTTCAACTAAAATATCCACATTAACAGACAGGGACTGCATTACATTTGAAAAATTATTTAAATTAATGTTTATAGTTGGCTTATCTATAAACACATCGTCTTCATTTGCGGATGAAAAATCACCTAATACTAAAAGTCTGAAAGGCAATTCAACATCTTTATCGCCATCTGGGCCACTAGATCGATAAACTAAATTAATTCGCTCAGATGACGCTTGAGATTCTACTGACAATTTCACTCTCCCTTTTTACAAAATCCAAAGCCAATGTAATTAGCTTTGATTGTTAGACATACACAACAAGTGTTAATTATTTACAAAAAGCAGCTCTGATTTATCAGGCCAACATTGTGTCACTTGCTCAGGTGGAGCTAATGGAACATCGTCAAGTACTCGTAATACAGATTGATGATTTTGGAATTGATATTTTACGTCAATTGCAGTAACCGATTCTTTACGTAATAACGATTCCTGATCTGGGAAATCTGCCGCCCCAAAGGTATGACGCCCATCTCTAAATTCTTGTAAGAATTGACTGAACCCCGTTGGCCCTGCATATAATTTTCTTAAACTAATATGCCCAATATCAATTTGTAATGTTGTATCTCCACAGTTTTCTAAAGACCATGTAAATTCAGAAGTGGTTGTGTAGTTATAATTGGCAATGGACTGCTGAGTATCCCCACAATGTAATTCTAAAAACGTTGCATAAGGAGCAATAGCAGCAGATTGATTCACACCCGTTGGAATGGTAGTGATTTTAACTTTAAATTCATTACCCACTAACGATCGGCCAGCCGATGCTTCATTGATATAACGGATAAAGTTTTTGTCCCATGGCACTTGTCGTTTTGAAGAAACTTCAGTTGGAATATAACCTTTATCTTTTTTCTTAGACAAATAAGGTGCCGCAGTGCCACCAATGTAATCCCAAATCAAACCAGTTTCACCAATTAAGAAGACACCTAATTTTTTCTCATCAACATCTTCAATAGCAGAAAGTATCTCTGTGTCCCATTGGTCTTGTAAATAACAATTATTTTCTTCTTCCATATAATCGTAGATGACTCCCATAGGACCTTTATACAGCGCCCAAAACAACCCATCAACTGAACCAGGTTTCCCGACTAATTTTTGAAAGTTAATCACAGCGTTTGCAGCAGCAGCCATGGCATTATCACCAGACTGAGGGCTATCAGGGGTAGTGAACAATGTTTTAATTGTACTGTAAGACTGAGTCTTTGATTCAGCATTAAAGGAAGTATCATATAAAGCGGCATTATACGCTTCTAATTCAACCACGGATGCATCTAGAATTTTGTCAGTATTAATTGATTTGCCACCCTTCGTTGCTTTGGATACTTTCTTACCTGCTTTAAGTATTTTTTTACATGCTTTACAGACTTTACCAACCGTTTTGGTGACTAATTTAGTCAGTGCTTTATTATCAGCTTTCTCTTCTTGAACTAAACCAGAAGCTGCGTTGACTTCAACAAAAAAACTATAATGCGACTGTGCGTCAAAACCAATGGTTTGTGAGATATGCGCCATTTGTGTATTCATTGTTTTAATCAACTTAAAATAAGGATTATCTTTAGTTGATAACGCACCAATGACCGCAATCCATTCTTTTTTGTCACGTAATTGTTGTTTGCCTTCATCAAAACGTTCAGCAAATGTGATCCATTCTTTCGAATATTTAAGATTATAAAAATCATTAAAGTCATCTTTTATATCTGTAAAATCCATTTCTTGATCATCGGATTCACTTAACTCATTTAAAAATTCATCAATGAATTTTTTACCATCTAATGTATAAGCCGCTTCAATTCTTGCTGGGTTATCCAGTTTAACTGTACCACTCCAAAAATTATTAAGCTCAAAACTGTCATGACCTTGTTCATTCGCCCAATCAATAATCCAGTTGTAATCACCTAAATTACGATCAATTAATAATCTAAAAGCACCTTGTAGATTTCTTCTTTGCTCTTGCAGCTCCAAAGTTGAAGTATTCCAATTTAAATAAGACAAATACAATTCATTAAATAATTCTGAATTAGCATAATCAATTTCGTTATATGAAACAGAGATAAAATTACTAGCCACACCTGGTTTGTCATCTAAATCGACAGTATGTAGACCTTTTTTATTACCAATCTCAGCAGATAATAAATTTATTCGGCGAATGACACCACCGGCTACCGTACTTGTTTTTTCACCTAAAGAATCTTTAATTTGCGCTTTAATACTTAAATCAACAACCTTAATAATTTCGTCGTTAAGGGTTTGATTATATAAAACAATTAAGTCTTCCGTGCTTTTTCCTGAAGAAAAATTCAAAACACCCCAAGGTATTAACCAAGATTTTTGAGCAGCTTTTAAATCAATTATCATTGATCGAAGTGAATACAAAGCCGTCATTTTTTGATTAATGTCTTTTTCTATTAGTTTATTGTTACCATCAACGTCAGTGGTTTTCTTGTGAGTTAATTCAATTGAAATATAATGAGAATTAATAGTATTTAGCTGACTCATATCTTTCCAGTATAAACTTGTAATAGCTAACAACGTAATAAGTGCTGCACCACCCATTACACTAATCCAGTAACGTTTAGTTGTGCGATACGTTCTTACTGCACTTGGTAAACTATCTAATAAACCGCGATCTAATGGCAAAACCTTTGTAAAGAAATCATGTAAGAACAAACCTTTATTAACCAATCTACCTGTTTTATCTTCCACATTTTGGCTTGAACTAAAGAACATACCTCTAAAACTAGGGGTATCTTGATATGGATTTTCTTTTAATGCGGTGCCAATAAAATGATGTAAACCTACTCTAATTTTTTCAATTTCATTGGGTAATGTTAAAAGGTCATTACCTTTTAGTTCACTGCGTTCAATCATTAATAAACGAAGCTCTTTAACACGATCCAGTATTTTACTTAAAACATTATCAATCACTGAATTAAGGTTAATTGAACTGCCTTCATGTAAATAACCCATCGCTTGGTTTTTTGATTCAGACGGAATATTGTCAGACCATTGAGAAAAACCAGGAATCAAATCACATTTAGTGACCATTAAATAAACAGGAACTTTAACTTCTAACTGCTCCATTAATTCATTAATGCTGGCTCGGACTTGTCTGCCCTCTTCCATCAACTGATCTTCGCTATTATTTAATAACCGATCAGCAGCAACCACTAACACAACACCGTTAATAGGTTCTTTTTGTTTATGTCTAGATAACATACCTAAAAGTGTTGACCATTCTTT
>JALJPK010000183.1 GCA_022968985.1 Pseudomonadales bacterium | reverse complement strand
TAAAATAATTCAGCGGTTATCAAGTGATTAACTGGTATTCAAGTAATGGCATCAGTTATAAAAATGAAACCAAAGAAAAATCAACGTCTTCAAATGTTCAGCAATTTGATGCATTAGGTCGATTGGAAACCAGTTACAGTTTATCTGGTAGTGTATTAACGCAAACTACTAATACCTACGAAGGCAATTTAAAAATTCAAGAGAAGAGCACAAAATGGACAGAGGCTTCAGGCGGTAGTGTCATATTGGAAAATTATGGTCAAGATATTACTACCAACTTTGGCGATTTTGAAAGACAAGAAACCAGTAAAGTGTATCAATATGACGCAAACGGCAATTTACGTTTTGAGTTAATTAACCCAACGGGCGATGAGGATTACATAAAAGATCAAGACTCTGTTGAGCATTGGTACAACTATAACAATGACAATCAAATTATTGATCGATTAGTGCGTGGGGGAGAGTACGATCCACCTGATAACACCGGTGGCGCAGAAGCAGTACCATTAGCTGGGCCAAATGGCTCAAATGGTCGTTATTTCTACGCGAATGGCAATCAAATTGGTAAAGCAGAATACTCATTAGACGACGAAGGTAATACAGAAGATTTATTAACCATTGAGCTTGCTACGGGATCATTTCGCCAAGTGCAAACAGTCGATAGAGAAAATCCAGGTAATGGTCAAACACGTTACACCGCTCAAGGTGGTGAGTCTTTGCAAATGGTTGCGCAAAATGTGTATGGCAATTCAAACCTTTGGTTCTTAATTGCTGAGGCGAATGGGTTGGATGCGACGTCTACCTTAGTAGAAGGGCAGTTTGTATTAATTCCACCAGGGCTAGAAAGTGCCAAGCTGGATGCAGACTCGCATTTATTGTATGACGCATCGGGTATTACAGGTGTTGGTTTCCCACACGAAAATAAAGAATTAACTTTAATTCAAATATTGGTGTCTACGTTTGTGGCGGCAGTATTATCTAAAGTGGCGGATGGGATTTTATTATATATTCAAGCGCAGTTTGGTAATAATCCTTGGATTAATGCGTTAGCCGGTGCGATTATCAAAACCGCTGAACGTTTAATAAATATGTATGTAGAAGTGCAATTAGGTATGCGCAGTGAATTCCCTACAGGTGATGAGCTGTTAGATGAAATTGTGCTTGCCGCAAAAGAAGGCGCTAAATGGGGCTTTGAGCGTACCAATATTGGTCTTAAGATTGGTGTAGCAGGATTTAACGCCATCGAAGAAAATATTAAAGTTGAGGAAGGTGGCAGTCTATTAAAACTTGATGGTGTGAGTTTAGACTTTGACAAAGCCATTGATGATTTTGGTGAAGATTTTACCCAAATAATCCTTGACGAAGTCGGTCTTGGGTTTGTCACCCCTTGGATGGGCATTCTTGAAAAATTCGCAAATGATGAAGTGATTACCGGTGAAGACTGGTATGGAGCAATTAATGCTACGTTTAGTGCCGCCATTAATAAGTTTGTTAAGAGTGATGCGTTGAAATTGGTGTTGAATATTGCAGCGGTTGAAGCGTCGATGGCGTTGACTGATGATATTATTGATGAGACAGGTGGGCAGAGCTTTACTGATTATCAGAAGATGAGTATGCGTGCGACGGGTTATGCACAGGCCCTTGGGGATTATGTTGGGGGGAAGGTGGCTGCGCCTATTAATGCTGAGACTGCTAAGATTTATCGTGCAAGGGAAATGCAGTTTAATGCTGAAAGTCGTGGTCGTGGTATGGCGGCTGCTGCTCAGCAGAAAGCTGATGATCTTAAGTATGAGGATGAGGTTGAGGAGTTTGGTGTTGCGGTTGCTGAGAATCGCAGGTTTGCTCGTCAGATTATCCGTTCTGGTGAGGCACTGACACCTGAGCAACAGAGGCTTGTTGAGAAGCAAATCTCTGAAGGTAAGTGGGATGGAGGGGTGAGTATTGAGGAATTAAATGAAGGTGTATCTGGGTATAATATTGGTGACAAAGCCACGATATCTAAAGACTTAGCTTTAAAAGCTTTATTCTCAGGTGATGCAAAAGATGACGCTGAATTAGTCGGTTTTTATATTGAAGAGTTTTATCATTCAATGGTAAATCAATTTGAAGTTGATGGTGATTTTGAAGGGGATGAAGGGAAGCAAGCAGCACAGAATTTCTTAAAGAGTATGCAAGGAGGCGCTGGTTTTAGTGCTACATTAAATTTAGGTGGGCAATATGAACAATTTAATGTTGATTCATCGGTTCTTGGTGGAGTTATCAAAGAGCACTTTAATGATAAATTGATTAAGGCCGATCATAAACTTGGGGATATTGAGTTTGGCTCTAACGTGGATCAGGCAAGTAAAGTGTTTAAAAAATCATTTGGTCATAGAATGAGTGAATGGACACGTGGTTCAACAGGCTCTAATCCAATATATAAAGTGAAATTACCGGATGAGATGACTGGTGAAGAACTGCACAAACTGTATACAGATTTTGATCAAGCAATTATTGATGGTGCGTCTGGCAGTGAGTTGCTTGAAATGAGAAAGAAAATGAGTGCCGTATATTCTGCATTTGGTTATAGTGAGAAAGCTTCAGATGTCAGGTTGAAGCATGAACAAACTTATATGACAAGAGATGGAAATTCAACTCTAACCCCGCAGGAGTGGGAACAGAGACAGAGAAATAAGAAGCTCCATACTACTATTGGTAACGTTTTAATTGCCCCAATGGCTGCCGCTGCCGCAATACCTGTTGCTGCTGAAGTAGGTATAACTACTTTAGCGACAATAATAGCTGCTCCAGAATTAATTGAGGCGGGGTTTGCAAGTGCTAAAGATCTACTTTCTATAACCAATGCAAAAGAAGAACTTGTAAGAATACAAGAAGAAATAATGGGACTTGACTTAGCCGGCGTTGACGATCCATTCTCAAATAGGCTGTTTGCAGATCTATTTTCTGAAGGTATGGAGTATGGTGTTAAAATTGAGGACACTTTAAAAGCATTGTCTGTAAGGGGAGTTAATACTGCAATTAAAAAAGTACCTGGTTTAGGTAAGCTAATACCAGATAAACTTATTAATAAACTTGTCAAGATGGAAGATGGTGATAAAGGTGATCGAGGCGAGGCTGCATTTGGTATATTAGCGAATGCATTAGCTACTGAAGATGGTACTGGGTTATTTAAAGAGGTGATACAGTTTGGCGTTAGATCGGATAAAAAGAACGGTATAGATTATACAATCAAAACCAATAATGATAAGTATATTGATTTTGAAATAAAAATGTCTACGTCGGTAACCAAAGCAACAGGAGTAGGAACGTTCCAACCATTAAAAAAAGATCAACAGAATGTTGATACTTTTGTACAATCTAGATTAGCAAAAGTTGTAGATTCTGATACTAATGAAGCTCAACATGAATTATATGAAGAAGCTAAATTGAGATTAGATGAATTTGAGGCTGATGATAAATTGAAAGCAAAAGGTTATTACATTGCAGGAAGAAATATTTATTCAAAGAAAAATATGAATGATCGTCGTTATGGTATTGAAGTTCAAGTCCGTCATTGGAATGCAGATGCAGGTAAACAAAAAAGTCAGGTGAGATAATATGAAATACAATAAAGTAATTAAACAATTAAATAAAAATTATGTATCTTCAATTAAGAGAATAAAGGTTCGATTAGAAATAGATAATGATCGTTTTTTGAATAATTATCACGATAAATGTGAGCTGAGTGATGTACCCAGACCATTTTTGCCTGAATCTAAGTATCTGGATTTTTTATTACATTATATTAGTATCGATATCGATGTAAATCAATTTAGCGAAGCCGCTTCATTAGGGGTGAGGTTTTCTGAATTGACAAATCATTATGTAAAATCTAGAGGATTTACAAGAAAAGATGAAAGTCAAATGCTTGGATTAAATGCTAGCTGGAAATGGATTATAATTGGCTTGTTGATTGAAGAAGAAAGTGATTGGAAAATACAGAGATTTATTTGTTTTTTTGAAAAAGATTATGAAATTGAACACAAATTTGATGTTGAATTTTTAAATTTCATCTATGTTTTATTTAAAAAATATAGAGGTGAAAAAGTTAGAAAAGAATACGTTGAAAAAGTGGGTAGGTTTTTAGAATTATTGCCATTATTAGAAGATTACACCAATATTTCTAACGTTTTAGATGACTATTTAATGCAAAGAATTATCAAAGCAGATGAAATGATGAATACAGGTAAAAATGATGATTATGAGTTTTTGACTAATGCATTTAATTCAATAATGCCTTTAGAAATACTGTTACTCATTAAGGTGATTGAAAAGACTTATGATGTCAAAATTGATTATGATAATGATTATTTAAAAAAGGTTTTTTGGGAGAAAGTACATTTTCAACCCAATTTAAATAATGATATCGCTAATAAGTATGAAGGGTTAATTCGAAAGTGCTATTTAGAAAATGGATTGAATTATGATTCATTTGATAATGATTAGCTTATAACAAGGGATGAACAACAAGGGACATCCAGTGCGCCGAGCTAAATCGGTAGAAGATTGGAGGGGAACAACAAGGGACATCCATAAGTTTGACATGTCCAAATTTTGAACTAACGTGAATATTATCTTTAATTAGAAATTATTCACGTTATGACAAAACCACGTAGCACACAAATCATATTAGAGGCCACAAACTACTATCACTGTTATAACCGTGTGGTGAGATCCGCATGGTTGATCGGTGACGACCCTAAAACAGGTGATAAGTTTGAGCATCGAAGAGAATGGATCGAGTCACGTATTTTATTACTCACTCAAATCTTTGCCATTGATGTGGCTGCCTACGCAGTAATGAGTAACCATTATCATATTGTGCTGGCCATTCAAAAAGATGAAGCGATGGCTTGGAGTACGCGTGAAGTCATTGAGCGCTGGCATAGATTATACTGCGGTACGCATTTAACTCGTGAGTACTTAGCTGGTAAAAACTTGGGAGTAGCTGAATTAAAAGCGGTAGGAGACAAAGCAGAAATTTGGCGTGAACGTTTGTATGAAACAGGTTGGTTTATGCGAAATATAAACGAGTATGTTGCTAGAAAAGCTAACAAGGAAGATGATTGTAAAGGTCGTTTCTGGGAAGGGCGATATAAGTGTCAGGCACTTTTAGTTGAAAAAGCGATTTTAAGTTGCATGATGTATGTGGATTTAAATCCGATTCGCGCAAAAATGCACAATAAAATCGAAACCTCAAAATACACATCAATAAAAAAACGATGCGAACAAGCTAAAAAAACAAAAAAGCCAAATGCACAGAATCAGCAAGTAAACACACTGTTAAATTTTGCAGGAAAACCAAGAAAAACAATGCCAAAAGGTATTCCTTGTGAATTAACTACATATTTAGAGTTAATAGATTGGACTGGAAAACAAATAAAATCTGGGAAGCGTGGAAAAATAGATGGTATGTCAGCGTCATTTTTGAATCAATTAAATATTGAACCAGATAACTGGGTAACTAGCGTTAATCATTTTTCAGGAAAGTTCAGTCGATTAGTTGGGATGGTGCAATCATTAGAAAAGAACTGGGAGAATTTTGAAATAAAAAATTCTATGCGAAAATTGAGTTGTAAATCATTATTTGGTTAACGACTATAAAGTTAAAAGTATAAAAAGCGTCATATCACACTGATATCTGTTAATGAATATAAAATATAAATTCTAAGTAGCTTTTTGTGTCAGTATAGTTGCCTAAAATTAAGAAATAAATAGAAAAACAACTTCAAAATAAATTAGAATCACTATCGAAATGAGACTTTAAGAATATAACTCAAATATAAATAAAAAAATTAAGCTGGCCTGCACATTAGTTGTATTTAAGTTTTGGATGTCCCTAGTTGGTTCTAATGCTTGAATCAAATATAGATCCTGCTTTAGCTGTGCAGATGGATGAAGATGGTAATCAATATGTTGTCACTGAAGGGGAGTTAAATAAAAACTTCGAGGATTTCGAATCTAAAACTGATCCCTATGTTCTCAAAGCAAAGTGGGACGTATATGAAAGATCACAATGGAGGAACTTAACTCCAAATGAGATTGTTGAAGCTAAAAAAGCATATGGTACATTAATTTCTGATTATAAAAATATAAAAATATATAATAAAAAGTGGTTTTTCTTACAGGATAAGGAAATAGCAATGACCCCGAATGGGCATATATATTGGCCTGCTGCTGGGGATTGTGCAGATGCTACCACATGTAAAAGTAGAAGTTATAGAGCTTGGTTTATTCACGAGATGGGTCATGTAATGCAGTATCAAAATGGACAAAACTTAATAATAGAAGCAGGTATGCATCAAATGCTACACTATGCATCTTTTAAAAAATACGATCCTTATTTTAAAGATAAATATGACTATCTTAGTACACCAAGTCCTACTGGTTTAAACCCCGAAGCACAGGCAGATTGGTATATGTATGATTACTTACGTTATAACCCTTAAAGAGATTATTATGAAATATATATTAGTCATTTTGTTATTATCATTTACATGTTGTACAACGCAACTGGTTAAAGGTATCAATAATGAATGTTCAAAGTATACCTTTAATAAAAATACTAATATTTTTATTAAAGACGAGTCTGTTGATTTTATTGATAGTATACCAGGTCGATTAATCGTTAGAGTTTCTTTGGTTATTCCTAAAGAATTCCCAAGTGAAATTTCACATATATATTTATGGCCCTCTAATGACGGTAAAGACTTTTGTGAAATTTCTGATGACACAGAAGTTAAATTTTGTGAAATTAAAATTAATAAAGAAGGCTTTTCTGTTGTAATTTATATGGATGGATTTATTAAAGGTTTAGATTTAAATCCAATTAAGAGCTATGTAAGTAAAAACATATGTGGATAAACCTTGGGGTCAGAACCGAATGGCACTAAGTTAAGCGGTACACTCTATTATTAAAGTACTATTTCTGTTTCTTAGGGTGTCCGTTTTTCCTA
>JALJPK010000182.1 GCA_022968985.1 Pseudomonadales bacterium | reverse complement strand
AATGTTTCATATCACGCACAACCACTTTTAATAAAAAATCCGCAGACTGACCTGTCACAATTAAACACTCCATGACTTCGGGTAGTTGTTTAATTGCGTCTTCAAAATGCTCAAAGCGTTCGGGTGTGTGTCGGTCCATGGTGATGCCGATCATGGCGGTTAGGTTTAAACCTAGCTCAGCGGGGTTCAATAGTGTGACGTATTTATCGATGAGGCCTGAATCGACTAAGCGTTTTACTCGGCGCGAACAAGGCGTAGGAGATAAACCAATGCTGTCGGCCAGTTCTAAGTTACTGATGCGTGCGTTGTCTTGCATCAGTTGTAATATTTGTTTGTCTGTTTTATCTAATTTAATCATTTTGGTCATCATTATTCTTGGTCGTGGGTTAATTCACTACAATTTATCTATTATGTAGTGAGTTATTGCTTAACTATGTGCTTTTAGTGATGAATTTGCAATCATTCTCTAACCAATGTGGCGTATAGTTTAACTATGAATGACGAGCGAGGTTTCTTACCCAGAAACGGGCGACAATATACTTATCATGTTGAGTCAACTCGTTCATTCATATTATGTTTTACACATTCATTCGATTAAAAAATTAGGTAAGCGTTATGTCAATCAATCACAGCTCATCAGCGAGCTTTAACCATAAGAAGTATCGCGCGTTTACGCCTATTCAAAAACCGGATAGACGCTGGCCCAACCAAGTGATTAATGTAGCACCTGATTGGTGTAGTGTTGATTTAAGAGACGGTAACCAGGCGTTAATTGAGCCGATGAGTCCAAGCCAAAAGCTTGAGATGTTTAAGCTATTAGTGGATGTGGGTTTTAAAGAAATTGAAGTGGGTTTTCCTGCTGCTTCGGCGCCTGATTTTGATTTTGTTCGCCAATTAATTGAACAGGATTTAATTCCTGATGATGTGACAATTCAGGTTTTAACCCAAGCAAGAGAGCCTTTAATTGCTCGCAGTTTTGAAGCCTTAAAAGGCGCTAAACAAGCTATTGTGCATTTATATAATTCTACCTCTACGGTACAGCGTGAACAGGTGTTCAAAAAATCACGTGACGAGATTAAAGCCATGGCGATACAAGGCGCAAAATGGGTGCGTGATATGGCGGCGGCACAGCCTGAAACTCACTGGTCTTTTCAATATTCGCCTGAGAGTTTTACGGGTACAGAAATGGATTATGCGCTAGCGGTGTGTGATGGCGTGATTGATGTTTGGCAACCAACGGTTGAAAACAAAGTTATCATCAATTTGCCGGCTACGGTTGAGGTGTCGACCCCCAATGTGTATGCGGATCAAATAGAATGGATGAATGACAATATCAGTCATCGAGAATGCATCAGAATCAGTTTGCATACCCATAATGACCGAGGTTGTGGTGTGGCTGCTGCTGAGTTAGGTGTGTTAGCGGGGGCCGATCGAATTGAAGGCACATTGTTAGGTAATGGTGAGCGTACGGGCAATATGGACATTGTTACGATGGCAATGAACATTTATAGCCAAGGCATCGATCCAGAATTAAACCTATCTGATATGGATCGCATCATAGCGACTGTTGAAAGCTGCACGCAATTAGCGGTGCATCCGCGCCATGCTTATGCAGGCGAATTAGTATTTGCTGCCTTTTCGGGTAGCCATCAAGATGCCATTAATAAATGCATGGCAATTGATACACAAAAACGTAAAGACGACGCCAATACACATTGGCAAGTGGCTTATTTGCCTATTGATCCGCGTGATTTAGGGCGCACGTATCAGCAAGTGATTCGCATCAATAGTCAGTCGGGTAAAGGTGGGGTGGCTTATGTGCTTGATCAAGACTACGGCATACAAATGCCGCGTTGGATGCAAGTGGATTTTAGCCCGTTTATTCAAGCCTTTGCTGAAAAAAGCGAAACAGAAGTGGGCTCAAAAGCCATTCATGATATTTTCTGTGAAACGTATTTAAACTCAAAAACCGCGCCGATGATTGGTGGGTATCAACTTAAGCGAGAAGGCAATACCGACACATTAAAGGCGCAGTTAAAAATAGACAAACAAAGCTTTGATATTAGCGGCAAAGGCAAGGGTGTGTTAGATGCTTTTGTAAGAGCGTTAAGCGCAAAGATCGGCCACGACATAGTGTTACTTGATTACAATGAACACGCATTGCCAAGTAAAAAAGGCGCACAAAACGAACAAGCAGAAGCGGTGGCGTATGTGCAAATTAGCATTAATGGACATCGATACTGCGCAGCTGCCATTTGTGGTGATATTGTGACCGCATCGATGCAGGCGGTTTTAAATGCGTTTGGGCGTAGTGATCTTGTTGTTGAGGTTTGAGAGTTGAGGTTTGAGGAATAACGGGGTCAACTCCCATTAAGCCCATTAAGCCCACAACTCCCACAGCGCCCAAATTCAATTATTCAAAAATTGGGGTCAGGCCTGAATGGCACTGTATTAAGCCTTACCACCGCGCTCACCAGTGTTTTTTCTAGTTTTCGGTGGGTGCCCATTTTTTCGAATGTCATCCCTCGCTTCATGGCGTGGAACCATTAATAATGAATATGCAGACGACCTTCTTTTCTTTGCCCTCGGTTCTATTCTTCCGGGTCGATTTCCAACTCTATTTCCTGTCATTAAATATAAAAAATCTGTAATAACTTCCAGAGGTTTTTCAAAACTATCGAGAATTTTATTCCATATCTGGAGTGTGCATTTAAAACTAATTGTTCTTGGCTTAATTTTAAAATTAATTGAAGTCTGCATCATAAATATTCGAATAATATTATTAGCCAAGAGATAAATCCAAATTTCTTTTTCGCACATTTCGGGTGTCTTACAACTTAATTGAGATAACGACATGGTTGTTTTTAAATTCCTAAAATCTAATTCAATATTCCATCGCCTTTTGTATATCTCATTTATTTTTTCTGATGGATATTCGATAATATCATTATAAGAAGTAACCAATATTTTATGCTTTTCTTTTAATTCACGAACCTTAATTATTTTGGGTATGCCTTCATATTTTTCAATACTCATCCAATCTGGTCTTTGAGGTTTTTTATATTCAATTATATGATCGTTTTTACCTAGATTTTCCCCAACTGTAAAATCAGTTTTTTTACTGCGCTGTCCATTCTGCTGGAATACAAAATCGATATCGTTGCGTTGGAAGTGTTCAATCAACCAAAAGCTACTATATAAGGCATCTCCGACTATTAAGTCACCAGATTGAAATGTGTCTATTAACTTTCTTAGCATATGATGTTCGCTTGCATCTTTACCTTTAAATGGCGCTATTTCTGCATTTATTGCAACACCACTTTCAAGACAGAATACCCCTAATGCTCGACAAATTGGGAAGCCTAAACCTTCTGCTTGTGCTTTTTGTTGTGGGTATTTCGTTTGGTTTTTTTCTGTATCAGGCAGAGAGAAAGTCGTACCATCAATTAAGTAAATATTACCCTTAACATCGTACTCTTTTTCTAAATTAGATTTTACTTCCATGCTCGTGTGTTTTGTTAATGCTTGAATAATTTCGATGGGAAGTTTTTGACGACTTCGACAATATGATCCGGTGTCGTTACTCACCTTTTTTTTAAATTTATGTTTATTTTCGATTATAAAATTATTGACTGCATTTGTGCATGAGCTAACTGGACTTAATGCTTGTTTCAAAAAAAGTGACAAGGTAATT
Source organism: Pseudomonadales bacterium (assembly GCA_022968985.1). Classification (GTDB taxonomy): domain Bacteria; phylum Pseudomonadota; class Gammaproteobacteria; order Pseudomonadales; family Natronospirillaceae; genus Marinicellulosiphila. Next base: position 3,338 of record JALJPK010000182.1, on the reverse strand, counting down.
GTCGGAGTGAAAATACGCTCTCTATATTCGGGTAAGAAAATTTCAATAATAGGTTTGATATTCGAATCACTAATGATTTCTATAAAGTTGAAGTCATCAATTTTTTTAAGAGTGTTTTGGGTGGAATTAGTGTTAGAATACTTCATCAGCTAGGTCTTATAGTATTGGTTTGTGGTGAATCTATTATACTATATTTCCTAGCTGTCCTATATTTATATAAAGATTAACTATTGCTTAATGCAGTGCCATTCAGGCCTGACCCTCAGCCCTAAATGCCTTGTTAGAATTCCGTATTGAAGTTTAGCAGATCAATAACAAGTAGCTTTAAAATTAAACTGCACTTATCAATTTTCAACTCTTCATTCGAATGCTCTTTTACCAAATGAAAACTTGGGTGCACACGCTCTGCATGGATTAGTTTATTACGAGCAAAGTATAAATACTTTAAACACATGAATGCGACGACTTCTATGTCATTATTTACGTTCAGTAATTTTTGTTGTTCGATATGAGCAAGAACTGCGGGTAGAAGCCCCTCATTGTCTAAAAATTGTTGACGAATTGGAAGTGAGTCTTCAATTTTCTTAATTAATCTAGCATCAGAAATTCGCTCAATAAAACCAAGTAGAAACCTACTCTGAGACTCTTGCTTATAGTCATTTAGGATCATATTTCGCCAATTGACTATTGAAAATATATAGTCGTGTGTCATGGGGGCTACATAAGCTATTGAAAGCGGATATTTCGAAATATTTGCGATCATATGAGTTCTTAAACTTCTCAAAGACTGAGAATCTTGTGTACCCCCCGCCTTTAGCTTGTAGATAGAATTAAAACACTTCCATAGCGCCTCAAACCTCTGAAATGGTTCTGGCGATGAGCAAGAGCTTATAAGATGGGTCACGGCATACAAAAGATCATGACCAGCTTCTGATTCTTTCCAAAGTGTATCTAATTCACTGCGATTAATCTGTTTTAAATGTGCCAAGCCATTATCAATATTTATGATCTGGCGAACCCCGAGTTTATTTATACGTTCTTCTTCTTGTAGCTTACCGCTTAGGTGTCTCGAAACCTTAATGCTTGTAATCTTATTAGGCTCTCCAACAGCAGCGTAGTAATAAGCTAACGACTTTGATATCTGACGGTTCATAGCAGTATTCGCGTTATGAAGAATATCAGAAATGGAAGTTTTCTTACTTCGATTAGCAGTAATTACAATCGACTTTTCTTTAACGATAATTTTATCTTGCAAGCTAGAGTTGTTTGAATGTGGATACTCAACATCAAAACTGCCGATAGAGTGATTTGTCGAAGATGAAAACCTAATTAATATTGTGTATTTATAATTTCTACTCATATTTACTCTTGAATTCTAACGCCCACTTAAAGGGCAAAATAGAGTTGGCTGAAAATAGGTGAACGGAGTGAAAAAACAGCCAACTTTATTTTGTCCCTCTTTAAGTTCTTGTTAGCTATATCTAAAACTCATCAGGAATTGAAGGGAAGTCAAATTGTTTTTCTAGTTCTGTCAACTGCTGTTTGGAGTATGGACCCATAGTAATTTCATCAGGGTTTAGGTTTTCATGATCTTTAATTTTATCAATATAGTAATATTTAAAAAGATTATTTTCCGAGACTTCTTGTTTAGCAATAACATATTTATCGTTAGAAATAGCGCCAATTACTTTATGTTCCACTCTACGGTGATGGTCAGGTGTTCCAGAGTATTTTATCCCCAAAACGATATTCCCATCCATGTAATAAATTTCATACTTATCATCTTTCCAAGAACCACCACTGAAGATTGAAAATATTATAATAATTAGTGCAAGAGCCAATGCTTTCTTCATACTTGTCCGGTTTAGCTAACGAGGCTGTAGAAAAATTAACTTTTCACAACTCTCATTGGTTTTAATATAAATAGTATTAATTTCAAATAGTATATTCATTCTCATAACACTTTTGAATCGTTATTTTCCAGATTTGTATTTTTTAAAATATTAAAAACCAATGATAAAAAATGGATATATTTAAAAAAACCTATTGAAATCAACCAACACTTACAAAGACACCCACACCAATTCCCTCTAAACGCTAAATTAGTAACTTCAACTAAGCATTTACTTTACAAATAATTGCCACTTTTGTTTTAGCTGTAACGTGTAGTAATATTCATTACTACATAACTATGGATGTCTATGTAAGGTTATTGCTGACCTATCGATTTATTCGCAAATATTTTTATTAATATATGCTTTTATTAGATCCAAATCTTTATCCTGAATATATTCATCCATATAAACACTCACGTAAAAATTTTGTTTTTCTATATCAAAGTTACAAAATTTAAAATTTGTTTTTTCAGTAATACCACAATCATATCCATCAATACCTATTGATGGCCACAAATATATTTTAAATATTTCACTTGGTAACGCTTCAGATATATTCAAAGAAAACCCCAAAACATTTCTTTTATGTCTGAACATAACTTCGTCTACTGCTGTGTCTTTAAATAATATTTTATTTCCTTTTGAAAATTTATATTCAGAACAACCATTATTATTACTTTTAATAGGGTGATTACTACAACTAACAAAAAACATGAGAATATTAATAATTATAAACTTGTTTATATTCATGGGTTTCGTCTCCAATCAAAATGGTCATCCATTTTTTCAATTCCAATTTACTCAATCACAAATAAAAAAGGCCAGAGTCTTTTTTCAACGACTCTGACCCTCTTGAATTTTCCTGACCCTCTTGAATTTTCAGTCTGTCTTGTTAGTGGTCTGCTCAATATATCCTAGAAAAAATAACGGGGTCGCGTCTAGTATCTTGACACAATATGCGACCATTGTTCGAACAATATAACCCATTAAATAGAGATACTCAAACAAATAGAATGACGAGGTCGCGTCTAGCATCTTGACTCAGAAATTTATCAAGATGCTAGACGCACCACTTATATTCTGAAGTATTGCGTCTTATTTATGAGTGTCCTATCAAGATTATTTAAGGCGAAATAAACAAAATACAAAAGGCCCAAGTCATTTTTCAACGACTCTGACCCTCTTGAAATTCAATAATCTTTGTTTTTTCTGTATTTATCTCAAGCGAGGCTACATCTCCTTCAGTTAAAACATAATATTCTTCATCGTATTTCATTATTTACCAACCTCTAACTGAGTTGTATTTATTTTTGTGTATTCACTTGCATGTCCTTATTCTCTAGATCTGACCTAAATTATTTTAACCCCGAGCTACTTTTTGATCTGTTGTTTGATTTTTTCTAGGGCACTGCGCATTTTTTCGTTAGATAATTTAACAGTGAC
>JALJPK010000181.1 GCA_022968985.1 Pseudomonadales bacterium | reverse complement strand
ATTAGAGGAAGAAGTACTCCTGTTGGAAGAGCTATGGCTCAACAATTAAAAAGCGAAGGAAAAACACTCAATGAACTTGTTGCTCGTAAAACTCAGCAACTTCATGGTAATAATGCAGTATTCAAAAACCTTTCTTCTATTCAGCAGAATTCTGTATATGCAGGAATAGTCAAATCAGCAGGTAAGTCAAATCCACGTGTGACAGCAACAATGCGTAAATTATCGTATGCAGGTAAAGGACTGATTTTTGTATCAATAGCGCTATCGGTTTACACTGTAGCGACTGCAGATGATAAGATTGATACAGCAGGAAGAGAGCTAGCAATAACCGGCGCTGGTATAAGTGGTGGTATTGCTGGGGGTGCGGTCGCAGGCTTAGTATGTGGGCCAGGAGCCCCCGTATGTGTAACGGTTGGTGCATTTGTAGGTGGAGCGCTAGGTGCATTTGGCATTGGTTTTGTTTGGTAGAGGGGTAATTATGCGAAAACTGTCAGAAAAAGAGCTAACAATAAGAGCTATCGAATGTAGTACTGAATTAGCGATACCGTCAAGTGAAATAATAATTAATCAATCAGCTACTGGAGATGTTATAAGTGGTGCAGTGCTTGAAGCAGCAGTAAGCTGGAATGATTTTTATTTATTATTCCTTACTGATGACATACCGCAAGAAGATACACTCAGTATTCATTTCTTAGACAAAGAATTAAAGTTGTTAGACTCTGCCACCATAGGTGCAATGTATTCTACAGGCTCATTTACATCACTTCAGCTTATTAAACCTAATACGCTAACATTTCGGTTTATTGGTGATACAGACTGGACAATTAAACTATTTGATAAGCCTACACTTACTTTACCTTTCTTATCGGACCCTAAATGTGTAAAGCGCAAATTAGCGCTATCAAATTATTTTAAAGTTCAGGGTTCTCCGATTCCCGAATCGGCTAAATAATCTTTCAGCTTATGCGTACAGTCTTCACTTGCGTGTTTAGCACGATTAACTTACCGCCAGCATAAATAAACTGCTTGTGTTGCACATTATGAAAAATCAACAGTATTACTGATTCAGAATTAGATGGTAATGTGCAGGTTAAATTGGAGTTTGGTGATGACCACATATGGGCAGAGTGAATTAGCGCAGTCGTTTTGAGGGATAACGATTCTAATGATTCGCTAATCTAGTTGATATAGATACTGCCCTTAGTATAAGCAGTTAATTACACAAGCCTATTTTAGATCGTTTTTATGTTTTTCATCATCCTTTTTCTTTATCAGTGATGATAAATTATCAGTTCCAAATATTGTATTTATTCTTATTAGCGGAAATTTGTTATGTTCAAAAATAAAATCACATTGCTTTGCAAACGCAATTCTTGTAGCTGCTGTATGGTATGTTAAGTAACCTAAAGAACTACCGGCCTCAGAAATGTCGATGCCTTTTTCACCCTTATAAAGCTTGTAATAACTATATTCATTGCCCTTCTCTTTTTGCAAAATAGTAAAACCATTAATCATCAAGACTCCATTTTTTTTGCAAACCGAAAATCCCCTTGGTTCTAAATAACCAACCCCACCCATTTTCATATTGTCCACATTATAAAAGCCAAGTGAGTTTATGGCGTCGGAGTTCTCCATATCAATAGTAAATGCCTTAGCATTACTCACACAAAATAGCGCAAAAAAAACAAATGCATTATTTACAAACCTATTCATAACTACCTCTAACGTTAAAAATACCAAGCTAACTCTATACTACTTCGCTATAACATCTGCATCCAAAAAATCTCGAAATTCAATTAATGCCATATTCCTGAGCTTTTTCGTGACATAATAAAACCTAAATACATAGAATTTTTTGGGTAAAAAATAATACGTTTTATCATCAATTTTCAATACACCAACAGTTAGCCTAAATAGATTAACTTCTAATATGCGAGCTTTGCTATAACCCTGAATTTCATTACCTGCAATATGTAAAATATTATTTTTAATTTCAATATCAACCAGCTTTTGTGAAAATTGATAGAACACATAATGTATGGACATTATTATAATCACAGCTTGCCCCATTTCTATAACATCTGATATTTCAATATCCCACCCATCAACAAAAAACAATATGAAACTACATAAAAATACAATTGTAAGTAGTATCATTATAATTGCAGACCCTATGTACGCTAAAGATTTAACATAACGAGTCCCGAGTCTTTATGTTATATTTCCCATAATTAATCCCAAGTATTACTGACTGCTACAGCCCATTAATTATATTGGAAAGTCATTTACCATTCCTCTTTCCAACCTGTATTGCTTTAACACTGTCCGCTTCTGATAGCGAACCTTGCTCCCGAGGAGTAACATGAAGCTCTAAGCTTGGCGGTATCGGAATTACGTTCAAATTTAGAAATAGTGTCATGTTTAAAGCCAACCTTCTTATAGTTACACGCTATAGCAGATAAGCTGTCTTTTTACGTAAAACAAATTACTAGAGCTCAATTACGCACAATATTTAAAATAGGGTTTAACAAAGCCTAATGAGGATATAATTAGGCACTCATAGTCTAATTATATCTAAAAGTTAGGCGTTTACTTCCCTACCAAAATTACGACAAAGCCCAGTATTGATTACAGTGAAGCAACAGAATCCATGTTATCGCTATTATCTTAATAAAGATTCAATTAAGAAAATAAAACTGAATTTCCATTTACTTAATTTCAAGGGATTTTACCCACAAACTTGGGATTCCAGAGAAATGATCTCTTAAGCGATCTTCGACATGTTCATAACTCCATACTGCAGCACATTCTAAATTTTCACATTCTTCACGTGTAGCAGGACTTTCTATAGAATCAGTGCATATGAACAGCTTTTTACTTATTATGTCTTGTCTAAAAAACTTAGTGGGCTTCAATAAATCTCCAAATAGTACTTGTGTGCCAACGATAGGCCAGTGCCCAGAAGTCACAGCATTATTCATAACCCAAATTTTAAATAATATTGGTTTTTGTACTATTTCTTCAATTTCAAAATGTAAATCAGTTTTAATATCAAAAAATGCAACCAAGGGTTCATCTAATATACAAGCAAAACAGTATTGACCATCTCCAATATCTATTTTCACAATATCACCAATATTACGTTTTATTTTTTTTACCATTGCTATTATCCTCCAAATTCTTTTCGGGCCTGACTCATGTAATGTTCTCTTTTAGGGTTATATTTTGAAATACCATTAATTGCATTTCCGGAAGTTCCCCCCACAGATTGAGCCCCCCCATTAGCGTCAATTGACTGCTGTTCACGACCTCTAATTGCAGATTTATTTTCTGACGATACATCTCTTTGTACTGGGCCATAACCCTTTTCATTCATGTGATGTCTTGTATCTCGCCTTGCAATATTCTGTTGAGGAGTACCATAACCACTTGTTCTGCCAGTATATACTTTCCTGTAATCTTGTGAACCTTAGTATATGTCTGATATGTTCGTCTCCCTATACGCCCTGCGCTAGCTGCATTAACTAAATCTGCAAACATACCCAAACCAGGGATCTGGCCTACGACATCAAGGACTGCTTGGGTATTATCTATTGATGAATCAGAGCCACTACGACGATCATCATAATCATCAATATACCCAATAACGATTGTATAACCCTCTGTCTCTAGAGTATCTTGACTTACAGGATCGGCCACATCTCTACCACTACCTCCACTATTTTTACCACCGCCACCATTACGGGGTGAAGAAGATGTTTTACAGGCTTGTGAATCTGGATTATCAGCTGTACATGCTCCACCTTCATACCCACTAAACCCTGTCGGATCTGTATACTTCAGCGGGTTATTCATCACATAGGAATAACGGTTAAAGCTGTTTGTCACGAACGGGGCTTGAATCAGGGGATCTGCACTTAAAAAGCGCCCGAGTTCTTGGTCGTACACTCGGCCATTCATGTGGATCAAGCCCACTTCTTCAATATGCTCGTGACCAATAAAACCACGGTTGGTAATTAACTGCTGTGCAATATTAGTGACGCTGTCATCTTCCCAGATCACACTGCGCATCTTACCCCAAGGATCAAAACTGCGTTGCTCGACAACATTACCGTAACCATCGGTGATCATATCCACCGAATCCAGCGCATCGTAATGCAAGTAACGAACTTGCTTATTTGCCAGCTTATGAGCACTGTCTTTCACTTGCGTGTTTAACGCAATTAACTTACCGCCAGCATAAATAAACTGCTTGTGTTGCACATAATTAAAAGCTCGACTATTACCGGGATCATACATTCAGAATCAAGTGATAATGTGCAGGTTAAATTGGCGTTTGGTGATGACCACATATGGGCGAACATCACCCCATGGCATGTGATGATTTAGCACTAACAGTTGGGCAAGCAGTCTATGCTCAGATCAAAGGCGTAAGCATGACAGAAAGTGAATTAGCGCAGTCGTTTTGAGGGGGTAAAGGTGAAGCTTTCTGCAGGTAATAAAATGGGGAATACCAATTGTACAGAATAACCGTTCACTCCTATTTAAAAGGATTTATATCAATTTTCCAATGGTATAATCCGAACATATTTATAAGACTTGTTAAATTTTTATCTGATTCAATATACATATAATAATCGTCACCAAACGCTACGAAACCATTATTAAATTCTACATATGCATAGCCCACATTCCTTAAATTCCAACGAGCTAAATATAAAAACTGATCCTTTTCAACAATCCCACCCACTCTGACTAACTTAGATGTATCAAACATTTTAAAATCATCCAAAGGGTACTTATTACCTTCAGCTTCCCAATATCCAGCACTTCTCACAACTAGTTGTGAAACTCCTATTTCATCAAGGATCTCACTTAGCAATGCTATATATTTATTTTCTGTCTGTTTGTACAATTCCCATGTCAAAACCTGGCCATCAATATTACTTCCCACTTCCGAAATACAGGTCCAGTCAATCTTACTTTTTTCGCCATAATGATGAATTTTATAAATCATACACTTCATCCTCTAGTTGAGCAGTATCAATAACTTGGTAGTGTAAACCAGCGTCCTTAATTATATCTATTAAATCTATATCCACACTAATATACAGGTTATAATCACACTGACATATGATAAATCCAGAATCAAAAGTAACATAAAAAGAGCATACCTCTCTTAATGCCCATCGAGCAAAGTACATAACCTCATCCCTACTCATTAGGTTACCTTTTTTAACTATTTTAGATGGGTCAAAATACTTAAATTCATCATGTGAATAAAAATTATCCCCTTCATCTCGAAAAGATGCTTTTTTTGGTTTTAAGAGTGGCCAATTTAAGACGTTAAAAATATTATTAATCAGCAATATATACTGGTCTTCAACCTTCCTATATTCATCCCATATAAGTATGTGACCATCTATATCCTCACCTACATCTCTAATCGAGGTCCATTTAATGTTCCCCTCTATCTCAGTATGCTGTATTTTATATATCATCCTATTTTCCAATATGATTCAAGTTTTGATCGTATGTACCGCTTCGCGTCTTATTACTAGCTAAATAACTTGGTTTACTAATACTGTAAAGTGCGACTAAAACTAAAGCTGCACCCAAGTTATCTAATTGAGACAGAGCAGATCGTGACAAGTACATTTCAGTCTTGAATATTTATGATAACTTCATTCCATCCACCAACGTCATCGAAGCAACAGTGTGAGTATCTAAATAAAGCTTTAGGGAAATCAGCCAAGCTTGTATCAATTTTTAAAGTAAGTTCATCACCATTTTCAGGAACAGAGGCTGTAATAAATATCTGTATCTGAGCATACCCAAGCTCAACTAGCTTATTAATCGAATTAACAAATTGATTTACTTTATATGGTAATAAATTTGAATCTTCCCAATCCTCGAATTCACCTTGAAATTCTAAGTCTTTAAATTCAAAAATCACAGGCTTAGACCCAACATACTGTCTTATATAATCTGCTTTAATTGGTTTGATGCCCGTTTCGTGTATTACCTCATTTTCGAATATATCCGAAAGTAATTCACATATGTGTAACTCACTAAAAACAGTCGTATTTCTTACAGCAGTAACGATTTGTGTACAATCAAAACAAACAAATGACATAATTAGTCCATTAATATTATTAATTTAAGTATTACCAATGTTGTAAATAATCATCGATATCATCCCTGAAATTAGGTTTTACACTCTTAAGCTCAATCACCTTAACTCTCGCAGCCTCAGTACCAATAAGGTGCAATGCAGATAATACATCGTCAATAATTATCTCTTTTTCAGACTCTAGAGCTAATCTTCCTAGTGCATCAACCGCAGCCTCATCTTTAAATACCGCAGTAGCATCAATAGCGGCCCCTACCTCATAAATATCCCCATTAAAAAGTATCTCTAATACTTTATTTTTTTCTGATTTTTTGACTCTATTATTTACCGAGGATAAATGTTCAATTCGGCTAAACAATGCCGTTAATAGAACATTCCTATTTCGAATAAAAAACCTGTTATCTTTTTTAGTCAGGCATATTTCAATATCCTTAAATTCATCATACGATATTGAAATTGAACCAATCTCATTTAAATAAGCATAAAGAGGTTTAATTTCATCTCTTCTTCTCTCAACACCAAAGAGCAGTTCTGATAATTCACTCTGGTCAATATAGGGTTCTTTATCATGAGTAAATGACTCACAACTTAGTGGCGCAGCTAACGCTAAATTAACAGGCAGTATCATGTACCATAAAAGCGCTTTGCTCACTCGGCAGAGATGTACAACTAGATACTTTAGCTGTTTTTCTTGTGTGTCATTCATATCGTCATTCTAATATCTTATAATTACTTAATATTATTCTATTAAATCATAATTTAAATGATTTTTCAGCTACAAAACACAAAATTAGCGCTATGTACTTAGATACATTTACCTATCAAAATAAACACTTACCCTTTAAGATATTAAACATTGCTCATCGCTAAGGAAAAGCGAATTAACATGCCTAACAATCTTTCTATTCGCGCTTATACCAGCCAAATACGCAGTCATTATCATGAGTTCCACCAGCTGGTGCTGCCGTTACATGGCGCGATTAATATTAAGGTTGGCGATTACACTGGTAAAGTCAGTATTGGTGATTGTGTGATCATTAAAG
>JALJPK010000180.1:2479-7184 GCA_022968985.1 Pseudomonadales bacterium | reverse complement strand
TCTTTGATTATCTACAGTTTAAGTTATTAGTCCTAGATGATGAAAAAGGGACAGAGCTTCACCCTACTGTAAATTCACGTATCCTCGATGTATCACAAGTAAGCGGTTATTTTGAGCAAGTGGGAAAGAATACTAATTATATTATTCATCCTGAAGAAATATTGGCAGACAACTTTGCATTAATGGTATTGGGCATTAAAACCATTCAATCGCCGGAAATCATCGATGAAATTAAAAATGTTTTTTGTCAATATAGTTTGAATATATCGTCAAACTTAACAAGCTGTTTGTAAAATCGGGGTCGCGTCTTACATTTGACATCGACACTCAAAAACAAGAATCGTTTTGACGCAGCAAGCTTGCGACCTACAAAACCCACCTAGATTATTCACAATAAGTAGAAAGGATTATGCAGCGTATCCACTGCCTACGTCCATTTAAAACAAAACATAAAAAAGGCCAATACCAAAGTACTAACCTCAAACAAACCATTTAAAATATCAGCATTGAACTGTGGCCTTACTTTTTCTAGCCTTACTATGTCTGTCCATATATGGTTTCCTTAAGCATCTAAATATTTGTGTATTACAGACATGGCAGAAGCTAATAACTAATCATCATCCCACTTTGTGTTTCATTCACATCATCATTATCACCGGGAAGTTCCTCAGTAAAAACAAAGTCATTTAAAGCACGTATAAAAAAAGCTTCTCGTTTAGTTAAAAACTCTTTAATTTTGTTTACTTCCTGTTCAAGCTCATAAATCTCACCTAAAAAAGGATCAAGGGCATAAGCGTTTTGTATTTCGAGGGCTTTGCGATCAATAATACTGAAAACATCCGCTGCCAAATCAATATTATTAATTAAGTTTTCTAGCTCTAATTTATAGAATTCGAACATTTGCTGATCTTGTAACATGATTCTGATTATTGCATTATCACCATAAAGCCCAACGTAACTAGCGCGATTAAAGGCATAATCAAAGTCCCAAGGGATGAATTTTATGGGTGTTTTAGGCGATGTTTTCCATAGAAAAAAGTTATTTTCAAAAGCATCTGCACTGTTTATGAATGATGTAATTGCGTGATATTTTAAATATTGTTCAATATCTAAATGCTGCTCAATACTGTTTTGCGACACTCTAATCTGTTGTAAATCAAGCGCATAATAAAGTTGATCGACTGTATTAAAGTTATCATTTTCTGGAATTTTTTTATCAAAACTCATTTGAGGTAAATTATTTGGATCATCTGATTGAAACGAAAAGCTAATTTTTGACCCAGCTTTATACAGCTCACTCACTTCAAGCTGACGCTTTTCGAAGAAATCAATATCAATCTTCTCAATCATTTTTTTAAGGCCTTTATCTTCACCGTTTATCCTTAGAAAAATATGAGAATGCTCAAAAGTTGGAATCCCCGCTTGCTTGTAATAAAAGCTAGCGACATCGGTATATAAGAAAGATGGATCATGGATTTGAGCGCTTAAATTAAATACTTTTAACCCGTTAATATTTTGTCCATCATTTAAGGTAATGCGATATGACCACCTTGAATTTTGGCGTGACGCAGCGCCACTTGATCGGATTAATCCATTATAAGAAATATTGTTATATTTAATGCTGACAGGAAATTCTTTATTGATTCGCTTATTTCCTAGAAGCGCAATATAGTCTTCATCGTTGATAAAAAAGTCCATTAATTGAGCTTCAGGCAAACCATTTGAAGCCGGTGTTTTAAGATCACAACTTGAAACTAAAATCACAAAAAGAAGAAATATAAATTGTTTCATTTAAAAACTTACTTGCACCCCTAACTCGATACTTGAACCATAAATGCTCGATTGTTCAGTGCTTTCTTTATTAGTGAATATGTAATCAACTTGTAATCTAAGTCGCACATCTTTATTTAAGTAGGCATTAAAACCAAATACGGTTTGCCATTCATAACTTTCTGATTCTTGTAGAAAAGGAACATAAAGACTTGTTAAAAGCAGTGGTTCAATGCTATGAATCACCTCACCATTAATATTAAAACGATGGGCAACAAAACTTTGCAGTGTACCTGCAATAATTGATTCGTCTAATAAAGATTGATCTAGAGAATCGGATTTAATAAGGATATTTTGCTCTACGTTTTGAACTCCAACAACAGGATCTTCTAATATGAACAACCCCATACTCATCGTGCTGGACTTAGTTTGATAGATCACATCACTTCCTACTGCGACTGTATTGATTTTTACTCCAGTACGGTTAATTTTTTTTAGATATTGAAAATAACTAGAAACGATTAAATCATTAAAATGTTTGCTGCCTTTAAGGTTAATACCTGATTGAGTACTATTATTTCTGTAAATATTTATCGCATAAGAATAAGGGAAATTAGGGCGTTTTTTACTGTAGTTATAATACCCTTTAACTGCCAAGCTACGATTTGCGTAACCCATTTTAGCCAAAGCGAAATGCGCATTAGATCGATTAAATGTTAATAAGTTAGTCCGACTGGTTTGTTGCTCATGTCCAAACGGTTGCTTCAAATTCCCTATTTTTATTTTAAAATAATCGTGATAATCAAATTTAATAGAAAACCCATTAAAATCAACTTGGTTATCAGCAGAGTTACCTTTGACATCAATTTTTACGTCAATCTTTTGATTTATTTTAATATCAGATTGTAATTTAGCAGCATAATAAGTAATAACAGGAGGGCCGTTAACCATGTTTTGTTTTTCATTTTTTATCCCTGCCTCACCCCAACCACTAAAGGAAATATCAGAATTTTTACCGGCGGCAAAACAGGGTAATGTAATAAAAAGAAGGATTAAAACAAGTTTCATATTAGTGATTTTATTATTAGGTAGAATTATGAATACAATGGTTTGGAATTGGCAAGATACTTATTAGTAGCAAAGTCATAGCAATGAAAGCATAACTTGTTCACTTTATGAATACAATGGATCAGTATTAACTAAAGTCTTAGGGTTGGAAGCATAGCTTGTTCACTTTAGAAGTCATTATACAATGAAGCTTGGCTTTTCTAGGTTAAAATGGAACTATCCAGTCGCACAGAATAATCGCAACCAAAAAATAACAAAAGATTAAGATATTTAACTAAAACTTTCAAAAGTTACAAATCTAAAAATCTCGTAATGGTTATGTGCGTGTCAAAGTCGTTAAACGTAGTTACAAATGATATCGATTCTATTGTGATTATAATTGTCAAAAACGTCTTGTTGTTTGGTTATGAATAGGCGGATACCTAAAAAAAAAGGCTCCTAATTAAGAGCCTTTTTTATATTAGTTTAAACCTTAATCAGACTCTCCTAATTTCAGGGAGCCTTTTCTTATTCAATTACACCTTAATCGTAATCAGACTCTCCCAACTTCGGGTGAGCATTTTCAATCAACATAATAAACTGATAATGGAACCAAGACCCTGATTCTGGTGCCATGTACGGAATTGCATTAACTGTTTCACCATCACGTTGTTCACCTGAGAAACACATCGTCTCTGATGATTTATGCCCCAAGTACGCAGGATGGTTTGACTGAATAACAATGTCTTTCTCAATTGAATCTAATGCATTATAAGCAGGTCCATCGCTTGGAAAGTCAGCTATATCAAACGAGATACCATCAGACACGCCAGGTACTTTCATCCAGAAGAACGCATCTAGATGTGGCTTTTCTGCAGACGGGCTCGCTTTGGGTACTTCGCCCACCCCCGCATCATTCACATTACACCAGTGTCCACGATGATTACGAGTATCAATACGCTTAGAGGCATCAGTTCCTGGGTTTGTATTAACAATGGTTGGGCGTGATTCCCCTAGTGCCCCCCAGCCATTACGTGATGTATCAATAATAAAACCAATATCAGCAAAAACTTGGATTCCAAAATATCCTTCTGGGTCAGACGTTGTGAAATATTCATTTAATCTTGAGACATAAGTCATTTCATCAACAGACGAGTTGTATTGGTAAAAACTTTCTAAGTCTCGAAGATCTAAATAGTCTTTTGAGTTACTAATTAACGGCTCTTCTACTGGCGTATAACCTGAGGTGTTCGATGCAAAACCACGAATCCAATCCAAACCTTTACCATCTAATGTGCCATCTGCGCCATCTACTAGTTGTTTGTAGTACTTAGCGGTACGCTTCATTACCGACTCAAAGGCATCGGGTGTTCCATTTTCATTTCCGTCATAACCTGGGTATTCATCTGTTATATCACTATCAGTATCCCAACCTAATAACGTTGCACCACTGATATCCATATAGGTATACAAGTTATTATTAACCTGTGAAGCTTGGTGTATTTCACTAATGGCTAAGCGTAACGAGTCTGCATACAAACCTAAACTTGGATTATTGGTATTACCTTCATTTACGACTTCAGGTACCACGGTTGAGTTATTAAAGTTTAAGATTTTATCGCAATATCCCCCACTACTTAAAGACGCTGAGTTAGGGTTTATTGAATTGTTTTGCTCGCCTTGGCGGTCCTCGTTTGTGTTGATGATCATATTTGAAAACGAATCAGGCTCTAACATGGCTACTATGCGTAAACTTGCGTATTTAGGATCTGAGAACACATCAGTGATCGGTTTAATGTATTCATCACGATATTTGGCATAACCCATACCTAATACATCGCTATCATAAGCCCAACCGTCTTGACCCACCTGAATTAACTTACCGTTT
>JALJPK010000180.1:0-2469 GCA_022968985.1 Pseudomonadales bacterium | reverse complement strand
ATGCGGCACAATTACGATCTGGTAAGTTATAGATCACCACCACTACACTCATCGGCGAGATAGCCCCATCTAACTGTGCATAATAACTTTGTTGTTTTAATGCATTATCTAAATGACCTATTAAAGTAGCACGAGTACCATCACCACCGTCTTGAGTAATTGTGGCGATTGAGTCCATCCAAATAGCGGTTGGCTGTTGTTGTATGTATTTCATTTTTTGGATCAATGTTTCATCAGTGACTCGATCAATTGAATAATCTGTAAAATAAAACATATCAGGATTTAAATAGAAGTATGAATCATCAAACGGGTTAGCCGTTGTTTGAAGATTGGCACTTAAGTCGCCCATTGCTTTTTGATCTAATTCAATATCACCGTCATAATTAACAATGATTTCAACAGCACGATCTAGAGGTTCAACAATCGACCCACCAAAATCAATAATGCTTGTTTTTGTTGCCGATAATCCATATGAGTCAGTGACTGTGACAGAAACACTTTGAATACCTCTGTATGCTAGAGCATTGATAGTTGATGTATCACCTAGTACCGAAACACCTTCAACCAACCATGCATAAGTTAAAACGCTGGGTGTTTCAGCATCAGTTGCAATGACTTTTAAAGTTGGACCTAAAAATTCGATAGACACTACTATAGGAGCAGTATTGATTGGAACGACATCGCTCACTGTTACGATTACTGAATCAGTGGATGTATGCTCCCCATCAGAAACAGTGAATAGCGCTGTGTAAGATCCAACATTTTCTAAAACAACAATTATTGTTGCCTCAGAATAATACTGACCATTAATGTTCCAACTATAAGTTAAATCTGAAGTTGCAGTATCAGCATCGGTTGCTGAACCTGATAAAATGAACGTCACTGCTTTTGTTGCATTAACATTAGGCCCTGCGTTTACAACAGGCGCAACGCCGTAGACAGCCGTACCAAAATCAACACTTGGTACTATAAAAGTAGACATTGTATTTGTGTCATATATTTCAAGAGTCACATGTTGTAAACCAGTCATCGATACTGGAGCAGTATCCATATCAAAACTGGGACCGACACCTATAACCACTGAGTTAACTGACCATGTATAGGTTAATGGATCACCATCCACATCGTTAGCGTTTGCTATTAAACTACGACCGAATTGAATGGGATCGGCAGTGGGTGCTGAGTTACTAATGCCACCAAAGTCAACATTATCAATAATTATGATGATAGGGTCAGCTTGTGAATCACTGATAGTTAAAGTAACACTATTAACCCCATTAATTGAAGCCGGTGCAGAGTCAATATTAATGACTGCTGTTGATCCTAAATACGTTGAGCCAACTGCCCAGCTATAAACCAAAGTATCACTATCAACATCCGTTGCATTAGCGAATATAATATTGCCAGAAATAACAGGCAACGCTGTTGGCGCTGTATTTTCTGTTGTAGTTGCTGTTGTAGTTATAGTTGTAGTGGTTGTCGTTGTTTCTGCATCGGTATCTGGGAAATAACAACTTGTTAGCACCAGTGCTGAAGTCATACCAAGGGCTAATGTCGTTTTAGTAAACATCATAATTTTACTCCTTTAATAATAAATCAATGTTTACATTCTAAATGGATCATAAACACTGGTTTACCTGTTGATTATAGATATTGGTTTCGAGTCAAATCAGGCGCGTATCATAATAAAAATCAAGCTAATAAAAAACGCCATAGTCTACATTTACACAATGTATTTTTAAGGAAATACATTTTATTGGAATAAATAAAAGTTTAAATTAACCAACCCAACTTAAGCGTAACTTAGAGTAAACACAGGGGAAACAAACGCAGTAAATTGACATACACAACAATTTCAAAGTAACAAATCATTATTTAAATATAAAAAGACTAGCATTCAAGTATCGACCTTCACCGATAACACTTAGACTTTACATTTTAGAGTACTGAATTGATTGAATAAAAGATGGACGAACCAAAAAGGAAAAACCAAACGAATTAACGGGCTCGCACTTTATATTTGACATGGACAGCCATAATTCATCTGTAACCAATGACAACCAATAATAACCAATAGAAAGTAGGAAACTATTTTCGGAGAAATGCTGCGAGTCGTGTCTATGGGTCGCATCTAGCATATTGACTAGACAACCAAAAAACAAACACACTAAAAACCCAATATTAGTTTTGTCGAGGTAAACCATCGACCTACAAGAGTAACTTCTTATACTCTCAAAACGAATCAATAAATCCTAAATGACACACACAACAAATTCAAAACCAATCTCAAACACCAGTCATTTCATCAAGACATAAAAAAGGCCAGTACCGTAGTACTAGCTTTTATCGAATAATAAGATTCAATTTTTAAAACAGTTAACCTAATAGGTTTAGGGCTGTTTAGTTTATCTGAGTAGTATTAAAACGATTTCCTGTTAAACCAAACGTATAACCTGATTTATAATCACG
>JALJPK010000018.1 GCA_022968985.1 Pseudomonadales bacterium | reverse complement strand
TGATTTTCTCATCATCAAAATGTAAAACACCTTTGGTATACTCTTGTTTTGAATATCCTTTGAAATCCCCGATATCACGAATTTTCAATCCTTTAAGACTATGTTCTCTTTTACGTAATCGTTCATATTACTTCTTAATTACACTTATTATTACGCCGAGCCAGCCCAACCTCATGGCAACACCACCTATTGGAGTAACAAGGCCTAGATTGGAAAATTGAATAAAGCATAGTGTATATAGGCTGATACTAAACGCCAACATACCAAAGGCAATCATTTGTAAACTAATGTTAAAAAATGAATTGGCTTTAATTAAACTCAGCACTATTAATGCTAAGGATTGTATCAATAAATATCGCCCTGCAATCGACCATGTATTTTGATGGTTTTCATCTAATACGTCTTTTAAAACATGGGCGGCCATTGCGTCTAACGCGATGGCTATTATCATTGCCAAACTCGCTAAAACAAATATGCCTCTATTTTGAATATTCATAACAACTGATCTTCTTTTTAATGCTTTTTTTGCATTTTACCTGTTATTGACTTAATCTTCCGCTGAAAATTAACCAAAAAAAACATTTTTTATAATAAAAGGAAAAATTATGCAGGTTTTACAATATATATCCCCTGGCCAAATCAAGCTTCTTATAAGATTATTGAACTCATTCGATTTAGAAAATATTAATTTTATATAGTATTTTAATGTGAAACTAACTTATTTATTTACAATTGCGTTGATTTTCCCATCTACTCTTTACGCCAATGATCTCGTTAATCAATTATTCTTCCAAAATAATGGACTTACACCCAATTCAGCGAATTCTATTTCTTTAACTGATCAAAGATTTAATATTGATAGTTATCAATATCAACTTAATCAATTTTCCATTAAACAAGACTTAAAATGGGGAGCGTTAAATTTTAAGCAACAACTTAGATCTAACCGCTTTAACAATAATGAACTGACTTTTTTGCATAACCAAAATAATCAAAATATTAATTTAATCATTAATTATCGATATGGCAAAATAAATATTGGTAATCATTCCCAATCTATTTTAATTAAGCCAAAAAAACAATTTTCTGTCGAATACGCTCAATTCTCAACTGATAATCAGTTGTTTTTAGAATTAGCTAATTTCAAAATTAAAGAATCGTTTAAAAGCCATTTATACCAACTTAAGTTTGATTATAAAATAAACAATAATAAATCATTAAATTTAACCTGTGAAAGTAAAATAAACCCTGGTAACTGTCATCGTTTTAAATTTAACTATCAACAGGGTCATCATCAATTTGCAGTGGATCATAGCAATAATACATTTGAATATTCAGACAACAATATTCAGTCGGATGATTTTCAAATTAAATACAGATTAAAAAGTGAAATCAAAAATACGGGGATTTATTATCAAAAAGAACGAACTCGTTATGGTTTACAATCCACAACGGGTGAAATATCGCCCTTTATTGACCTATATTATTTAAATACAGCCGCTAATTCATTGGGGCTTGGCCGTAAAATACTATTTAGTAAATTTGATTTTAATAAAACGAATTTATTCGTCGAAAAAAGCAGTTCAATCAATGCCCATTCTTTTTTGGCACGTTTTGATTATAGTTTTATTCATATTTCTGATTTTATATATCGAGATTATGAGTCGTTATTATTCTTGGGTATTCCGATTTTAAATCAATCGGTAAAGGTAAAAAGCATAGATTTGCACCTTGCTAGGGTTCAATTTAAATACTCTTATCAATTTGAGAGTGCTTTATTATCAATTAATGCACAACAATTAATTTATTGGAATGACACAAATTTTAATTCTGAATTAAAAGACGACGAAATAAAATTAACTGCAACGGATGTGACTGAAACAACAAAAGACGATGATAAGCAATTTCACTGGTGGGATGGTTTAAATTTAACCATGGTAATACAGTGGGAGCTTTAACTCCCACTATTAACTGACTTTAAACGTTTAAATTAATAAGGACGCTTAATATTAGAAAGTTTCTCTTTTGCTTTAGGGTTTTCTTTTAAGATTAAAATCATTTTGCCAATAGATTGAACTAATGTGCTTTTGGTTTGTTTAATAATTTCTTCAATAATGGCTTTTTTATCTTCTCTATCACCAACATTGACTTTTACTTTGATCAATTCGTGATCAAAAAGCGCTTGCTCAACTGCGTCAATGACGTTTGCAGTTAGACCATTTTCGCTAACAATTACAACTGGATTTAAATTATGGCCAATTGACCTATAACGTTTTCTCTTATCTTGGGTTAAACTCATGGTTGATATTTCACTTCTTTAAAGAAATCGGATGATTCTGCTTATATTAAAGCAGTATACACCAATGAACAAAAGGTAGTTTCGTGGCACGCTCAAAAAGTAGTAATGATTGGATCCAAGAACACAAATATGATCAGTATGTAAACAAGGCTAAAGCGGATGGTTATCGCTCTCGCGCGTGTTACAAACTGATTGAAATTCAAGAAAAAGACAAATTAATAAAACCCGGAATGACCGTGGTAGATTTGGGAAGTGCACCCGGAGGATGGTCTCAAGTTGCCGTTAAATACGTTGGCGACTACGGCAGAGTATTGGCGTCTGACATTTTAGACATGGATTCCATTGCTGGTGTGGACTTTATTAAAGGCGATTTTACCGAAGAATCGGTCTATCAATCTTTATTAGATTACCTCGGAAATAACAAAGCAGACCTTGTAATTTCAGATATGGCACCCAATATGAGTGGTATGGCGGCTATCGACCAACCCAAATCTATGTACCTAATTGAATTGGCTTTTGAGATGGCACAAAATACGCTTAAACCAAACGGCGCGTTTGTAGCCAAAATATTTCATGGTGAAGGATTCGATGAATACATCAAATCACTTCGCAAACGATTTAAAAAAGTGGTGATTCGTAAACCCGATTCATCAAGAGCAAGATCAAAAGAAACTTATATAGTCGCAACAGGTTTTACTGGGTAATACTTTTAACATTTAATAAATAATATAGGGTAAGTGTAAGAATTATGGCAAAGAATATAGTGTTATGGATGGTGTTAATCACCATATTTTTGGTGATTGCAACAAATATAGGGAGCATGAATGCACCTGAAAATATTACTGCTAGTGAATTTAAGTCAATGGTTGAGATTGGTACTATTAGAAAAGTCGATATTGGCTCTGAAACCATAAGAATTACCACACATGATAGCAAAGAACTCACCACTGCTAACAATATCCATTATGCGTTTGATCAAGGTTTTATTCCTTTTTTAGAACAGCATAATGTTGAATACAACTATTTACCCAAGGAATCACCTAATTTAATCCAGCAGCTTTTAGTGGCTAGTTTCCCGATTCTTATCATTATTGCTGTGTTCTTTTTCATCATGCGCCAAATGCACGGTGGTGCCGGGGGAAAAGGTGGCCCTATGAGTTTTGGTAAATCCAAAGCACGTATGCTTAATGAAGACGAAATCAAAACTACATTTGATGATGTTGCCGGTGTAGATGAAGCAAAAGAAGACGTTGAAGAATTAGTCGACTTTTTACGCGATCCGGGTAAATATCATCGATTAGGTGGCAAGATTCCACGTGGTGTTTTATTAGCAGGCCAACCTGGTACTGGTAAAACGCTATTAGCAAAAGCCATTGCTGGTGAAGCAAAAGTGCCTTTTTTCTCAATTTCTGGTTCTGATTTTGTTGAAATGTTTGTAGGTGTTGGTGCATCTCGTGTACGTGACATGTTTGAACAGGCTAAAAAAGCAGCACCTTGTATTGTATTTATTGATGAAATTGATGCGGTAGGTCGATCTCGTGGTGTGGGTAACGGCGGCGGAAACGACGAACGTGAACAAACATTAAACCAACTTTTAGTTGAGATGGATGGTTTTGAAGCAAATGATGGCATCATCGTAATTGCAGCTACCAACCGTCCAGACATATTAGATCCGGCACTTAAACGCCCAGGTCGTTTTGATCGTCAAATTGAAGTATCCCTTCCAGATGTAATTGGACGCGAACAAATTCTTAAAGTCCATTCTAAAAAAGTACCATTAGATAACACTGTTAATTTAGGTATTATTGCTCGTGGTACACCAGGATTCTCGGGTGCTGACTTAGCGAACTTAGTAAACGAAGCTGCATTATTTGCCGCTCGTTTAAATAAACGTACTGTAAGTGCTGAAGATTTTGATAAAGCGAAAGACAAAGTGGTTATGGGCTCTGAACGTAAGAACAAAGTGATGACTCATAAAGAAAAAGAAAACACGGCTTATCACGAGTCTGGTCATACCATTTTAGCTTATTTGGGTAAAGAGTCTGATCCTATCCATAAAGTAACGATTATCCCTCGCGCTAAAACTCTGGGTTTCTTAATGCAATTACCTGAAGGTGATGTCGTAAGTCATTCACGTCAATGGTTTTTGACTCAAATTGAAACTTTGTATGCCGGTCGTATTGCTGAAGAAATGTTATATGGTTTTAACGGCACAACAACAGGCGCTAGTAATGATATTGAAATGGCGACTAACTACGCTCGTTACATGGTTGCTAAAATTGGTTTCTCTAAAGAATTAGGGCCTATTTTATATGAAAAAGAAGAGCAAAGTTATTTAGGAGGCGGGTCTTCAAGTGATTTCTCTCAAGCGACTCGTGAAAAAGTGGATTCCGAAGTACGTAAAATTTTAGAAACCGCTTATGCGAATACATCTAAAATTCTAGAAGAAAAAAGAGATGTTCTAGAAGCGATGAAAGATGCGTTGATGGAATATGAAACACTACTTCCGGATCAAATTGATGACATTATGCATGGTCGCCCTGTTCAACCTCCAAAAAACTGGAATGTTGATAATGCAGAGAATCCAGCAAAATCAGAAACACCAAAAGAATCAGAAACATCTAAAGAATCAGATGAAAGTGATTCACAAAAAGATTAAACTTTAAAAATAAGTTAAATCAATTTAAAAAAGACGACTTAGGTCGTCTTTTTTATTGCCTGTAAGTTAATGAGCCACCCAATATAATTTAATGAGCCTCGAAGCATGCAAAAAAATGCACTAACTATTTTGGGATTACCTCCAAAAAGTACCTCTATAATGGGGATATTAAACGTTACACCGGACTCATTTTCTGATGGTGGTAAGTTCAACGACATTGATAAAGCCCTTCAACATGCAGAACAAATGCTTGCCGGTGGTGCTGACATAATTGATATTGGTGGTGAATCTACAAGACCCAATGCCACGAAAGTAAATAACAATGAAGAATTGAAGCGGGTTATTCCAGTCATCGAAGCCATTAAAAAGAGGTTTAATTGTTTAATTTCTGTGGACAGCAGCAATCCAAATGTTATTTGGCAAGCTTATAATGCCGGTGTCGATTTAATTAATGACGTAAGAGCGCTGAGTCAAGACAACGCATTAGAAGTGAGCGCAAAAACAGGTTTACCAGTTTGTTTGATGCATATGCAAGGCGCACCAGATACAATGCAATTAAAACCTAAATACGATAATATCGTACAAGATGTAACTGACTTTTTTGAATTTAAGATTAATCAGTGTTACAACGCGGGCATTGATAAACATAAAATTATTTTAGATGTTGGTTTTGGATTTGGTAAAACCCTTGAGCATAATTTGCAAATGCTTAATTCATTAGAGCAATTTCATAAATTGGAATTGCCTCTATTAGTGGGGTTATCAAGAAAATCCATGCTTGGCCAAATTACAGGACAACCTGAAGATCAACGATTACATTCAAGCATAAGCGCAGGCATCATTAGTGCTATGAAAGGCGCACAAATTTTAAGAGTGCACGATGTGCCTCAAACAAAACAAGCACTACAAATAGTAGAAGCTATGAATAAGGTAAAATATGAGTCGTAAAAAGAAATATTTTGGAACAGACGGAATTCGTGGATTAGTGGGTCGTGGTAATATCACCCCTGATTTTATCATGCGCCTTGGATGGGCCGCCGGTAAAGTATTTGCCAGCTCAGGTAAAAAAAGAATTTTAATTGGTAAAGATACACGTATATCGGGTTATATGTTTGAATCAGCATTAGAAGCGGGTTTATCAGCTGCCGGCGTTGATATTATTTTAGTAGGTCCGATGCCAACACCTGCTATTGCATATTTAACACAAACATTTAAAGCCGATGCGGGTATTGTAATCAGTGCATCACATAACCAGTTTTTTGATAATGGTATTAAGTTTTTTAATAACAAAGGTGAAAAACTAGATGATGAAATTGAATTCGCAATTGAAGACATATTAGATAGCAGAGAAATCACAACTGTGGATTCTGAAAGCCTAGGCAAGGCTCGCCGCTTAAATGATGCTGGTGGCCGTTACGTTGAGTTTTGTAAAAGTACATGTGGACACCTTGATTTAACAGGTATGACCATTGCTTTAGATTGCGCCAATGGTGCAACTTACGATGTTGGCCCAAAAGTGTTTGAAGAATTAGGCGCAACCGTCATCCCAATTGCAATCAACCCTGATGGCATCAATATCAATAACGCATGTGGTTCAACTAAACCTGCTCGATTACAAAGTAAAGTATTAGAAACGGGTGCTGATTTAGGTATTGCATTTGATGGTGATGGTGACCGTGTAGCAATGGTCGATCATAAAGGCGAAATAGTCGACGGTGATGAGCTAATATTCATTATTGCTAGCTTCCTTAAAAAACAGGGCAAACTTGAAGGTGGCGTAGTGGGCACTTTAATGAGTAATTTAGGTTTTGAGCGTGCTTTAGAGCGAGCAGATATAGAATTTGTTCGTGCTAAAGTTGGTGACCGTTATGTTTTAGAAGAGATGAATAAACGTAACTGGGTCATTGGAGGTGAAAACTCAGGCCATATTCTATGTAAAAATGCGACTTCAACCGGAGATGGTATTGTGGCTGCGCTACAAGTATTAAAAGCGTTAGTAGAATCAGGGCAAAAACTCTATACCGCAAAATCTGGAATGCGTAAATATCCTCAAGAAATGATTAATGTAACTTTAGCCTCTAAAGTAGATGTGATGTCTATTGAATCGGTTCAATTAGCAGTTAAAAAAGCAGAAGAAGAGCTAGGTGATAATGGTCGAGTATTATTACGCCCGTCAGGCACAGAACCTGTTGTTAGAGTAATGGTTGAAGGCAAAGATGCGCATCAAGTATCTGATGTTTGTCAGGCTCTAGCAGAACAAGTTAAAACAGCTGTTGAAGAAGCTATAAATTGATCGTTTATTAAAAAAATACTGTAATATTCTTTGTTTTACGCTTTTTCATTGCGAGTAAGGCGTAAAACGGATAAGATTGCGCGCTTAAAAAAATTAGTTCAATAATTAAAAAGGTATTATTATGCGTCGTCCTTTTGTTGCTGCAAATTGGAAAATGAATGGCGATTTAGCCTCAAATGCAAAACTAGCTCAAGCTTTCGCAGCTGGCATCGATACTTCTAAAGTAGATGCAGCGGTTTTTGCTCCACATGTATATTTATCTGCTCTTTCAGAACAATTAAAAGGCAGTAAAATTAGTGTTGGCGCACAAACAGCAAACACTGCTGAAAAAGGTGCATTTACAGGTGAAACGTCTTTATCAATGATCAAAGAAGTTGGCTGTACTCACGTTTTAACAGGACATTCTGAACGTCGTGTAATGAACGGAGAAACAGACGAAGTGGTTGCAGAAAAAACTGCCACTGCATTAGAAGCAGGTATTACACCTGTATTTTGTATTGGTGATACACTTGCAGAGCGCGAATCTGGCAATATGGAAACTGTTATTGCACGTCAAATCAACGTAGTAATTGATCGTGTTGGCATTGAAGCATTCAGTAATATTATTGTTGCTTACGAGCCAGTTTGGGCAATCGGAACCGGTGTTACTGCTTCTGCTGAACAAGCTCAAGAAGCACATGCATTTATTCGAGCATTATTTGCTAATTTAAGTGAATCCATTGCTGACAAACTTGTTATTTTATACGGTGGTAGCATGAAAGCTGCTAACGCAAAAGAACTTATCGGCCAACCTGATATTGACGGTGGCTTAGTCGGTGGCGCATCTATGATTGCTGAAGAATTTGTAGCAATCTGTAACGCCGCGGTTTAATTGAGGAAATACAATGTCTAGTTATATTCTTTTCGTACACGTGTTAATCGCTATTTCTATTATCTGCTTTGTTTTAATACAACGCGGTAAAGGCGCTGAAGCTGGCGCATCTTTTGGTGGTGCATCACAATCAATATTCGGAGCATCGGGTAGTGGTAACTTTTTAACCAAAACAACGTCAGTTTTAATGGCCTTGTTCTTTGCAACCAGCTTAGGTTTAGTATATTTAGCTAAAACTGATTACGAAGAACGTAATGTAATTTCTACATCTCAAGTAGAAAGTGTTGAAAATATTATGGAAGCAACTCCTACTAAAGAAGTTAACTCTACAATAGAAGATTTAGAATAATTATCTTGCCGACGTGGTGAAATTGGTAGACACGCCACCTTGAGGGGGTGGTGAGCTATGCTCGTGCTAGTTCGAATCTAGTCGTCGGTACCAATTATTCTTTATGTAAGTCGAACTTAAATTGAGGTTCGACTTTTTTTTGCCTTAAATTTAGGAAGCTTACATGTCTGATATCGTTTTTCTTGATCGCGCTACACTTGCACCACAAATTAAACTTAAAGACGTGAATAACCATTTTACATACATTGAATACCCACAAACAAAACCCAACCAACTAGTAGAGCGCTTAAAATCAACCACCGTTGTAATTACGAACAAAGTAATTTTAGATAAAAATATTTTACAACAACTACCAAACTTAAAATGTATTTGTGTGGCTGCAACTGGGGTTAACGTTGTTGATTTAGAGTTTTGTAAAAGAAATAATATTACTGTCACTAATATAGTTGACTATGCGACCCACACAGTTAGTGAACATGTTTTTATGTTAATGCTTGCACTGAGCAAACAACTTAAAAGTTACAATAGAACCACCCAAGAAGGGCAATGGCAAAACTCTGATCAATTTTGTTATTTCACATCTCCTATCTCGCTATTAAAAGGCAAAACACTTGGACTAATTGGAACTGGAGCAATTGCATTACAAACAGCGAAAATTGCAGAAGTATTTGGTATGAAAGTTAATTTTCATAGCCCATCTGGTAGAGTTAAAATTAACGGACAATCATGCCTGAGATTTAATGAAGTATTATCGACATCTGACATAATATCGATTCACACCCCATTAAATGAGCAGACTTTAAACCTAATTGGTGACAAAGAATTAAGAACAATGAAGAAAAGTTGTTTATTAATAAATACAGCTAGAGGTCCAATTATAGATTCAAGTGCACTTATAAATGCATTAAAAAACAATGATATTGCAGGAGCTGGAATTGATGTATTACCAATTGAACCCCCAAACAAAGATGACATCGTAATCCAAAATATCCATTTAGATAACTTATTAGTAACTCCGCACGTTGCTTGGGCAAGTACTGAGTCCATGCAAATATTAGCCGATCAACTTATTGATAAAGTTAATGCATTTCTTATGGGTTCATTATTGGCGCAAGATAATCTATCGACTTAGTAATCAATCGCATCATATACAACTCATCTGAAGTACCATTGTATTTACTACCCAAAATAATGGGTTTGTTTTTATTAACATCCCAAAATAAATTAACGGAATTTTCATAAATTCCTACTCCAAATGTATCTTGATATATATTTGGGAAATTTGAATCCACAATCCCGTCGGACTGTATTTTAATTAAAACTGTATCATTTCCCACCCCGGAATAAGCAGAGGTCACTGACCAAATTTGTTCTTGATCATCTAAAACAACCTTAGAATTATAACCACTTGGATCCGAAAAATAGTTGCTAATTCCATTCGAAGAATTTCCAAAACCACTTATATAATTGCCATTTGTATCAATATTATGAATTTGTTTATAATATTGAAACCCTACATTATCGTAACAATCTAGATTAATATAGATTTCATCAACTGCATTTAATAAAATATCATCGACTGTTTGAATTTGCGTACAATAAACATCTTGTATAAGTGACATAGGTGCTGCTGAATTAAATGTAACATCACTCACCCCTAGATCAGTCAAACGCCACAGTAATGCAGTATTACTATTTGAACCCACTATATATAATTGACCTGCCGCATTTATTTTTGAACGAAGTTCATTAAAACTATCCGAAACAGTATCAATAATACTTATTCCCGTTCCACCAGCAAACACACTATCTTTAGCGCCTGTGAGTTCATCTAATTTCATAACAAATAGGTTATTTGAAGTACCATCGTAACCATTACCCAACAAAAATACCGAACCATTAGCATAAAGGGCTTCTGACAAATTATATATTCCATTACCTAGGCCAAACACATCGGCAATTATCAATTCACCATTTACACCAAATCCATTTTTAATTATTCCATCTTGTGAAAATTTAGCTATATACACATCTGAAATTTCAACACCCACTCGACCCGATACGATAATTTCACCAATATCAGTTAAAACCAATTTATCTGGATAAATGTCATTTACCATATCAGTTGATATCACCTGCCCCATTTGACCAAAGGTGACATCCAACTGCCCATCTGACAACCAACGCTCAATTTTATAACCTGGTGGACTTAAACTATAATCTTGCCACAATAATAACAATCTTCCCGCAGAGTCCATCTGACTGTCGACCAAATAAGTCATCATCCCATCATGAGGCGCAAACTCTATATAACCCTGAGTATTAAATGTAAGATCTAAACTAGGCTCAACAATTGGAGTCGCACTTAAATTATTTATTTCTGAAATATTACCTGACGCATCCAAGGCGTAAACAGCATAAAAATATTCAGTATCATTTATTAACTCTAAATCCTTAAACCCATTAAGCCCGATGCCATTAGTATGCGTATGAACAAGCCCTCCCTCACCATACGAATTAATCTGTAATTCACTTCTATAAATTTCAACATTTAAATAATCATCATTTGGTTCTAACCAATGAACATTTAATTGCGAGTCGTATATTTCAACTTTTAAACCAGCAATTATCACTGGTTCAACATCATCAATTACAACAGTACTAATTTGCTGAGGGATACTAACATTAGCTGATGTATCCAAAACTTGAATACGATAAATGACACTTTCTAAATCCAAAACACCTAAATCCTGAAAAAAAACTGCATTACCTGCGTAAATATTCACGTCATTTCTATATAATTCAATGGAATCAAAATCAGAGACAATTGGTAAAACCCAACTAATACTTGCTTGATTATTTCTGGCGTCAACTAAAAAATCAGTGACATTTTCAGGTACTATTGTGTCCTGTACAGTCACATTAACTACATATAGGGAAGATTCAATTTGAGCAACATTCACATGAGAAAACGAATAGCTGTAAGTTTGATTATCAAGTACTGTCAAATCAACAAACAACCCAACTCCTTCTAAATCTTCATAAATTAACTGACTATCTCGATACACTAATGTTTTTAAATAATAAATACTCTCAGGAATACTCCATTGCAATTGAGCCTGATTATTCTCTGCAATAATTTGTGGCTCAATAATAACCTCAACAATTGGCTCAGGGATTGTGACATCAAAACCAATAACAGAATTTGACCTCACCCCAAGAGAGTTAACACTATATACCTCATAACTGACAAACTGACCTATCAAAGCAGCTCTATCCGTCCAAAAAGGGGCTGTAGAACTTGCTATCAATACATCATTTATGACAATATCAAATTTAATAATTTCAATATCATTTGGATAATCCCAGCTTATAAATACCTTTTCATTTTTCACTAAATAAATCAAAGATTCAATTGGTAATAAATTAACACTGCTTTGCTCATCTAACGAAATAGTTAACTGGGCAGACACCTCGTAATCACCCGTATCACCTAAAGTAAAAAGCGTAAAATAATATATATTATCGACCGCTAACTCGGCGCTTACATCTTCAAAAAAGTCGTTAACTCCTCTATAAATCAGCTCACCTTCTTGTATTGCATTTATTGGAGAAAAAGAACTATTTCGTAGCATGACTTGTGAATCAGAAGCATTAAGTGTCCAACTTAAACGAACACCATCCACATATGCTCTTGCAGAAAAATCTAATACTACATCACTAATAATTGAAACTGACTTTTGCCTCAGATCCAGATTATATTTATCTACTTGCAACTCAATATTATCCGATTGACAAGAGAGCATGGCGCATACAAAAAATAGGTATATTGAATTCTTCATTTCATTTACTTCTGATTACACAATAAATTAAATACATGCCATTAATGAATGACACTCCTCACCTTATCTATTAAATCTGTTGGAGAAAATGGTTTAACGATCCACCCATTTGCACCAGCTGTTGATGCATTTTTTTTTAAGGATTCTTTATTTTCAGTGGATAAAATTAAAACAGGCACTGTTCTATGGTTATTTAATTGGCGTATGGCTTTGGTAAATTCAATGCCATTCATGTTCGGCATATTCATATCTGTAATAATTAGATCAAATGATTGATTTTCCATTTTATCAAGTGCATCTTGAGCACTCGGTGCCTCAGCAACCACATAACCACCTAAACATAATGTATGAGATATCATCCTTCTCATCGCATCATTATCATCAACTGTTAAAATATTTGACATAACCCACTCGTAACCATAGATACATTTGTATCATTTAGATTAGTAGCCGTTGTTGAGTTTACAAGAGATATAACAAAAATACACAATGAGGCGATGTCTGGGTTTAAGCATAAAAACATACGGCAAAAAAAAGGCAGATAAACTAATATCTGCCTTTTTAAAAGATCGGTATGGGGTTTAATTTATTTAATCAAGCAACTCCATTGCAAAATCATCCTTTAATCGCTGTCTTTCTAGATGCTCTTCTACTGCTCGTCTTGCAGCTAATTTCCTATGGTTTCGATCTCGTTTAGTTTCACTTACTTCAGCTGGTTTATTTAAACCGTGATTTTCAATGTTCTTCAACTCAACCTGTAATAAATTCATCGACATAACTTGTCTCCGTGTAATGTAAAAATGATAAATTTAAAGTGCCTATATTTACCGCTTAGGCACTTCTAAAAAATTCAAAAAATTCAAAAAATTGTCACTACATTTAACTAAGCAATTTTCATGCCCAATTTTAAATGTAAATTATATATTTACTTTTAAAATCAAGTGTTTATCCTATTTATTTTTAATTCTAACTAATAATGTATATGAAACCATCAAATAACAAAACCTCAGAAGAGGCAAATAAAATTGCCAATTCGATTAAAAAACCCAATCAAACCAAACAACAAACTAAATTGATCACTCAGGGTATTCAAAAAGGAATAGAGCAATACAAGAAACAACATAAAGCAAAATTACGTGAACAAGATAAATTTAAAAAGAAGACAGCAAATGCAAACAGCGTGGAAATTGAAACTAAATATATAATCAAACAATCAAAACTTGCCTGGGTTTTACTCTTTGTTTCATTGGTCAGCATAACGGGATATGTATTTTTAGGCTCACCTATCAGCCTATAGTTAGACCAGGCAAGAGCGTCAGTAAATTGACAGATAAACAAAAGTCATTTATTTGACAGGTAATTAGCCTTAGAAGCCTATAGTGGGACCCACCACCTTAACTTCCTAGGCAAATAATAATTAGCGTAATCCAAAGAGAAAGCAATACTCGATGCTTTGCCCGTTATTTCATTGCGTGGAACTAATTTTAAGTTTAATCGAGAATCATCACTTTTATGTCGATTATCACCCATCACAAAATAATAACCATCGGGAATGGTAATAACATCCATATTTTTAAGTGGGGAAACGTTTTTTTGATTTACATAGACTCGAATTAAATAAGACACCTCTATGCCTGAGCTAGTTTTGATAGTCTCAATTCGCTCGAAAAAACTACCAAATTTATCATGCAGAGTTGCAATTTTTTGATAATCTAATTTTTTATCATTTACAATTACTTCATTATCAAACAAAGCAATACGATCACCAGGTACTGCTAAAATTCGTTTTATTAAGCGTTTATTAGCTTTACCGGAATTAATAACTACAATATCACCTCGATCAGGGTCAGCTAACTTTATCATTGACCATTTAATAAAAGGCACTCGCACATCATAAGCTAGCTTATCAACTATTACTCTGTCTCCTTCGATTATTGTGGGTTTCATTGAAGCTGTTGGCACAGCATTCCAATCCACTATACTGGATCGAACAATCAACATTAATAGAACTAACAGTAAAAATCCTTTAAATTCAAACAAATGCTTTCGTAAATTAAATAGCATCAAAAGACCTCATTTTTAATCTCGCGCAAGGCTACTGGGTAACAACTATAATGTACACTAATTTCTACGACCTTTATTTTGCAAAATAAGGTAAAATAACAAGCTCTAAATTACACAAACCATGTCCAAGGCCTACTTTTGAACTTATTCGAGCACGCTCAAAAAATATTCTTATGCCAAAACCCCCATGAGAAAATCGCATTAACCATTGAGTGCGCTTCTTTATTTGAACAAGATAAACTTAGCTGGGATGAAGGTAGTCCAATTATTGATTACCTCGACCCTGGCAGAGAAGACAAACCAATAATTGTTGGCCCACAAGATGTCAAATATTACCCATTTAAGAAATTGTATGGCAAAGCAAGTGCCATTCATGCTTTAGCGCATATTGAGTTAACAGCCGTCAATTTAGCTTGGGACAGTGTTTACAGATATCGCGGACTGCCAAATGATTATTATCGTGATTGGGTTCAATGCGCAAAAGAAGAAGCGACGCATTTTATTTTATTGTGTGAATCCTTAAAGATACTAGGCTTTGAGTATGGCGATTTTAAAGCGCATGGTGAGCTTTGGGGAATGGCACGTACAACAAGGCACAATTTATTAGAACGCATGGGAGTTGTGCATAGAATACTAGAAGCTAGGGCTTTAGATGCAGTGCCAATTGTTATCCCTCGTTTTTTAGCTATTGGCGACAAAAAAATGGTTAATACTTTAAATATTATAGCTAATGAAGAGATTGGTCATATTAGCTCCTCTACTAGATGGTTTAAGCACGAATGTGACAGACAACAAATTAATAGCGATCAAACCTTTATACAATTAGTTCAGCGATATTTGAAAAATCCGCCAAAAGGCCCATTCAATCGTGAAGCGAGATTAGCGTCTGGTTTTAGTGAGTTTGAGATAAATGAACTTGAAAGAATGGATAACGATTTCAAAATAAATAAAAACAAGGTGAAACATGTCTAAGAACTTCATTATTTTCATATTAATATAATATGTGGTCTACAAGGATATATTTTGTATTCTAATAAAGATAAAGACTGGTTATCTCAAAGTTTTGAGCAAATCAAAAGTGACTTCAAACAAATTGTAAAACCAAGTAGCAATACAAATACAGCACCTGCACCAGCAAAACCCAGCACGATTAAAGAGAAAAAAGTATCAACAACAGTTAAAACAACTCAAACACAATCCTTTGCATTTGATCATTTATCTAATAATGTAAATTGTGAAAGTACTACCAACATAATCGAACAATCTATATGCGCCGATGTTGACTTAAGTGATCAGGACAAACGCCTCAATTTCATTCTAAAAAAATGGGAAAACGCTAATAAAACAAGTGCACACCCTATTTTAAAGCAAGTTGACTGGATAACGTTAAGAGCACAAACTTGTTCAAAAATAACAAAATCATCATTAAAACACTGTATCCAAACGATTACTGAACAACGTATTCAAGCGATTACAGGTCAAATTTAGTACAAAGAATGCCATTGGACAAAAGGATTTTCTTCAATTGGCATTTTTTCGCCTAATAATCCATTCAAATAAGAAGGATCAGCAAAAACATAATCGACCAAATTAACATGAAATGTCTTTAATTTATGTGTTTCGCTCAACTTAACACCCACCGATAAATACTTTTCATATTCCACAACCATCATATAATGCCCAGTTATTTCGTCAACTAACGCTTTAAATAACAAAATATTTTCATAAACACTGACCTTCCCTGAAAACACAACTTGTTGAAATAACTTTGGTTTACTTTGAATTAACGACTCGTTATTTGGTATTAATGTTTGCACAAAATTCAATAAAAAGTTAATTGCCTGCTCTTCATTATTGATATCTATGTTTTCAATTATTTGATCCACAATCGATTGTTTTATAACATTATGAATCTCGTTATTTACATAACTCGAAACCGATAAAATAGGATATGTTTTATAATGACTTATCATTGTTTTATTAAAAGGCACGTAGATATCAAATTGTTCATTTCCAATTTGATAATTGAACAATTTATTTTCCCATTGCCCTCCTAAGTTAAGATCTGGATTCATTCTTAATTCAAAAATTTCTTTCGACTTTTTATGAGATTGATTCATCCATTTTATGCTAGATAACACCTTAATATCTTTTGTGAAATTCATAACATACCAACGTTTATAACGCTCATCTAGTACGTAATTTTCATTTAGAATTTCATGCTGAGTATTCATTAATAACTGCAGTGAACTCTCATCAAACCCTATATGCACTTTATAACCCGATTGCACTAATAAGTATTGAGTCTGTAATAATTGTGAATTTAAAGATTTCTGCCATATTTTACTGTATTGAAACAACATAAATGCATAGTCCCAATCATTTAAATGTAACGTCTCTTTTAACATCAAAAATTGACCCAAAAGTATTTCAGACGACTGACTTGAAAAATACTGCCAATACAAAATAACGTCTTTTTCACTTTTAATATCAGTATTCATTGTCCAATTAACTGAATCTTTAATTTTTAGATTATGCTGATAGAAATCAAACGCGATACGCTTAGTAAGAATATAAGGTGTTTCCAATAGCTCCACAGGCGTAATTATATTTTGAATAGTCTTTGCAGAATTAAATAACTTTGGTTGAATATTGTTTTTTACAGGTAACTTAATAGGAAAATCAATTGGTTTAAAACGATCGTTTTTCACAGCGACCTCGGCCCAATTCACTTTTAAGTTGTCTATATATTGAATGTCATCCACGGATAGTTCGACATCTGGAATCAATCTATTTTTTTTGTGATCCTCTTGCCATTTCCAAAATTCATCACCTGAAAATACAGGTAAACTTATAAAATATACAAGAAATAGTAACCATGTTTTATTCATTAATATCATCACACTTTTAAACTAAGTTAAATAATTTGAATATTATATACTAGTAGGGCTTGAAACAAATAAAACCACCCCCAATTATCAGCACTTTATTACCTAACAATTATCTAGTTACAGCGTCACTAGCTGATACTTATAAACTCAACATAAGAGAACATTATGTCTTATAAACTACCTGAACAACAAGCAAGCTATGGCATTGGCCGTAATTTTGGCGATCAATTATCTGCTAACCCATTTGAAGGGCTTGATATTCAAGCTTTAATTCAAGGTGTACAAGATTCATTTGCTGGTACAGAGTCAGTAGTACCTCAAGAAGATCTAGAAAAAGCATTTCAAATGATCAACGAACAAATGCAATCAAAACAAGCTGAACAGTCAAAAGAACAATCTGCTGAAGGTACTTTGTTTTTAGAAGAAAATGCTAAACGTGATGGCGTAATCGTTACTGATTCAGGTCTACAATATGAAGTACTGACAACTGGCGAAGGCGCAATCCCAACTGCATCTGACACAGTTAGCACTCATTACCACGGCACATTAATCAACGGTGAAGTTTTCGATAGTTCATATGATCGTGGACAACCTGCTGAATTCCCTGTTGGCGGCGTAATTGCTGGCTGGACTGAAGCATTATTATTAATGACTACAGGCTCAAAATGGCGTTTAACTATTCCTTACAACCTAGCTTATGGTGAGCAAGGCGCTGGTGGAAAAATTGGTCCATTCGCTACATTAATTTTTGATATCGAATTATTAGAAATTAAGTAATTAACACTTTGTTTAATACCAAATGTAGTTAATTGTTAACTGCACACTTTGTGAGTCTAATTGATTATAAAGTGTGTGATTAATTTTTGAATTGGTACCCATCCAAGATAATTCTAATTGCCAATTACCCACAATTTCATATCCAACACCTAATTGAAATGTTTTTCCAATATTTACATTTTCATTTTTATACTTAGAAACAGCCGTTGCAGCAGAACCCATTAAGTAAGCGGTTCTAATATATGATGTAAAATAATATTGTGCCCCTAATCCTACATCTGTAATAAAGTAACCACCCTGCTCTTCTTGATTAAAATAATTCCTTTGATTTAACATACTAAATACAGACAAACGTTTTAATGCACCACTTCCCATTCTAAATTGAAATGATGATCCTGCATCTTGTAATAAAACAGTCGTATTATCTAATAAATTCAAATTGGATTGATTAATATTTACACCCATTGCTAAGCTTACAAACGGCCCATTACGGATTTGATCGAAACTGTAAACATTTAATGGTAAATACATAAGAATTAATAAAAGACAAAATTTCATATCACAACACCTTAAAATCTATATTAAGGTTAGCAGTAATATTAAATGATCAATTTTTGATGACGCTTTTATAAAGCGCAATAAGAATTCCAAAGCGAACGTTTGGAAATATTCACCGCAAACACCCATTGGGTGTTTTACGATAATTTTATGAAGCGATAATAATGTCTTCTAGATCCGCATCCGTTAAAAAGCATTCAATTAAAAATTCTTTGCGACTTTCTAAGCATATGTTTTTAGCTGAATCATTATGTAAACGATTAAAAGCCATAGTAAAACCATTAAAAGCATCCACTTCTGCTTGTGTTAAAACACGATGTGTATATGGGCTTATTAAATCACCAACTCGAACATAATTGTCGATTTCATGACCTGGGTGCTCGTGAAAAGATGCGTTATATTGTTGCGCTGTTATTAATGTAGTCATTTTTTATCCCTCTTGATAAAACGTTATATATTATTTTGTGACCTAGATCACATTACACAAACATTTTAGCAAAAAAACACAATAATTCAAGCTTTTTTTGAACTGCATCACAGTTTTTTACTTTTATATAGAAAACTTCACCATAAAAAATGGGTGTGAATTTTAAGGAATCACTCATTTACGACTGTAAAAAATAGAAAGGTAATAAAACTAGCGCTAACAAACCCATAATAGCAAAAATACTACCTAGCCATTTCATTGGATTAGCCATAAATAAAACCCAAAAAGAACGAGGATTTTCTTGATAAGATTGATCTACTTGTTGTTTACGCACCGCTTGTTCTGCATCTATTAGTGTTCTTGCTGCTTGAGCTTGTTCACTATCCACCCAAAGTCCCGCAATCGCTAAACCCAATAAACCCGCTCCCGTTTCATGAAACAGAATATCGTTATCAACCAACAAACAACGAATAGCCATACATTCGTCGTCTGGAACATGTTTAGTTTTAAAAATTAGTTGTGCCATAGGTAAAAATCTAACTGAATTTGAATAAGGGTATTATTTTATCATTGGTTTTGCTGTTTAACTTCATTGTAATAAGCAATAAAACTTTGCGCGTTGCTAATATTGGTATTTAGGATACGATTATTACGGCCATATTGCTGAACTTCAAGCCATTTAGCTAACGCCTCTTCAATTCGACCTTCACTCCAAAGTGTATTACCACGAATCAATGCGCGCTGTAGCATAAGCTCAATTTTTCGATTAATACGAATCTTAAACTCAAATGTATCCACACCAAAACTTTCTAATTCTTTGACTGCTTGGTTTGATTCAGTAATATTACCTTTAGATAAATCAACCGAAAATTGGTCAGACCAATAATTAATCTCAACTTCATTTAGTTTTTGCTGATGTTTTGATTCTAGTTCACGAATATCCGCTGTTCTGGTTTGAATACGCTGATTGATTTGATTATAGATAAGTTCAATTTTATCATTGGGATCCAGCTGAAATGCCAACATTGCAATATCATTAGCAACCGCTAACTGGAAACTTTCATTAAAAAGATATTTTGCTTGAATAGCCAATTCATTTGCAACTTGTTGTTTCTCTAATTGAAAACGCTCATATTTAGCCACCACCGATTGATCATCTGGATAAAGTACTTTATACGATTTTTCAAGCGTAACTACATCTAAAAGGTACTTGCCCTGCTTGACTAAAATCTCTTGACGTAATTTTTGACCTTCATCTTTACGCAGGATATCTATTGATTCAAAAGTCGCTAATAAATCTTCATTATTGGGTAATACTTTTAATGCCTGTGTAATCACAAATATTGCCTGACCATAATCAGTATTTCGATTTAAGTAATACAAATTAGTTTCTGATATCGAGTCTTTAACAAACTGTTCTTTTGCCGGTTCAATAGAAGACAGTACTTTTTGTAAATTTTTATATTCAGAGTTATTAGTATCCACTGACAAAATAAAGACTTCAGCTTTTAAATATTGATTATTGTCAATTAAAGCCTTTGCCTGCAACACCAATGACTGCCCTATCGATAGAGGACTTAAAACGACGATTGAAATAGATAATAATGCACGAGATAAATTACGCATGTAAATTCAATTGCTCCCTAACTGTTTCAAAATGACTATAAGGTGTTTTTATAATATCTTTAATAAATACTGTTTTCACCTCTTCTCTTACACCTTTTACTTTTATTTTGTCGCGTTTTCCACTACTTAAATAGTTATTATGATTGGCTCGATCAAAGAACGCTTCATCTACTAAAATACCACCTGAACCGGCTAAATCACATAAACGTGCGGATAAATTCACCGGATTACCAACAACTGTATACTGTAATCGACTTTTCGAACCGATTACACCAGCGAGCATTTGGCCACAACTAATACCGACTCGAATTTCTAAGCAAGGTTTGCCTTCACTTTCATGTTTTTTATTAATATCCGCTATAATTTTTTGCATTAACACAGCACAAGCTGCCGCATTAAAAGGATGTTCGGGGTCATCATTTGGCGCACCAAATACAAACATAGCTGCATCACCAATGAATTTATCAACATGACCGCCGTAAAACTCACAACAATAAGTGAAGTATTCAAAATATTCATTCAGAATTTCAGCGACATGTTTGGCTGAATTGTTTTCACTAAAAGATGTAAACCCAACGATATCAACAAAAATAACGGACGCATCCACCATTTTACCTTCACCACGCCCACCACCTTCAGATAAATACTGATCTGCGACAGAATCTGAAACAAAGTGAGTTAATGCAGTTTCTACTTTTTGTTTTCGCTCAACCTCTTCTGCCATGTGGTTAAAGGAGTTAATTAATTGTCCAAATTCACCATGGTAAATTTTATCAATACGATAAGAGTATTCTTCATCAGAAATGGCATTAGTGGCTTTAATAAGATCAAGTACTGGACGAGAAAGCCTTCGACCAATTGCCATAGATAAAGTAAAAACCGCAACAACTAAAATAAAACTCACAACCATTATAAATTGTAATATATCGTTTTTTGCTTGGATAATTTCATTACGACTGGTTGTAACAAATACATGCCCGCCCACTAAGTCTCGAAAAACAACCGGCGCAACAAACGTAGTCCATTGATATTTTGAGTCTAAATCCTGCCAATCAAAAGACATAGGTGTATCTTCTAACCACTGATTTCGATATTTAGTATAAATATGGTTAATCGTTGTTCTCAGCTCTTTATTGTATTCAACTTCCGCTTTATTAGTTGTTTTAATAACTAAATCAGTCTTCGAATTGTCATAGCTGTATTGATTTGAATTATATTTAGAACCCGCACTAGCGCTTTCGCTAGCTACTATTCGCCCTTGATGATCGAAAACTGAAATATCGATCATGTCATTAGTCAATGCTTTTATTTGTTGAGATAAACCTAATTTATCTCCACCAAATAGAGGGCCTAAAGCTGAACCTGCAAATTGAGTCGCGATTAATTGACCTGAATGAGTAAACTGCTCTTCTAGCAGTTTTTGCTGACGATCTAAAACGATACCGCCAAATGCCGCCATCACAACCACAATTGATGCATTAATCATCAATGCAACACGATATGCATAGGGTATTGCTGAAAACAGCCT
Organism: Pseudomonadales bacterium; assembly: GCA_022968985.1. Taxonomy (GTDB): domain Bacteria; phylum Pseudomonadota; class Gammaproteobacteria; order Pseudomonadales; family Natronospirillaceae; genus Marinicellulosiphila. Next base: position 29,725 of record JALJPK010000018.1, on the reverse strand, counting down.
CATAACTCACCAATTGTTTAAAAAACGGTCTAATAATATACCATACAATTCAATAAAAAATGAGACTCTTAATTACAGTTTTTTGTAAACGAAAAGGCATATTGGCGCTTTATGTAGATCAGCCCACCATTTTATTGTCACACTACATAGTATATTTTATCGACAATTCTATTATCAGTAAATATCAACAATAAATATCACTTGGGTAAAACTCAAATAATTGAGCTTAATGCGTACATAACTTAAACCATTTTTGTGGATAGAATTAATGCAATTTAAAGCACAAAATGACGGACATAATTCAAAAATATAACAAATAATAAAAGGTATTTTTTGTGGATAAGTTTATGGATAAGTAAAGGTTAACAGATGTATTTTTAAAGATAACACCGCAATGCACTTTCTAAAAACCGTTCAAAGCGTTGAAACACATAGCTTTATGCAAAAAATAATTAACCCATATAATATTCATAATGAGTATAAAGTCGAATTTTTATTGTGCATTACCTTCTTCCATTTTTATACAAAAACTGCCATGTAATTATTTCACTCAACAAACTTGAATTTCATAAAATTTAAGCTTGTCAATGATTTTAATACAAATAGTTTTCCATATTTTATGTGGATAACTATAAGGATAACAAATTCATAACCTGTGTAAACAGCATGTTTTTGCCTACTTGAATTATTGGCTATTTTTTGTACAGTTTTTTTACATATTATTAATTATCAAAAACTCGATATTAAATTGAATCAAAACAAAGCCACTGGCAAACAAAATTCCAGTTCAAAACGCTCATCTGCTTCAATAAAATGATTTTTTATGTATCTCACTACTGCTGGAGTCGAGGCCATTTTATAACCTGAAGCAGGCAACCATTGTTCGTAAATTTTAGAAAGTTGAGGTAATAATTCCCCATATCGCCCCGTTAAATAGAAAACGGCATGTAATCCTTGAGGAATACTCAAACTATTTACATTCGAACGCTTTAATATTGGACGATCAATTTGCACACAAGCCACGTATCTACATTGCTGCAAAGGCACACAAGCTGGGTTAGAATGATGTAAACCAAATTGTACATCAAAACTGCGCCCCTCTTTTAAACACCAACTTTGTAATACACGCCACGCATCCGCAATATCACGCCCATAACCATTATGACGCACATACGCCACATCATAACGTGGCATCTGTTTAATACTGGGTTTGGGCAGTTTTTGCTGTTTTAAACGGTCATAAGCTTGATGAATTTCAACATCTTGTAAATAAGGACGACGTTCATGCACTAAAATTTGTTTACGCCATTTACCGGGGCTCATCAAATATTGTTGCTTAAAGGCACGACTAAATGAAGATAAAGACAAAAAACCAGAGTTAAGCATAATCTCTAAAATTGGACGATTCACATCAAACATCAATTGATTAGCCGCATACTCCAACCGACAACGACGCACATAATGATGCACTGATTGCCCCACAACCTGCTTAAACACCCTGTGAAAGTGCTGTTCTGAATAAGCCGCCACTTGCGCAAGTTTTGCAGCAGGCAAATGGGCCGACACATCTTGATGAATTTTATACAACACATCGTTAATTCTTGATTGAGCGTTTTCCACATCAAACCTCTAAAACTGTAGTTCTTCATACTTATTAATAGACAAGTTTGAAGCATATCGCATAAATGGACAACTTTTAAAGCATAAATGGACATATTTAATATTGCATTTAGATTTATACTTTTGTTAATCCATGAATGAAATCAATATTATGAGCATCCAATTAGAGCCCACAAAAAGCATCAAAGGTATTAAACCCAGTTATATCCGTGAGATATTAGCGGCCACCACCAAAAAAGGCATGATTTCTCTTGCAGGAGGTTTACCGGACGAAAGTTTTTTCCCGATGCAGATTATTGAACAGGCCATGGATGAGATAAAATCTGACTCAAGTTTATTTCAATACGGAAGCACTCAAGGTCATCCAGCGTTATTAAAATACATTCAAGACACGTATGTACCCAATAAAGATGAAGACGCACTAATTTGCACAGGCTCACAACAAGCCTTAGATTTAATTGCACGCGCTTTTATTAACCCTAACGACCAAATTGTGATGGAAGCACCCAGTTATTTAGGTGCATTACAAGTATTTGAACTCGCTCAAGCAAAAATTCACTGCGTTGAACCTAACAATGACTTCACTGGACCTAATATTGAAGCGCTTGAAGTGATATTTAAAAACAATGACATTAAGTTTTTTTATGCGGTTCCCGATTTCCATAACCCAACTGGAATATGCTGGTCATTACAGACACGTAAAAACGTTGCACTATTATGTGAAAAATATCAGGTGTATTTTATAGAAGACGCACCCTATCGTGAATTACGTTTTACTGGTGAAGAATTACCATTAGTGTCATCGTTATATAAAAACACAATCACATTACGTTCGTTTTCAAAAATAGCCACACCGGGAATTCGCTTAGGTGCGTTAATAGCCAAAAAAGACTTGATCAATACAATGATCACAATCAAACAAACGTCTGACTTACACAGCAGCGTACCGATGCAAGCGTTGTTATTAAAGTTATTAACTCACGAAAATTTTGAAAGTCATTTTGATAAAATGAGACGTCACTATCAAAATAAACATGACATTATGATTAAGTCGATCAATAAGCAGTTAAACGGATTAGCCCAAGCATCTGCTGTTGCTGGTGGAATGTTTGTATGGCTAAAAACAGACTTAATTGCTTCTGAAAATATTGAAACTTTTGCAAGGATGTTATTAACTAAAAATGTTGCCGTTGTACCAAGTAACGTATTTTACCCTCAAGATTTTTCAATTGAAAAACAACAACCAGGTTTAAGGTTAAATTTCACTCACGCAACAGCTGATAATATTGAAATTGCTATTAAAGTATTAAAAGAAGAGATGACAAAGTTATCTAAGGTTTAAAAAACCTACTTTAGGCTTTAGAAAAATTCTAACACACAATTCTAAAGCCTATTTATTCAACTATTGCCTACTTTAAATTCTATCTAATAGTATTCGCGTAAAACCCAAAAAACAGTATTTGCTTAATTTATGGATATCAATATACAACTAAACGAAAAACACAGCAATTTAAAGTTAGCAAAAAAAGAAGACAAACAGATTATACATAAAATAATAATGCAGTCTTTTAGTCATGACGTTGGTTTTAAATGGTTATTAGAATCAACAAAAAACCCTAAAAAACCCTAAAAAACCCTAAAAAACTAAACATATTGGTTGATTATTTAATTGATGAAATTTTTAATAAAGGATTTATTTACATCGATAAAAATCATTGTGCTATATCAATGTGGGCAACACATAAAAAAGAGCGACTTTCTATTAATCTGATTAAACGCACAATAATGTTAATACTTAATTTTAAGTTACCCACTTTAATTCGTTTATTAAAATTACAATCAATCATTCATAAACAACTTCCTGCAAAAGGTGAATATTTCTATTTAAATATGCTTGCTGTATTACCTGACAAAAGAGGTCAAGGTGTTGCCAGCGAATTAATTAATCCCATTTTAGAAATATGCCAAACCAATAATGTGTCCACCTATTTAGAAACATCGAATATCAATAATATTGAACTATATAAGAAAAAAGGATTCAGCATTTCAAAAACAATTAATTTTAATTCTGTCTCTTTTTATTTTATGAAAACCTAAAAACTCAATCAAAACCCAGCACTGAAACCCCTTCTTTAAAATGCTACAATCTATTTTTATATTTAAAATAGTCTAAATTATGAGCAAAGATGTAATCATAGGAAGCGCACTAAGCAACAGCGCAAAAAAAATGCTGTTATTAGGTAGTGGTGAATTAGGCAAAGAAATCGCCATTGAAGCTCAACGATTAGGCATTGAAGTGATTGCTTGTGATCGATATGCAAATGCGCCTGCTATGCATATTGCACATCGCTGTTATGTATTTGACATGTTAGATGCTCAAAAATTAGAAGAAATAATCCATAAAGAAAAACCTGATTATATCGTGCCTGAAATTGAAGCCATTAACACACAAAAACTCGTTGAATTAGAACAACAGGGTTTTAATGTTGTCCCTAGCGCTAAAGCGGTAAACCTTACGATGAACCGTGAAGGTATACGTACTGTTGTAAGCGAAAAGTTAACAATTCCAACATCAAATTATCAATTTTGTGAAACCTTTACAGAATTTAAAACCGCCATAAAGCAAATAAAAACACCCTGTGTTGTTAAACCCATAATGAGCTCATCAGGTAAAGGCCAGTCTGTTATAAAATCACAATCAGACATTCAACACGCTTGGGATTACGCACAAGAAGGCGGACGCGCAGGAAAAGGCCGTGTCATTGTTGAAGCTTTTGTTGATTTTGATTATGAAATAACATTGCTAACCATTAATGCTATTGACGGTATCCACTTTTGTGCACCTATTGGACACCGACAAGAAAACGGCGATTATCAAGAGTCATGGCAACCGGCTAAAATGAGCGATAAAGCATTAAAAAGCGCACAAGCTATGGCCAAAAAAGTGGTACTTGAATTAGGTGGTTTTGGTTTATTTGGTGTTGAGTTTTTCATTAAAGATGACGAAGTTATATTTTCTGAACTATCACCGCGCCCACATGACACAGGAATGGTCACTTTAATCTCGCAGAATTTATCAGAGTTTGCATTACATGTACGTGCTATTTTAAATTTACCAATTTCTAATATAGAACAATATGGTGCTTGTGCATCAGCGGTAGTATTGGCAAATGGAGTATCACAAGATATTCAATTTGCAGGACTAAATACTGTATTAAAAGAAGTGAATACACAGGTTAGATTATTTGCAAAACCAGAGATAAATGGCTCAAGACGATTAGCCGTTGTATTACATAAAAATACAACAGTTGAAAAGGCAGTACTTCGGTCAGTTGAATTGGCGAATATGATAGAAGTCATTCTTGATTAAGAAAATTGGTAGGTTTAAGCTTTATCTCAAGCCTACCTTTTTTGAATGATTTATTAGTTTTAAACAGTCTCTTGCGGTAATCGCCAAATAAAAAACAATAACACTGTCATAAGAGCAAACAACATCAAATCCAACTGTAATTTCGGATACAGCATCCAAATTGATAGCGAAAAAGTAAGCACTATCAAACAGGTTGCACGTATTTTAATCTTACGCTTAACAATTTTATTGTTTTCCCAATCTCTTAAACCCTCACCAAAAAATCGATTATTTAATAACATCTGATGGCAGCGTTTTGATGATCGAGCAAAACAAAACAGAGCCACAATTAAAAAAGGTGTAGTAGGTAAAATAGGTAAAACTACGCCTATCATAGCTATTACAACAAACATCCAACCCAAAATAACAAATAATATTCGTTTCATATATTCCTACCTTTAACCTTTAAACTATAAAAATGACAAATATCCACAATTTAGCCAGTTGTGGTTTTTAAGTCCTGTTTGATCATTTTAAAGCACAGTACAACACCCAATAAAGGCCTATCCACTCAATTTTAGCTGATAACCGTATAATTGGCATATTCTCTTCCTACTACCCTACATTCTATACTTTGCCATCATAACAGCATTACACGTATGCCTTACGCCAAAAATATTCTATAATTTTAGTTCAATAACCGAAGTTCTCAGCTCTAAGGTATACCACTATGAGCTGTTAACCGTAAACCTTGAGTTTACCGGGTTAGGCCGGAAACGACCTAGTCTCCCGATTTGGAAAGGTATATGACTGTTCAATTTAAGGCGCCAGGGTTAACAGACCCCCAAGGGCGTCAATTTCGCTATGTGCGTTTATCTATCACCGATGTGTGTAATTTTAAGTGCGACTATTGTTTGCCCGACGGTTATAAAAAAAGCGCCGACACATCGTTTTTAACTCTTGATGAAATTCAAAAAAGCGCCTCTGCGTTAGCAAAATTAGGTGTGCAAAAGATTCGTATCACCGGTGGTGAGCCTGTTTTACGTAAAGACCACGTTGAAATCATTAAACTGCTGAAAAACACTCCGGGCATTAAAGAAGTCACCATGACAACCAACGGCTACAAAATCAATAAATATATCAAACAATGGAAAGACGCAGGGCTAGACGCCTTAACCGTTTCAATTGACAGCCTGCACCCGTCTACGTTTCAAAAAATTACAGGGCACTCTATTCTTGATGAAATTTTAAACGGGCTTGAGCAAGCTGTTTTATTAGGTTTTAAAGCTATCAAAGTTAATGTAGTTTTAATGCAATCGTTTAATGCTAACGAGTTTTTACATTTTATTAATTGGGTAAAAGACAAACCGATTACACTTCGTTTTATTGAGTTGATGCAAACAGGCGATAACAAAAAGTTTTTTGATAAAGAACATGTTCGTGCCGATAACTTAATTGCTCAACTTACATCACTTGGCTGGCAATCCATTAAAAAATCCATCACAGCTGGCCCGGCTACAGAATACGAACACAAAGATTCAAAAGGCAACATTGGCTTTATTACACCTTATAGTGACGACTTTTGTAAAACCTGTAATCGTTTGAGAATCAGCGCAAAAGGTAAATTACATTTATGTTTATTTGGTGACGGCGGATTTGATCTAAGACCTTTTATGCAATCATCGGTTAAACAAGATGAATTGATAAAACAACTGCAAAACCAATTAGGTTATAAAAAAGACAGTCACTTTTTACAAAATGGCAATACAGGTTCAACCAAACATTTAGCCATGATTGGAGGTTAAATTGAGATCCAACATTAAATTTGCAGCGGCACTTTTAAGTGGTGGGTTATCCACTAGAATGCGCCAAGACAAAGCTCAATTATTAATAAACAACCAGTCTTTAGAGCAACGTCAAATTCAAGTATTAACTCAAACAAAAATTACTAAAATCTACAATTGTGATAATAAAAACATTGTTGATCGTTTTATTAATCAAGGTCCATTAGCGGGTATTGATGTTTTATTTCAACAATCCGATTTTAACGATTTTGATTATTGTATTTGTTTGCCTGTCGACATGCCCAATATTACTAACCAGGTTATTGAGCAATTAATTGATTATTCTGCAAACAATAATCAGTCGGTCGCTTGTTTAGACTCTATTTTACCGTTAGTTTTTCCTATTAATAGTACTGTAAAAAACTGGCTAGATAATCAATTAAAAAATGAAACTAATTGGTCAATAAAAGCTTTTTCAAGATTTTTAAATACACAGTTTATTAAAATCAATCCAAACTATTTATTAAACATCAACACACCCGAGCAATGGGCGGAGTACTTACAAAATGAGCGCAACTAAACAATTCAAAGCGTTAAACATTGCAGTATTAACGGTTTCAGATACAAGAAATGAACAAACCGACACCTCAGGTTTGACTTTATGTGACGCTTTAAAAGAAGCGGGACATCATTTATGTGCCAAACAAATAGTTATTGATGACATCTATAAAATACGCGCTATCACTTCAAAATGGATCGCAAGTGATGACACTCAAGTGATATTAATTACAGGCGGCACTGGGTTCACTGCAAGAGACAGCACACCTGAAGCAATCAAAGTATTGTTAGATAAAACCGTTGAAGGTTTTGGTGAATTATTTCGCCAAATATCATTTGATGAAATTGGTACATCAACTATTCAATCTCGTGCATTAGCGGGTATGGCGAATAAAACCATTATCTTTTGTATGCCTGGATCAACTGGCGCTTGTAAAACTGCGTGGAATAAAATCATTAAACAACAACTTGATGCCACCCATAAACCTTGTAACTTTGTCGCACAACTTAAACAAGTTAATAATGTAGAAGTTGAGCTTTGTGAGAGTCGAAATTAAAGGAGAATCAAAGATGATTAACGTATTATTTTTTGGCAAGTTAAGAGACGATTTTAAAATTGATCAAGTAAAAATTGAGTCACCTTGTCAAACCATCGATCAGTTGTTTGATCTATTAACTAAGCAACATACACAGCTGTCTACTCTTAAAGACACCCATAGTTTGTTGATTGCAATCAATCAAGATATGGCAGATGAGACAACAACATTAAACCCAGGTGATGAAGTTGCGTTTTTTCCACCGGTAACAGGCGGTTAATCAACATGAACAAAGCTTATTCGATTAAGATTTCAACTGAAGATTTTAATGTTGGTTTATTACAACAAAGCCTTCATAATGCCAACTTAGGTGCAATTGTCACTTTTACAGGCACTGTACGTGATTTAATTGCTGATGATGGTTTAGCTGAGAATACTCAAGCGCTTATTATTGATCATTATCCGGTTATGTGCCAAAAAGTGCTGGGAGATTTATGCGAACAAGCATTAACGCGCTGGGACATCGGTGCAATTTTAATTAATCATCGTGTTGGTAAATTAGAGCGTGGTGAGCAAATAGTATTTGTTGGTGTGAGTAGTAAACATCGAAAAGAAGCATTTTTTGCTTGTGATTTTTTGATGGATTTTCTAAAAACAAAAGCACCTTTTTGGAAACAGGAAACAAAAAACAATCAAACTTTTTGGGTAGACGCTAAAGACAGCGACCAACAACAATTAGAGAAATGGGAAAGATAAATGTTATATAAAAAAATAATCGCAACTGTTGCGATATTAGCAATAAGTGCTTGTGGAGGCATCAAACTGAGTGCTATTACACTTATTCCAAATTCAAAAATGAGTGCAATGGGTATTCAATCATTTGAAGAAATGAAAACAACATTACCCATTAACACCAATGTTAAAACCAATCGTTATGTCAGTTGTGTCGCTAATGCTATTACTGACCAAGTACCAAAAGCAGATTTTGATGGCCAGTGGGAAGTAGTAGTATTTGAATCTGATGACATTAATGCTTTTGCATTACCAGGCGGTAAAATTGGTGTTTACACGGGTATTTTAAAAGTAGCTGAAAACCAAGGTCAATTGGCAGCTATTATTGGGCACGAAGTAGCACACGTAATAGAAAAACACGCCAATCAAAGAATGAGTTTGGGTTTAGTTGCCAGCGCAGCATTAGCATTAGGTGAAGGTGGCTTAAAAGGCGCGTCTGAGGAAAACCGTGGATTAATTATGGCTGGTTTAGGTATGGGGGTTAATTTTGGAGTAACATTACCTTTTAGTCGTTCACATGAAACACAGTCCGATGTAAAAGGACATATATTAATGGCAAAAGCTGGTTTTAATCCAAACGATGCTGTGAGTTTATGGCAAAACATGGCAGCAGCTTCGAACGGTCAACCACCTGAGTTTATGTCGAGCCACCCAAGCCATAAAACACGAATTGATGGTTTAACTCAGCATACTTCTTTAGTGATGCATCATTACCAAGCGGTAACAAATAAACCAAAATGTAATGCGTTTTTATACTAAATTGATTCAAAGTCGGTCGTCACTTTTCGTGTCGACCTACTAATTTCACAATACAAGCTAAAAGAAGACCCACATATTACAAGACAATAAAGCATGACTTACCTATTTAAAATCCCCAATCTTGTTGTACATCATCCATTGTAGGTAAACTTGGGAATGCACCTAATTTTGTAACGGCCACTGCACCACAACTACTTGCAAATACAGTGATTTTTTTTATGTCGTCTTCACTTAAAGTATATTTATTATTAAAAAGGCAATCAAATTGATTAAGTGCCATTAATAAACCCGCACTAAACGCATCACCTGCCGCTGTACTGTCTACTACCTGCACTTTTTTAGTAGGCACAATAAAATGCTTATCTTTAGTGAATATTTCAATATTATTAGCGCCGTCAGTTTGCCAAATAATCTGTGCTGTGTTTAACCACGCTTTAATTTCAAATCCGTTGTTAATTATCCACTGCGCTTCTTGTTTACTGACCTTAATCACATCAGCCAATATTAAGGCCTGTTTGATTCTATTGATGTCGACTTTATTATCTAACCAAAGATTAAAACGTAAATTTACGTCAAAACTAATCAAACAACCTCGAGCTTTTGCTTTTTTAATGGCTTTTATGCTCACATTAAAAATAGATTCATCGGTTAATGTGTTGGAGCAAAAATGAAAAATCGTTGCACCTGCAAAAACCTCATCAACAAGTTGCTCTTCACTAAATACAATATCCGCAGTATTTTTACGATAAAATTCAAACCTGCGCTCTTTATGTTCATCCAAAAACACAAACGCTAATGCTGTGGCCGCATGAGGGTGAACGTATAAATACTGCGTATCCACATTATATTGTTGCATCGCTTCGATTAAAAACCGACCAAATTGATCATCACCCACTTGACCTAAAAATCGTGTTTGTCCACCTAGTTTAGCAACCGCTACTGCCACATTGGCAGGTGCGCCACCTGGGTATTGACGAAATTCATTGAGTGCAGTTTTATCAACTTGAATTTGATTAAAATTCAAGAAATCGATGAGTATTTCACCAAAGCATAAAATCATTTTAAAATTGCCCTATTTAATCAAATTTAGTATTGCTATATTGAATTAAATTCATATTATTAAATATGAAACTAACTAAAGAGATTACTGTCTTGCCTAGTATTAACGACCTTGCCGAACGACTTAAAACCTATTTACCTGAAGAACAAATTCGTCAGGTTAAGCGTGCGTATTATTACGCTGAGCAAGCACACGAAGGTCAAAATCGTCAATCTGGTGAGCATTATGTGACTCATCAATTGGCGGTGGCTAATATTTTAAGTGAGATTAAACTTGATAGCCAAACATTAATGGCGGCGATGTTACATGACGTTATTGAGGACACTAACATTCCAAAATCGGCCATTGTGGCGCAATTTGGTGACGAAGTGGCCAATTTGGTTGATGGAGTCAGCAAACTAACCCACCTTGAGTTTGAAACCAAAAAACACGAACAAGCAGAAAACTTCCAGAAAATGATGATGGCGATGGCCCGAGACATTCGAGTTATTTTAGTAAAACTTGCCGATCGGATTCATAATATGCGCACATTGGGGGCGCTTCGCCCTGATAAAAAACGCCGTATTGCCCGCGAAACGTTAGATATTTATTCACCAATTGCTTCTCGTCTGGGAATTAATAATTTTAGGATTGAATTAGAAGATCTTTGTTTTCATGCACTTTACCCAATGCGTGCGAAAATGATTCAAAATGCAACTAAAAAAATGCGTGGCCGTCGTATCGACAATATCGATCAGGTTGTTAATTCGATTCGCGATAAAATGGACTACTTAAACATCGAATCAGAAATTATTGGTCGCGAAAAACATCTGTTCAGCATTTACAATAAAATGAAAGCCAGTAATAAATCGTTTCGTGATATTTTGGATGTATTTGCGTTTCGAATTATTTTAAATAATAGCGACGATTGTTATCGTGCTTTAGGCGCTGTACACAGCTTATATACACCTATTTCAGATCGATTTAAAGATTATATCGCAGTGCCCAAGGCAAATGGTTATCAATCATTACATACTATTGTGATTAGTCCTCGGGGTATGCCACTTGAAATTCAAATTCGCACTCATGAAATGGAAGCACATGCTAACCATGGTGTGGCGAGTCATTGGTCATACAAAAAAGACGACGACGGCGATAACAACGGCAGTCAAAACAACTCTTTAACTAATTTACGCGCACAAAAATGGGTTAAAAGTTTATTAGACATGCAAGAAAAAGCATCGAGCCCATTAGAGTTTATTGAAGATGTAAAAAGTGATTTATTTCCTGAAGAAATTTATGTATTTAGCCCTAAAGGTAAAATTATAGAATTACACGCAGGCGCCACCGCTGTGGATTTTGCGTTTGCCATTCACACTAAAATTGGTGAACAATGTGTGGGTTGTGAAATTAACAATAAAATTTCAAGTTTAAGTGAGCCACTTAAAAATGGCGATACTATTAAGATTAAAACTGTAGAAGGCGCTAAACCTAACCCTGCGTGGTTATCGTTTATTAAAACTCAAAAAGCACGCAGTAATATTCGCAGTTATTTAAAACAATTAAAATCATCCGACGCCACTATTCTTGGACGTAATCTGTTAGACAATGCATTATCGATTACAGGCAACACATTAGAAGCTATTTCTGCCACGGTTATCGAATCGGTGCTTAATGAATCTAATTTTTCAACTGTTGATGAATTATTAGAAGACATTGGTTTGGGTAATAAAATGGCGTATATCGTTGCGTCTAAATTAGTGCAAAGTGATGAAGCATTAAACGATAGAAAACAAATTATACAAACACCATTACAAATTCACGGCAACGAAGGTTTAGTCATTTCTTATGCAAAATGCTGTAGCCCAATCCCTGGTGATCATATTTTAGGGGTAGTAAGTGTGGGTAAAGGTATTGTTATCCATCGTTCACGTTGTTCAAATTTAACTGAGATACGTAACCAAGCAGATCGTTGTTTACATTTAACATGGGACAAAGACATGCATGGTCAGTTCTTTGCAACATTGCAAATTGATGCATCAGATCACCCTGGTGTATTAGCTGAAATTGCTGGCACCGTAGCACTAGAAAGCGCCAATATTAATTCGATTGATATAAATAAAAATGACAACCACATCAGTCGACTTAAAATAAACATCTCAATTGAACACCGAACCCATTTGGCAAAAGTAATGAAACGTTTGCGTAAATTAAATGCGATTTACAAAATTGTTAGAACACATAACTAAATTAAACAGTCAAAAAAAAGTATAGAGTATTTTATGTCGAACAACCCATCATGGTTTGAAGAAGTTTGGTCTCCAGAAGGTTCAAGTTTTTCTTTAGAAATCAGTGAAGTATTACATAGTGAACAAAGTGAATATCAAAAAATAGACATCTACAAAACAACACATTGGGGCAACCTAATGGTATTAGATGGTTGTTATATGGTCAGTACACGTGATAATTTTTTATATCATGAAATGATGTCCCATCCAGTATTATTCACTCATCCAAATCCTACAAAGGTATTAGTAATTGGTGGTGGAGATTGTGGTGTATTAAAAGAAGTATTAAAACACTCAACAGTTAAAGAAGCGTGGCAAGTTGAAATAGACGAACGGGTTACTCGAGTTGCCGAAGAATATTTTCCTGAATTATGTGCAAGCAATAACGATGAACGTGCCAACTTTTATTTTGGTGATGGCATTAAATGGTTAGAAGCACGTGCAAGTAATTCTTTAGATGTCATTATTATTGATTCAACTGACCCAGTTGGACCAGCAGCGGGTTTATTTAATCGGAAATTTTTAAGTGAGTGTCTACGTGCTTTAAATAAAAATGGCGTATTAGTGCAACAAAGTGAATCGCCTTTATTTCACACTAAAACACTGATTAAAGATTTACACAGCGAATTAAAAGCCTCTGGGTTTACTTCATTAAAAACCCTGCCGTTTCCACAGCCTATTTATCCGTCTGGCTGGTGGAGTTGTACGATTGCCAGTAAAGACTTAGATGTCACTCATTTTCGTGCTGGTGACGCGCAAAATAAACCGTTTGAAACACAATATTATAATTATGGCATTCATTTAGGTGCGCTTTGTACACCACAATTTATGAAAAAAATATTGGATTAGTTTTTAGTTTTTAGTTTTTAGCTTTTAGCTTTTAATTTTAATTTTAGGTTTAGGTTTAGGTTTAGGTTTAGGTTTAGGTTTAGGTTTAGGTTTAGGTTTAGGTTTAATTTTCCAATAAAAAAGGCTCTGTAATATAAATTACAGAGCCTTTTTTATACTTATTATAAGTTAAAAAATAAATTCATCTTCCAAGCCTAAAGATGTAATACGTTTACCTGTTGCTGCAAAAATTGCATTCATTAATGCTGGTGCAACGGGTGGCACTGGCGCTTCACCCAAACCTTTTGGTGAGCGCCCACCCTCAACAAAATACACTTCAATTTCAGGACATTGTTTAAGTGTTAATAATTTCTGATCATGAAAGTTAGAATTGGTTGTTACTCCGTTTTCCACATCAACCCCTTTATACAATGCCGCTGTTAAACCAAAAACAATACTGCCCTCAACCTGTGCTTTTGCGCCACTTGGATTCATTATTAAACCAATATTTACCACTGCTACCACTTTATGAATGGTTAATTTATTATTATCGACTGACACATCCACAACCATTGCAACTTCAGTTCCAAATGTCTTTTTAACAGCAATGCCTTGAGCATATTTACTTTTGCCCCAGTTTGCTTTTTGGGCAACTAAAGTAAGTAGCTTGGCTTCTTTTGAGCTGGGTAATAATAAAGCCAACCTCATTTCTAATGGATCCATTCCTATTTTATCAGCCAAAATATCCATGGTACTTTCATTAAAAAAAGCAGAGGGAAAATCCCCAACCGAGCGCCAATATCCATTTAGAATAGGGGTATTAATAGAACCACTTCGTATAGATTGATCTTCAAAGCGATATATTGGATTTAGACCCATGATTAATTGACTGTCTTGACTAGCAACTGAACCTAACCAAGTAATTGCTTTGTTTAATTTAGTCGTGCCATTTTTAAAAGCACTTAAGGCAGTTTCATCTACGCTCACCTGAATACGCGCATGTATCATCGCTCGATAATGATCGTGTTTTATTTCTTGTTCTCTTGACCAAATTAATTGAATCGGTTTGAGACTTTTCTCGGCAATACTAATTGCTTGACCCACATGATCATTAACTAGTCGTCTGCCAAAGGCCCCACCAAGAGGCATGGTATGCAGTTGAATGGGTTTATCTACAATCAATCCTGCTTGCGCAAACCTCATTGCATCATTTGCATTTTGAGTGGGTGCCCATACATGCCATTTTTCATCAATAAAACCCACAGTACAGGTACTGGTTTCCATTGAGCTATGGGTTAAATTACCAATTTCAAAATATTGATCAATACTGACATTTTCTAATGTCGATTGATCTTTTAAAATAGTATTAAGCTGTTTGGCATATTTATGAGTATCAATGACAGTTAAATCATCGGTAAAATGTAATTCTAGAGCATCCAATCTTTTTTGTGCTTGCCAATAATCTTCTGCAAGTAAAGCAATCGCACCGTTGATAATCACTAAACCTTTTTGAGAGATTTGATTGTTATAACTTAACCCTTCAATTTGATCTAATTGTTTATAAGTGGTTTTAATGCGTTCTTCCAAAGAAAAAGGCGCGTGATAAATGGCAGCGTATAACATGCCATCAAGTTGAATATCACCTGTGTATTTTAGTTCGCCACTAATTTTTTGTTGGGCATCAATGGTTATGGTTGGTTTACCCACTAGATTTAATTCGTCCCATTTTTTGGGTTTAAGTCGTTTGGGTAATTTAAGTAACGTTGCTTTTGAAACTAATTGACCATAAGTTATACTTTTATCTTGATAACTTAATATTGAATTTTTGGCTGTTATTTCATCTGCGCTTACTTGCCAAAATTCAGCAGCAGCTTGAATTAACTGCACTCTTAATATTGCCCCCGCTCTACGTATAGAGCGCCAATTTCCAGATATTGAACCACTGCCACCTGTTAAACTTAAATCATTCGAAGATTGCACTGATATTTTTGACCAATCTAAATCCCCTTCATCGGCTAAAAACATAGCGAAGGTTGTATTCACTCCCTGTCCCATTTCTGCTTTAGGTAAAGTAAGCAGCACATTATTATCTACATCAATGCTGACATACCCGTTTAAATCAATTAACGTTTTTATTTGTTTTGCATGGGCTGAAAAGCCTAAGGTTAAACTTGAACTTGCAATACCCAACCCGGCTATAAATCCACGACGACTTATATTAAAAATCATAGTATTAACTCCTTTTTTGCAACATCTTGAATCGCGGCTTTAATTCTTGGGTAAGTTCCACAACGGCATATATTAAAAATCATAGTATTAACTCCTTTTTTGCAACATCTTGAATCGCAGCTTTAATTCTTGGGTAAGTGCCACATCGACATAAATTGGTCATTGTATTTTTGATGTCATTTTCACTTGGATTGGCATTGGTCGCCAATAATGCAGTGGCCGCCATTATTTGCCCCGACTGACAAAATCCACATTGGGGCACATCGTGTTTTACGAACGCTTGTTGTATTGCCGTAGAGCCTGATAAACCTTCGATGGTTGTAATATTCATGCCTTTTAAAACACTTACTGGCACTGAGCAACTGCGTAGTGGTTTATCATTAACTAATACAGTACAAGCACCACACAAACCTTTACCACAACCAAACTTAGTGCCTGTCAATTTCAAATGATCACGCAACACCCAAAGAAGTGGTGTGTCTTGATCGACTGATACATCCATTGATTGTCCATTTATTTTAAGTTGCATAGTTTGTTTCCCTTTTTTATTCTTTTGTTAAATTTGATTGTTTTTTATATGGCAGAATTAGAAATTTCTAGTATTTTTTGGAAATCTTGTTTGGAATCAATATCTAATTTCGCTTCAGACATTGGCACTAACGTTAAGGAATCTTGATTATCTTTTAATATTTTTTTAGCACCCGATTTATCATCAAGTGTTTTAAGTTGATCAAAATAACTGGCTGGGAAAATAGCGGGCACACCTATTACAGACTCATATATTACAGACTCACCTGTAACGGGAAAATCTTTAGTAGTGGCATAATTGGCACAAGCCGGATGGTTCCCATCAAATTTTTTAAGTAATTGTTTTATTTGTTGAATAGTGATCAATGGTTGGTCGGCTAACAATAATAAAACAGCGTCTGTATTTTTAGGCATTATTTGTAACCCAGCTTTTATCGAGTTACCTAATCCTTTTTGCCAATTTTTGTTATACACATAACAAGTATTCGCTTTTAAATGGGATTTAATTAATTCAAAATTCCCACCTAATACAACCGCGTATTTATCAGCGGCTACCTGTTCAGCCAAATCAATACAACGTTGTAATAAAGACAGGCCATTAAAATTGGCAAGTTGTTTAATGCCGTTAAATCGAGTGGAATTTCCAGCAGCTAAAATTAAGACAAACATACCGTGGCCTTAGCAAACAAAACTTGATGACATTGACTAATAGTTGCAAGAGCGATGGCTTCAGGTAATTCACCTCCAATTGCCAAACCCATTGGGCCTGTAATATTTTTAGTGATTGGTTTTGCTACAAGTTTGAGTACTTTTTTCTTGCGATCTGTCGGGCCTAATAAACCGATATATTTTGCACTGCTATTTTGTAATACTTCAATTGCTTGGGCGTCTAAATGTAATTGATGACTCATTACAATTGCACCATCTATCGACTTCAAAAACGATTGATCTAAACTTAAAGCGGGTTGACCAAATAAATTATCAACCATAGGGAAATCACTTAGTTTTCCAAAAAGGCTACGCGGATCAACCAAGCTTACTAACCAGCCCATTTGTTTGGCGATGTTCACCATAGGAATAGCGTCTTGACCGCCGCCGAATATTAATAAATGCGGTAGTGTTTTAATAACAAATGCATTTTGAAGGTTGGCTTTTAGACTTAATTTATTTTGTTGTTGTGGATTTATTTGGTAATAACTAGTTTTGCGTTGTTTTAAGCTGTCTAACAGTTTGTCTAACTGCTGATAAGCATTTTCTTGACTCACTGTTTGCAAACATATATCAACACAACCACCACAGCCTAAAAACCAACTTTCATCAGATTGAGAACGTGCATCGTATAACACTTGGATGTCTTTGCCCGTGCTAAGAACTTTATGACATTGTTTTAACAGATCATTTTCAATACAACCACCACTGAGTTGACCAAATTTCTCACCGTATTGATTCATCAACATCATCGCACCAGGTTTACGATAACTGGAACCTACTACATGGGTAATACTAGCCAAAACCCACTGACACTCATTTCTGCGTGAATACCACTTTTGCAGTATTTGTTGAATATGATTCACTTGTTTTTCCTTATATTACACACAGATTATTTTATTTATTTAATAACACTATCATCTAACAAATTCACATAACATTTTAAACCATGACATCCTATTTTAAAATATCCAGACATTCAGAGAAACCCACTACAAACCTTCTGTTCATGTTAGGTTCATATAACGAATAGATAGACGATCTGTTTTTACACGATATTTAAGATTTAACTAATAAATCACGAGGATTAGTTACGAAAAAATTCATTAACACAATTAGAGAACTGCTAGGCAGAAGCGTTTAAAGGCGGAGGCAATAGCACCGATAGTGACACCCACATTATTAATAATTAATTCTATTAACGTCAAATTAACATATAAATTTTATTCAAAAAAAAACCCAATAACATAAAATCATCAGGTTTTTTTAATTATTTTTTAATAGATGATTATAATTAAAGCAACAAGCTAGGAACTGCTCCATCACCATATTGAGGCATTTGATCTTCTACCCCAAGTGCTGCTGTCACCGTATCTAATAACGAATGACTATGCGAAACAGTAACACCACGTCCACCGATCATATTTTTTGTTGCTGTTGCCATAGTGAAAGGGGCGTTTGCTTGATCATGTGCACTACCATCCCCCATACAAGTCACTTGCAGCACTATAGTGCTATCCAATAAACTATCACCATTTTCATCTGTGGTTGTCTTTAATACATTAATTAAATAGGCCAAACGTTCAGACAGGTAATTTCTAAATTTAATGTAGTGCGGTGTATTTGAGTTAATTACAGTGTGGTACGGACCTAATTCAGCAAATTCTGGGACTGTAAAATCAACATCGCTGGTGCCTAAACTTAGTGTCACTAAATTAGTTAAGCCACATTTAAGCGCTAAGGCGATTGTGTCACAGTGCTGATTACTGACTTGGGTAAAGTGCCCTACTTCAGGCTTAGATCCTGTGTTTTCCCAGCCATATGTAGATTGAACTTGATTGTCACATCCTACATCCACTTGTTGTTCTAAATTTAATATTGCTCTTTTTATCGCGGCTTCGTGTTCTTCAATACGCGCTATTGCTTGTGGACCTAACTTAGACTTAAGCGCAGCTAACTCAGCTAAATTATGTGAATAGGGCTCTTTTAACATGCCGTCTGATTCAGATTCTTCGCCAGCTATATCTCCAAACAATCGAGTATACGCAAGTCTTGGATTGTCTATATACATTACACTGGCACCATCACGACGACTAATACTAGTACTACCTTGTGTTTAATAGTTGTCTTACAACTGTTTCATCGTCAACAGAAAGTTGGAGGTAGTAAATTCCTTTAGCATAATTTCTGATATCTATTTCTACTTTTTGTTGGCCTATGCCTATGACTTTTTCTAGGGTCACATCATAGGTTTCATCAGTTAATGATGAGCCTGCTAATACTCCTACTCCACCATCACTGTGACCACGCCCTGCAGTTTTGCACCCATCAAAAATTACGATATTTTCTTTTACCGATTCTAATGCAGCTGCCGATGGGCCTAATGTACCATCATTATTAAATCTATAAGTGTCTGGTGCTGCACCGTTTGGAATATAAACAATTACACAACGTTTTATACCATTTGGGCCAGCAGCAAAACCTATACGACTTGCCATTAATCCTAAACCTAATGTACTAGCTTTTAATGTTGTTGCTGCTATTGATGAACTCGCTACCGTTTTTAAAAAATTACGACGACGACCATCTTGAGGCGTTTTTAGATTTTTCATTTTTTATTACCTACTTATCTATCGTAATTAATTATTGATTGTTTTGAGTTGTATTGAATTCTTTTCTGAAACGAACTATATCGGATAGTCCCAATTCAATGAATGCATCTTTAGGATTACCTGTAACATCCATTGCGCTCGACATTAAGTTTGCCGTACAGAGGTTATCCATTTTTTCAAAATAAGATAACACCCGAAAAGTTTTATCATCAAAATCATAAACCTGTGTGCCTGTGCCTGTCATAAAACGAAAACCCATTTCAATCAAACAACTTTTAGCTACTTGTGACGCGCCGCCCGTTCCAAAAATTTGACCTAACTGCTTAGCACCTTGGAAAGCGATTCTTTCTGAGGAATCGTATATATCGTTAATGCCATACAAAGCTGATTGATGAGTTTCTTGCTCTGGGTGAAACCCTGTGAAATCAACTGACAAACCGTTTGCATATTGCGTGCGTGGTAAACCTACAGCATCAAAGTCTTCTAGACCTAAACCTAATGGGTCGATGATGTATTCGTGACATGACTGACATGCGCTTACATCGGTTTGTATAAAGTCTAAATGTGGCTGCCTAATCAAACCATTTTCTTGCTCTTTTATCTCTTGGACTTTGTTTGCTTGTTGTTCATAAATATTACCTAAATCAATATTTGATGAGAATGGTGGAAAATGCTGACACATTAAACGCTCACGAATTCTTACACCTCGCAATACTAGCTTCGATTCAGTTGGTGAGCTCCAAGCACTTAAAAATGCGCCCGACGTTATAATTCCGCCACGCTCTGGTGTGTATCTTTTAACAAAATCATCACCTGCTACCCCACCAATCCCATAAAAATCAGCAAGGGTTTGATTAAGGAAGGTGTAGTTAGAATCGTATAGTTCAGAGAACGGTACGTTGTCATCAAACATTACATCGTTAAATATTTCACGAACTTCTTGTGCCATTGATTGACGTACTTCATCTGTATAACTTGGGAAAAGCACTTGGTCTTTACTTGCGTCTAATACTGCGTCGGTTGCGAACCACTGAGCGGCGAAATCAGCAAAGTGTGTTTTTGCTGAATCGGTATTTAAAAGACGTTTTATTTGCGCTTTTATTTGACTGTCTGTTAATAACTCATCGTTAATTGCAGCGGTTAATAATGTGTCGTCTGGTGTGGTGCCTGTAAAGTTAAATGCAAGGTAAGTAGCTATTTCAGCAGGGGTTAATACATAAACACCTTCATCTACATTAGGTACGGTTAATGGCACCTGATAAATTAATTGTGGTCCAATTTTTAATTCACCAATTATCAGCTCTCTGCTGCCCGCTTTTAGTCTAATGTCTTGTACTCCTGCAAGACCACTATAACTTAACTCTATCGTTGTCATCTGTGATGTTTGGCCAGACCAAATTACTTCATCAGCAATTAATAATTGCGCCTCTTGATTATCTGTCTGTGCTAACAGGCTGATTTTAATTAAGTCATTCCCTGTAAAATTATGCTCTAAATAAGCAGTGTTATATGCAGACAATTCACTATTTTCTAATGTTGGACCACTAATAAAACTTTCATGAAAATCACTTCCATTATATTCATCAAACAGCCAAGAACCCGGCTGCGTTAACTGCGCATTATGGGTTTCATATTGTGCTTGGGTCATACCCAGTTCAAAACGATATAAAAAATTAGGCGACATTAGTGCGGTTCTAATAGCTAATTTCAAGCCTGCTTTTTGATTGCCTTTTGTAACAAATTCCACATCAAATAAATCTGAATAAGTAACGCTTTCAGCGGGGGTTATTTCACGTCTAAAAAAACGTGTTAATGTTTCAGCTATAAATTTATCGGCACAATCATTTTGTGTTACACAGTTTTCTAAACCCACTACTGTTATGAAATCATTGTTATATAATATTTTAGAAGTTGAAATGGCAACAGACTGATAACCTTGAAAACGTGAATAATCAATCGCCGTTTCAGATAGGTTAGAAAAACCATACACTTTAGAGTCAGCCGACAATTGAGAGTCATCAATATCAATTCCTAAAATGTCTTTGACTGAGTTTGTGTATTCATTAATGTTTAATAATTTTAACTGTCTAGAACCAAATTTTGTTTCTTCATCAGGAATTAAACAGGATATTTCTGTGGATTGATAATCCCAAGTTTTCATAAACGCTTCGATGTCAGCGACACATTGATTAATACATAACTCAGGATTTTCAGCAGGCATAGAGTTATCAATTTTTGCGAATAAATCCAAATATCCATTAAGATAAGAATTAATTTCAATTGGTTCGACCATAGAATAATGATCACCTTCACCGTATCTATTGTTATCATCCCCTTCATGACAAATTGCACATTGAGTTTGATATAAAACCTCACCAGCAACTGGGTCGCCTTCAAGCACTATAAATACAGTGATTAAAATTGATTCTGTAGCGCTTAATTTACCATCTGAAACAGTTAAGCTTACCCAGTAATCTTTATTAGTATCGAAGGTATGAGAACTCAGCATACTGCTAGAGGTAGTATTATCAAATTCCCAACTGTAAGTTAATGAGTCACCATCAACATCGGTTGAGTTCGAAGCATCAAATGTATACAGGTTTTGAATATTGCTATCTCGTGTGTATGTAAGTTTGGCTACAGGAGCAGTGTTTTCGACAATATGAACCGTAAGATCATGTATAACAAATACAGAATTAACACCATTACTTACAGTTAACTTAACTGCATAAATTCCACTTTGTGTATAAACATGCTCTGGATATTTTTCGTTACTAGTTAATCCATCGGCAAAATCCCAAAAATAACTTAAAGGGTTATTCACTGGATTATAAGATTCTGAAGCGTCAAAAGTGGCTACATTATCAATGATAAAATAAGCAAAACTGGCAATGGGTTTTTCATTAATCTCATCGACAACTATATTTTCAATTGAAACTATTAAACTAACACTTTCAAATATTGTTGGATTTTGTTTTTCTGTAATAATTACAGTCACTTCATATTCGCCATTTAAAACATAATTATGCTCTAAAACAGGGGTTGTTGTGATGAGCTGATTTGAGTCATCACCAAAGTCCCAAGTGAATTCAGGGTTTTCAAAATCAGACATTTCAAATTGATTACTAAGATCAAATGAAACATGTCCCTGATTAATGACGGGTAAAGATATTGGTTTTGCAGGGGTTATTAGGCTTGTGATTTCAATCGACATCTCAAGAGTAACTGCTGGCGCTTTTTCATTTACATCGGAGATAATCAGTGTTATTTGATAACTGCCATTTTGAGTATAATTATAATAATTTCTCGGATCAGTAGTTGTAACAGAATCTAAATTCTCACCATCAAAATACCATGTATATAAAGCATTCACATCATCAGTCATGTCGATTTTATCTGTTAAATCAATTATAACTAAGCCATTACTTTCATGGGGTATTGTTATATTGGATTCAATACTGATACTACTTATAACGACATTTTGAGTGGGGCTTGGAAGAGTGATTGTAGAATCGCTTTCTTTTTTAACATCACAACTGATTAAACATAAAACAGTTAGCACATTTAAAACAATACCTTTCAAAGACATGTTTTTAATCCTTTTGGTTAACTTTTTAAAATTTTGAGGGAATTTACAGAGATTAACGGTTTATTATAAACAAATTAAAAGACAGCAACAGGGACTTTTGTTTCACTTTTATTAATTAAAAAATACAAACCAATAGCATTATCATCCTTCGCTCTGCGCTCAACTAATCGTTTCAAAAAAACCGATTAATAAACGTAAAATCAACTTTGCTTTTTTGTTTTGTCCATGACATTTAAATGTGGATTTTTAAACTTATGCTCCAATTTTTTTTATAGCCTTCAATATTTTATAACAATTTTATTCCACACCTATTTCATTTCCCTTAGACAAAAAAAAGCCGCAATTTAAATTGCGGCTTTATTATCAAAAAATATTAAATATTATTAAACAGCCGTTAATAAACCAGAAACAACTCCACCACCATCACCGGTTCCAATTGATGCGTATTTTGGCATTTGATCATCAACACCCAATGCTGCTGACACAGTATCTAATAAATTATAACTATGACCGGCATTAAATCCGCGCCCACCAACCATCTGAGTTGATCCTGACACTAAAGTGAATGGTGCTTGGGCTTGGTCATGTGCATTACCATTACCCATACAGGTTATTTGTAATACAAGGGTACTTTCGATTAAAAACTCATCGTCAGATCCTTTTGTAGTTTTTAATAATGCAATTAATTCAGCTAAACGTTCTGTGAAGAACCTACGATAAGCGCCATAACCAATAGTATCAGGAAAATGTACCGCGGTATGGTAAGTACCTAATGCAGCTAACTCAGGATCTGCTGATATTGTAAATTCCGCTGAATGGTTACCTAAATGTAACGTGGCTACATTGGTTAAATCACATTTAAAGGCATCAACAATATTCTGACATTGCATTTTACTGATTTTAGCAAATTCACCAATTTCGGTACCATCAAGACCATATTTAAATTGAGAAATATCATCACAACCCGCCGTTGTGCCTTGATCAAAGTTAGCAATCATACGCTCAATGGCTTCTTCATGCTCTTCCATACGTAAAACTTCAGATGCACTTAACTTAGCTTTAATTGCTCGAATTTCAGCTAATGAAGATTCAAAAGGGGCTTTTTTACGTGCGATTGAAGCGGGATCTACCGCTTCACCACCAGCGCCAAACATACCTGTAAACGCAGCAATCGGATTGTCCTGATATTTAATACGGTTTTTACTACGAAAACCAATACAATTCTCACTGTTTGACTCAACTCCTAAGTGCAATGAGGGAATAACCGAAGCCGCGCCTAGGTATTTTTCTAAATGCACATCATAAGTGTCTATACGGAATTCTTGACCAGCAGGTGGTGTACCTGCCCCGCCTAAAATACCTAAACCGCCATCACTGTGACCGTTACCACCGGTTGTACAGTCGTCGAAAATAATACAATTGTCTTTTACAGCCTCTAAACCTACCGCATTTTCACCTAATGTGCCGTTATTTAATGTATAAGTACCATTTGGTGCACCGTCGGGTGTATATACAAATATTACACGCTTCAAACCACCTGGGCCTGCTGCAGCGGCAGTTCGACTTGCCATAATACCCATACCTAATGCACTGGCTTTAAGTGTATTGACTGCAATACCTGAACTTGCAACCGTCTTTAAAAAATTACGACGCTGTACATCTTGAGGTGTTTTTAATTTTTTCATACTGAATACCTTAATATTGGCGTAATTAACGGTTACGTTGTTTTCTAAAACGAACAATGTCTGATAAACCCATTTTAATAAATGCAGCTTTTGGACTTAATTGATTTTCCATTTCAGCCATCATCACTGAACTCACACATTCAAAGTCAATTTTTTCGTCAGTTGTCATTACAATACGTGTTTTATTGTCATGATCAAATTCGTCTGGCCCGGTACCCATCATATAACGGAAACCCATTTCGATTAGACAAGCCTTAGCTACGTCTTCACCAGCAAAAATTTCACCTAACTCTTTGGCACCTTGGAAAGTTCTAAACTCAGTCGAATCATCAATATCATTGATACCATAAAATGTTGAATTATGTGCTGCTTTTTCAGGCTCAAACCCTTGAAAGTCAACACTTAAACCATTAGCTGAATAACTAGTACGAGGTAAACCTACTGCATCAAAATCTTCTAAACCTACACCAAGAGGATTAATGATGTATTCATGACAACCTTTACAGGCTTCAACATCGGTAGTGATATAATCCAAATGAGATTGACGAATATTACCGTTATTTTGTTCGGATATTTCTACTACTTTTGCTGCTTGTGTTAAACGTATTTCATCTAAATCCACATTACTTGGGAATGGAGGTAAATGCTGACATAAAAAGCGTTCACGTAATCTTACGCCACGTATTATTAATTTACTGTCAGTTGGGCTTGACCAAGCACTTAAGAATGCACCAGAAGTAATTAAACCTCCACGCTCAGGTATCACTACTTTTTCAAAGTCTGATCCGTTCACACCTGGAATACCATAAAAATCGGCTAATACGTCATTTACAAATGTATAATTACTGTTATACAAATCAGAGAATGATGCACTGTCGTCAAATAATACATTGGTAAATATTTCACGTACTTCTTGCGCCATCGCCAGTCTTACTTCTTTTGTATAAGTTGGGAATAATACCGCGTCTTTGGCTGCATCAATCACAGCATCGGTAGTTAACCACTGTGCGGCAAAATTACCAAAGTGTACTCTTGCTTTATCGGTATCCATTAATCTTAGAATCTGCGATTCAACATCCGCCTCGGTACTTAAACCAATTTCAGCAGCAGCTAATAAAGTATCATCTGGCATAGAGCCTGTATAAGTATAAGCAAGGTAAGTTGCAATTTCGTAAGGGGATAATGCATAAGCATCATCATCAATTTCTGGAAATTCAATGATAACGGGCGCTTCGAAAATTATGTTTTCTTGAACGATAATTAAACCAAGTGTTGCTGGCATATTACCTGCTTTAATTTTTAAAGGAAATGTACCAGCTTCACCAGTATAAAAGACTTCAAGTTCTTCTAACTCACTAGTAACACCTTCCCAAAGCTTATCATCTCCAATTGTTATCGAAGCAAAACTATGCGCTGGAGATTCAGCATGTAAATTCACTTTAATTACGTCATTACCTGTAAATAAAACATTGACTTTAGCATCTTGATACGCATTTATTACTCCATTTTCCAAATTCTGGCCATTTGATCCCATCAGTTCACTTGGATCAATTGTAGTAATAGGTACAACTGGAGGTGTATTCACTTCTTCTATATAGGCTTCATAATCAACTTTAGTCATTCCTACTTCTGAACGATATAAAAAATAAGGTGACAATAATGCTGAACGTACCGCTGCTTCTAATACCTCAATTGGCTCCAAACTTATTGAATAAGCTGTATTTGTAAATATTGTATTATAACGTGCGATTTCAGTCGGTAATAATGGACGACGATATGCTCTAAGTGCAAAATCTGAAACAAACTTCTCGGCACAATCCCCATCAGAAATACAACTTTCTAAGCCTTTTACTGATGTAAAGTTATTGGCCACTATTTCATCAATTATTAAGTGTGATGTTGTTTCAAAGCCTTTTAATCGATTGTATTCCACACCAACCGTTACATGGTTATCCATCGCATGAATCTGTAAATTAGCGGTTAAGTTTGATGTATCAACATCTACACCAAATAAGTCTTGTACTGTATTAGCGTACTCTTCAATTGTTAATAAACGCATCTGCCTTGGACCATATAACGTTTCATCTTCTGGTTTAGTACAAGACACCTCAGTCACAATTGGATCCCAAGTTAACATATAAGCTTCAATGTCTTTTGCACATTGCCCTACACAATGAGCAGGCTCAAACCCTTCACCTTCTTTAGGCATAGAAATATTAATAATTGGATATGCTTCTTTAAACCCTTTTAAATAAGCATTAACAGAAAGGGCTTCGATTTGTTTATCAATACCTATTCCCTGTTCTTGGTGACATACAAAACACTGCTGATCATAAAGAGCTGCACCACTTATTGAATTACCAATAAAAGCACCTACTTTTTTAATATCTTGGGCGGTTACTGATTCTTCACTGACTGTTAACGTTACTGTGTATTCATTCGATGACGCATAAGTATGAGTAGGTGCGCTTTCAATTGAATCTTGACCATCACCAAAATCCCATAAATATGTTCCATCTGAAGAACCCGCTGAATCAAACGACACGGTTAGATCAGAAACATCAAATGTAAACGCAGCTGTAACAACAGGGCCTGTTGGTGGCTCTTCGTTATCAACTAGTTCAATCATTTGTGCAATAACAGCATTCCATAAATCGGCGTTTTCACTACTTAATATTAAGTGGACAGGTTCACCATCAGCATCCAGACTTCCACCATCTATTGGATTTGATAATTTATCTCTACCACCATCCGCGCTGACTAAGTTTTTAAGCGTCTGTGTTACTGTTTGTTCTGTCAAGTTGTCCCTTGACAGTTCAAAGTTGCCTTCGCCAGGTCCACCAGCGTAATGACATAAACTACAAGGAGTCGTTATAAACGCATCAATGGATTGCTGCACTAATGAGTCAACACCATTCATCTCACCCATTACAGTTACTGATGTTTGAGTTTTATCTGAAAGCTCACCATCTGAAACCGTTAAGCTAACTGTATAAGTACCCGCATTTACATAGGTATGTGACTCAGAAATATTGGCATTGTCTAATACTGTGTTATCACCAAAATCCCAAGAGTAAGTTAGGTTGGTACCTTCTGGATCCATTGAACCAGTAGCACTTGTTTTGATCATTAATAAATTTTGTTCCACTATAGTCATTGATGCAGTGGGGGAAGTATTTGCAATATCTGATACCTCGATGTCACGAGTAACAGTCAACTCATTGTCATTCACTGATAATAAAATCGTATATGAACCTGGCTGATCGAAAGTATGAACAGGATTAGCTTCAGAAGAAACTTGACCATTACCAAAGTTCCAGCTGAAAATAGGTTGATCACCCATTAAGCCAGCCACTTTTGAAGTAAAAGAAATTTCTAATTTATTAGATTCATATGTAAAATCGAGGTTAGGTTCTGTAAATGCGGTCTCAACAACAATCGTTAGTTCAACATTGAGTTTCTCGGCATTATTATTGGCATCCGTAATTACCAATAAAACTTCGTAGTTTCCATTCTCTGCAAACTCATGCTCCATATATGCAACATTAGTAACTTGCGGCTCTGAACCATCACCAAAATACCAAGTATATACAGCATCAACATCATCACTCATTTCGATGTCGTCAATTAAGTTAATTGTCACCATTCCGTTTGACTCAACAGGTTGGATTGACATCTCTTGTCTTTCTATCTTACTGACAGCTTTTATAGGAGGTGCACCACCGCCACAGCTACCTAAAGCGATTAACAAACTTAAACTGAAAAATATACTTCGTATGTTCATAAGCGTTCTCTCTTAGAGTGTATTCTTTTATTAACTTGACCATTTTAGCAATTTTTAAGCATTTATATTGAGACAGCGTTCAAAACAATACACAGATTACCTACTCACTACGTGTTACGAGTTACATTACAAAAGCTAAATGGCTATATTTAGTCACTTTATACGCCTTATTTTGTCAAACTTATGTTTTTGTATTGTAATAAAACATTGTTTTGAGATCCATCTCACTAAAATGCAAAAACCAACATATCTTAACAATATATTGGTTTTGACCTGTCTGTATTTTTTATTTGGTTTTTTACACCCGCATCCCAACACTCATATTTAAATTTGCATTATTCTCAAAATGTTATATGTAAACATATGTTAAGTCGTGAACACTTTTGTTTCTTTTGAATTAACCGACTGAGTTTTTATACTTACAATCTTACAATCTTACAATCTTACAATCTTACAATCTTACAATCTTACAATCTTACAATCTTACAATCTTACAAAAAGGCTATTTAACATTTCTTACGATACAATTCAGAATTCTAAAATCTAAGCAAAAAAAAACCAGATTCATAAATGAGCCTGTTTTTTTTAAAAAATATTATTTTAAGTGTGCTTATTAAGTCATTAAATTATAAAAAACGAGTCCAAGAAACTTTGATTGTTTCTTTGGTAGCATCAGGATCATCTTCCACATAACAATTTACACTCGCTAGCCCATCAACTAGATCACCATCAACATCTTGATATTTAACTTCACCATCGATTAATACTTTTGTTACGATCACACCATCAATTCTATATATAAGCTGCCCATTGATATCAGTTTCACATTCACTTGATGGCACAACAGCAGAATTATATTCACCCGGCGCTCCATCAGAGCCCCCCATCCCTACATGACCATCGGTAAATTCATTATCCGCTGTAATTGCATCGTTTTCATTTAGCGCTAAAATGGCACCATAAATCTTGGGATTTTTACAACTAATTATATGATCCCGTTCTAATAAGGTACCGTACAAATCTGCTTGTTGAGTAGG